>CACZPU010000052.1 GCA_902783165.1 uncultured Prevotellaceae bacterium
GAAACCTTATCTTTTGCAAGGCAAAACCATATCTTTTGCAAGGCGAAACCTTATCTTTCACAAGGTGAAACCTTATCTTTTACAACATGGAAGATGATAGATTGTTGGCGCGCGAATAATAATTCCAATATTATCTATTTACAATCGTGTATTTTATATATTGGGCTAAACTTTTAATCATTACACTTGCATGATGTACATTTTACTTTTTTTGAAAAAAATCAGGAAAAAGTTTGTTTGATGGAATATATTTTCGTAACTTTGCATCCGATTTTAAGAGGGGCGTAGCCCAGTTGGTTTAGAGCGCTGCAGTCACATTGCAGAGGTCATCGGTTCGAGCCCGATCGTCCCTACATTCATCACAAATACAGTCTTTGTCATTTCTGATAATCGACTGTATTTTTTGTTTTTTCCCATTTCTCTATGAGTGACTTGGTTTGAATGAGGAAGTCTATATCATCGATGCCATTTATCAAGCAGTATTTCTTGTATCCATTAATATCAAAATGTTCTGTGTCATTGGTTTGGAGGTTGGTAATTGTTTGTGACGGTAAATTCACTTCCACTTCAGCTTGAGGGTTTTCAATGATAGTTGAGAATAGTTTTGATAAAAACGCTTCGCTGACAACTACAGGAAGAACGAAATTGTTTAATTCATTATTTTTGTGTATATCGGCAAAAGCACTGCTTATCACCACTTTGAATCCATATCCAGCTATGGCCCAAGCAGCATGTTCACGACTTGAACCACCTCCGAAGTTTTTTCCTGCTACAAGAATACAACCACTATATTCCGGTTTGTTCAGAACGAAATCACCATTAGGTGAACCGTCTGATAAAAACCTCCAGTCATAAAACAGATTTTTGCCATAGAAAGACTCTTCGCGTGTTGTTTCTTTAAGGAAACGTGCAGGAATTATCTGGTCTGTATCCACATTCTGCAAGGGGAGTGGGATACAGGTACTTCTTATAATGTTTAGTTTCTGTTTCATGATATTTCAATTTGTGTAAGTGTCTTTATTAGATGAGTGTTCTTGGGTCGGTGATGACACCAGTAACTGCGGCAGCTGCCGCGGTAAGTGGTGATGCGAGAATGGTTCGTGCTCCAGGGCCTTGTCTTCCTTCGAAATTGCGGTTGCTGGTTGATACGCAATACTTTCCTGCAGGAATTGTATCACCATTCATGGCCAAGCAAGCGGAGCAACCAGGCTGGCGGACTTCAAATCCTGCTGCGTGCAATATTTTGTCTAATCCTTCTTTGCAGATTTGTCCATGAACCGACCATGAACCTGGAACCAACCACGCCGTGATGTTTTCTGCTTTATGACGTCCGTTTACAACAGAGGCGAATGCTCTGAAATCTTCAATTCTCCCATTGGTGCATGCTCCGAGAAATATGTAGTCAACGGGATGTCCTATGAGCGTCTGTCCAGATTGGAATTCCATGTATGAGAGAGCTTTTGATAGTGCTTCTTTGTCTGTATCGCTTTCCATGTCGTTTTCGGTTGGTATGGCTTCTGTAATGCCTATTCCCATGCCTGGGTTGGTGCCATATGTGATACGTGGCTCTATGTCGCTGACATCAAAAGAGAGTTCTTTATCGAACACTGCATCATTATCGCTTTTCAAGGATTTCCATATCGCAAGTGCCTTTTCCCATTGTTCCCCTTTGGGAGCATATTCTTTTCCTTTGATATATTGAAAAGTCGTTTCATCGGGAGCAACAATTCCACCACGTGCTCCCATTTCGATAGAGAGGTTACACAATGTGAGCCTTTCTTCCATGCTCATAGCCTTGACAACATCGCCGGCATATTCCACAAAATAGCTTGTTGCGCCAGATGTGGTGAGTTGAGACATGAGGTAGAGTGCCACATCCTTCGCAGTGACACACTTTTGAAGTCTTCCGTTGATGTTGATGCGCATGGTTTTAGGCTTTTGCTGCAATACACATTGTGAAGCTAACACCATTTCCACCTCCGATGTGCCTATGCCAAAGGCAATGGCTCCCATAGCCCCGTGGGTGCTGGTGTGAGAGTCACCACAGACAATTGTCATTCCTGGAAGCGAAAGACCTTTTTCTGGTCCTACTACATGAATGATTCCATTGTTTCGGTGCATCATCCCAAAATATGGTAGGTTGAATTCTTTTGCATTTTTGCTAAGCATTTCCACCTGATAACATGAAACAGGGTCAGCAATAGGCTCTTCTTGATGTATCGTTGGTGTATTATGATCGGGCATACAATAAATCTGCTGTGGTCGGAAACACTTTAGTTTCCTTTTTCGCAGACTCTCAAAAGCTTGAGGTGAAGTCACTTCGTGACAATACATTCGGTCAATGTATAGTTGAGTGGGGCCGTCTTCAATTGTCTGAACTACGTGACTGTCCCAAATTTTATCAAATAAGGTGTTCTTGCTCATCCTCTGAATTTATTTATACAATCAATGTATGCTTCAACCGAAGCTGTCACAATATCGGTGTTTGCCCCGAATCCATAGTAGAGACTGCCATTGTATTCCACCTGCATATGTACCTTTCCCACATCATCTGAACCCTTAGAAATGGCTTGGATGGTGAATTCCTTGATGACCATTTTCTTAAGGATGATTTTTTTTAGGGCATTGATGGCTGCGTCGACTGGTCCATTGCCAGTTGCTGACGCCTCGAATTTCTGATTGCTGATATCCAGTCCGATACATGCCACACTTCTGAGTCCCATGCCCGTTGTAACCTGGAGGAAATCCAACTTCACGGCATGACTCTCAGGTAAGTTGACTCCAGTAAGGAAAAGAATATCTTCGTCGTTAAGTTCTTTCTTACGGTCAGCAAGAGCCAGGAATTTCTGATACAATTTATCCAGTTTTTTTTCTGTTTCAATATGAATGCCCAATGCTTCAAGTCTGAATTTCAATGCTGCCCGTCCACTGCGTGCAGTGAGAACAATCGAACTGTCGTTCAATCCGATTTCCTTTGGATTGATAATCTCGTATGTCTGGGTGTTTTTTAAAACTCCATCTTGATGAATCCCACTGGAATGAGCAAATGCATTTCGTCCAACAACAGCTTTATTTGCTTGAACGGGCATGTTCATTAGTCCGGATACCATCCTGCTTGTAGGATATATTTTAGTGGTGTTGATGTTGCAGTCGAGGTTGAGATGTTTATGGCATTTCAGAATCATGGCAATTTCTTCCAGAGACGCATTTCCAGCCCTTTCACCAATGCCGTTAATTGTCACTTCTACCTGTCGTGCGCCATTCATAATTCCACTATAAGTGTTTGCGGTAGCCAATCCCAAATCGTTGTGACAATGGGTTGAAACAATCACATCATCAATTCCATCAACATGCTCTTTGAGGTATTTTATTTTTTCTCCGTACTCTTCTGGGAGACAATACCCTGTTGTGTCGGGAATGTTCACAACATTTGCACCAGCTTTGATAACAGCTTCGATTACTCTTGCAAGATATTCGTTGTCTGTTCGTCCGGCATCTTCAGCGTAGAATTCAACATCTTCTACATATTTCCTCGCATATTTAACTGCAGCAACCGCACGTTCGATGATTTCGTCACGATTAGATTTGAATTTATACTTTATATGCCAGTCGCTTGTTCCTATACCTGTGTGTATTCTTTTGCGTTTAGCATATTTCAGGCTCTCGACTGCAATGTCTATGTCTTCTTCCAAAGCCCGTGAAAGTGCGCAGACGACAGGCCAAGTAACAACTTTAGAAATTTCAATGACAGAATTGAAATCGCCAGGACTTGAAACAGGAAATCCTGCTTCAATGACATCAACACCAAGTATCTCCAATTGTTTTGCCACCTGAATCTTTTCTATCGTACTCAGTTGACATCCTGGAACCTGCTCACCATCTCTTAATGTTGTGTCTAATATGTATACTTTATTATTCATCCTCTCTTCAATTTGGTTTCGATAATTTATATGGAATTTATAATGTCTTTTACGAGTTTTGCGTTTGTTACTTTAATGCCATTTTTTTGTACAATGGAACATGAGCCATGTATTTCATGAGCTCCTGTGGCTTCCAAGATTCTTAATGCATTGCTTGCATTGACACCTCCGCCAGGCATGATAGTCAAGTTGTGATGATTGTCGTTTGGGTCATTTGTGGCTTGAACTAATTGCTTAAGCAGAGAAATACCTTCTTCTGCTGTCGTTTGCTGACCAGAAGTAAGAACGCGCTTTACACCTATACGTATAAGTTTGTCCAATTCTTGAAGTGGATTCTTACAATAATCGAATGCTCGATGAAAAGTGAATGGTTTTCCTTGACACGATTCAATCAATCGTCGTGTAGAATCAATGTTAATGTTGTTTTCTTTATCCAACGCGCCGCTGACAAAAGCATCGGCATAGGGTAGGGCTTCTTTTATATCTTGAATCATTACAGACAATTCTTCGTCTGTGTATACGAAATTCCCTTCACGTGGACGAATCAGAACGTGTATTTTCAGATTGGGATAGAGATTTCGAACGGATTTTAGCAAACCAATGGAAGGTGTTAAGCCGTCAAGGGAAAGGGCGGAACACAGTTCGATGCGTTCAGCTCCACCTTCTACGGCATTGATTACACTTTGAAGGGAATCGGTACAAACCTCTAATATCCTTTTTCCCATGTTTCTGAAATTGATTATTCAACCATTCTCATAACAATCATTTGACAATTTGAACAACATAGTCAGATTTTGTATATGATGATGGCAGGTGAACAATGACACTTTTCTTTTTCTTATTATAATTCCACTGCATGCGGTGATGGTTGTCTAAAGCCAAAATGTCTTTCGGCTTTTTGTCGACAGGAATCTCAATGGTGTTCATGTCATTTTGAAATACATGAATGAACAAACATTTGTTGTTTTGAGTGCTTACACCCCAAGGAAAGTCTGGAAGATTTGTTTTCTTGGTGTTATAGACAGACTCTCCATATACAGTCATCCATTTACCAATGTCTTTCAGTCGGTCAAGTGCGGTTGCAGGAAGTTCGCCATTAGGCTGTGGACCGATATTCAGCAACAAATTACTTCCTTTAGCTGCAGCCTTTACGAGAAGTTGTATAAGCTGGTCGCCAGACTTGTAGTCTTGATCTGCCACTTTATATCCCCACATGCCATTCATGGTTTGACACATTTCCAAAGGTAATGTGCTTATTTCCTGGTTCTCTGAATAGCCGGCTTTATTTTCACCTGGTAGATCTCGCTCAAACATTTGGAAGTCTTCGCCATCGATAGTTTTGATATGATGGTTGTTGCCTACTAAGCAATCGTCTTTTAAAGTGTGTATATACTTGTAGAACTCAGGCATCTTCCAGTCGAAAGGAATCGAATCCGAGTCGTGATCCCAATAGCCATCAAACCAAAATCCATCAATGTGATAATTATGAATCAGTTCGCCAATTTGATTTTTCATGAACTGAAAATACCCAGGATATTTGTTGGCATTGATATGAGCCTTCTCTGTTGCTGACAGACTCTGCCAGTTGCTAACGGAATTGCGACCTGTATTTAGTCCTGTTCGTCCCAATGGATAGTCTTCACGAATCCAGTCGAGGATGGAATAATAGACGTGCAGTCTTATACCTTGTTTCTGGCATGCATCAGACAACTCTCTAAGCACATCGCGCTTAAAAGGCGTGGCATCAACAATGTTATAATCGTTTTCGTTTGTTTTGTACATGGAAAACCCATCATGGTGTCTGCTGGTAAACGTGATGTACTTTGCTCCAGACTCTTTGATAGCCGCAACCCATTGGTCTGCATTAAATTTAACTGGATAGAAACATGAAGCAGCCTTGGCATATTCACCTTGCTGAAGCTTTCCGCTATTCAGGTACCATTCGCCTTGGGCAAACTCACTATAAATTCCCCAATGAATGAATATACCAAACCGGAACCCTTCAAACTCTTTTCTTGCCTTAATATTGGCTTCTGTTGGAATATATTGTGCAAATAGATTCCAACAGGAAAAAAGTAAGAATGTCAATGTCAAAAGCTTTTTCTTCATCATTGTTATCTGTACTCAAATACAAGTTTCTCTTCATTTGAAGACTTGTCAATATGGATGGTACATCCTTCTTTCAAGTCACCCTCAAGCAATTTCTCGCAAACGCCGTCTTCAATATAATTCTGAATGGCTCGTTTAAGAGGACGTGCGCCAAACTGTACGTCATAACCTTTTGTGGCCACAAATTCTTTTGCGGTGTCTGTAATATCCATTTTATAGCCAAGTGACTCGACACGAGCGAAAAGCGACTTTAGTTCTATGTCGATGATGCGCTTGATAGAGTTCAAGTCAAGTTGGTCGAAAGTGATAATCTCGTCTAAGCGATTAAGAAATTCTGGTGAGAATTGCTTGCTCAGACTCTTTTGAATAATGCTTCGTGCATGTTCTTTATCGCTATCATTCAAAGCATAGCTTGAAGAACCGCCAGCATTGAATCCGATTCCACGACCAAACTCTTTTAATTGTCTGGTTCCGGCATTGCTGGTCATAATAATAACAGTGTTGCGGAAATCTACCAGACGGCCATTGCTGTCGGTAAGACGCCCTTCGTCTAGCATTTGGAGAAGCATGTTAAATACATTCCCATGTGCTTTTTCTATTTCATCTAGCAAGACAATAGAGTAGGGATGACGTCGAACTTGTTCCGTTAGCTGACCGCCTTGCTCATATCCAACGTATCCCGGAGGAGCACCAATGAGCCGGGATGTGTTGAAACTCTCAGCATATTCGCTCATGTCAATTCGTATGAGAGCCTCGGCACTGCCAAACATTTGCTCAGCAAGTTTCTTGGCAAGGTATGTTTTTCCAACACCAGTCGGACCAAGGAACATGAAAGCGCCAATGGGATGGTTGGGGTCTTTCAAACCAACACGATTTCGTTGAATGGCCTTGACCATTTTTTCAATGGCCCTGTCTTGTCCTATGACTGTATTCTTCAACTCGATGTCAAGATTCTTCAGACGCACACCTTCCGATTGGGCTATTCTTTGTACTGGTACTCCTGACATCATGGAAACCACTTCGGCAACATCCTGTTCGGTGACAATTTCTCGTGTCTGTACATTACCAGAGTTCCACTGACGCTGGAGTTCATCGAGTTCTATTTCTTTCCTTACTTGTTTGTCGCGGTATGCAGCGGCCAATTCGAAATTCTGGTCATGAACAGCTGTTTGCTTCTTTTGCTTCAGCTCATCTATTTCTTTCTCCAATTCAGTAATCTCCGGTGGAACAGTGGCATTTTTCAAATGAATTTTTGAGCCAACCTCGTCCATGGCATCAATGGCCTTGTCGGGGAATGAACGATCGGTAATATACCGGTCTGTCAATTTGACGCATGTCAAAATGGCGTCATCAGTATAAGTTACCTGATGGTGTTGTTCATACCTTTCTTTGATGTTTTGAAGTATCACTAAAGTCTCTTCAGCAGATGTCGGTTCTACAATTACTTTTTGGAAACGTCTTTCAAGAGCACCGTCTTTTTCAATGGAATTCCTGTATTCGTCAAGAGTTGTAGCTCCGATACACTGAATGGTTCCTCTGGCGAGAGCAGGCTTTAAAATATTGGCTGCATCCATTGAACCTGGAGTAGAACCAGCACCTATGATGGTGTGTATCTCGTCAATAAAGACGATGATATCGGGATTTGCCTCTATTTCTTTAATAAGAGCCCTAATTCTTTCTTCAAACTGTCCACGATATTTTGTACCGGCAACGACAGAGGTCATATCAAGATTGACCAATCGCTTGTTAAAGAGGATAGGGGAGGTGCGATGATTGGCAATCATCGCAGCGATGCCTTCAACTATAGCGCTCTTACCAACTCCTGGTTCACCAATTAATATTGGGTTGTTCTTCTTTCTACGACCTAAAATCTCTATTACACGCTGTATTTCCTTTTCACGTCCGACAACAGGGTCGAGTTTACCCTCAGCAGCCGCTTTTGTCAAATCAGTAGAGAAATTGTCAAGAACAGGAGTCTTCCCATCACCTTTTCTCTTGCGAGTAGTGGATGTGGTATTCTTGTTCTCATTGCCCGACGATTTAGCTATCGTACCGTCTTCTTCTTCCTCTTCCTCATCTGGCAGACCTATTCCATTTTGAGGTTGTATGGTTTCTTTTTTCTGAGAAAAATATGTTAGTGCGTCTTCGTAATTCATGTTGTTAAATTCTAATATTGTTTTTGCACCGTTGTCAACAGCATCATGCAGAATAGCAAGCAGCAGATGTTGAACATCTACCGTTTGTGTGGTTTGCATGCGTGCTTCAAGTACGGCCAGCTTTAAAATGTTACTTGCTTTTTCATTCAACACCAATTCTTGAGTGTTAATGGGTTGCATGAAATCATCCTCTCTCACTTTTTGTTCTAATTCTGTCTTAACCGAATTAATATCGATGGCACATGAATGAAAATAATCTGTTACTGCATTCTGTTTATCTCGCATTAGACCAAGGAGCAGATGTTCAGGACCGACGGTCCTGCTTGCCAAACGTGCAGCCTCCTCTCGGCTAAAAGCTAGAATTTGGGACACCTTTGGTGAAAACTGACTTGCCATAATAATATCCTTTCTTTTCACTGCAAATATAATACTTTTTTATCAATCACAAAAATCATGCCATCGTTTTTTCCAAAACATCTATGTGAAATGTTGGCAAACAAAAGCAAAAGCCATGATGAAAATGTCATCATGGCTTTTGCTTTTGTTCTTCAATCTCTTCGCACATATCAATGTACTGTTTCTTGTTGTCGTAGAATTCATATTGCAAGAAACCCATCTTTTGCGAAGCGATGATGTGTACACCCAGTCCGTATCTCATTTGCCACTTACGTTTGAGCGATATAACTCCTTGGTTGATATATGCTGCAACATAGGGATGGACATATAGGTTGAATTTCTTTACGCCTATCTTATTAACCAGGTTATCAATTTTTCTCTCCAGTTGCTCTGTAAAGAGTATGCTTGATCTTATCTTTCCACTACCGAAACATGTAGGACACACTTCTTCTACATTCACATCCATTGCAGGTCTTACTCGTTGACGTGTAATTTGCATTAGTCCAAACTTACTCAGTGGCAGAATGTTGTGCCGAGCACGATCTTTTGACATGTTTTGGCACATTCGTTCATAAAGCATTTGACGATCTTCTGCAAGATTCATATCAATAAAGTCGACTATGATAATGCCACCCATATCACGCAGTCTTAGCTGGCGTGCAAGTTCATCGGCAGCACCAAGGTTCACTTCCAAGGCATTTCCCTCCTGTCCTTTTTCTGCTTTGGTGCGTGTTCCACTGTTCACGTCAACAACATGCATGGCTTCTGTATGTTCTATAATCAGATATGCTCCATGTTTGTAGTTGACGGTTTTTCCAAAGCTCGACTTGATCTGCTTTGTGATGTTAAAATTGTCAAAGATAGGTACTTTGCCACTATAAAGCTTTACTATATTTGCTTTTTCGGGAGCTATCAGTGTTACATAGTCTTTTACCTCATTGTACACTTGCTCGTCGTTCACAAAAATATTTTCATATGAGGGATTGAACAGGTCGCGCAATAATGCTACCACTCTGCTAGTCTCTTCATAAACGAGTTGTGGACGTGTTGTTGTTTTTTGTACCTTTGATATGGTGTCCTCCCAACGCTTGAGTAGGATTTTAAGCTCTGTGTCCAGCTCGGCAACGCGTTTTCCTTCAGCTACGGTGCGCACAATGACACCGAAATTCTTTGGCTTAATGCTTTGGATGAGTTGTTTTAAGCGTGCCCGCTCTTCACCGCTCTTGATTTTTGACGAAACAGAAACCTTATCATTGAATGGGATGAGGACTAAATAACGTCCTGCAAAACTTAATTCGGCTGTAAGTCGTGGACCTTTTGTGGATATCGGCTCCTTGACTATTTGCACCAACACCTCCTGGTCTTTTTGGAGGGTATTTGCAACACTGCCATCTTTCTTCAATTCAGGCATTCGTGTTGCTTTGGCGAATGGATAAAGTTTCTTTCTGTCGCTCTGTACCTGTTTTAGATACTTTTCAATAGAGTTAAATTGATTTCCTAAGTCAAGATAATGCAGAAAGGCGTCACGTTCATAACCTACATCTACGAAACTGGCATTCAGTCCTGCCATCAGTTTTTTTACTTTGGCAATATAGATGTTTCCAACAGCGAAAGATGCAGAGCGTGGCTCGACCTGGTATTCCACCAGACTTTTGTCTTCCAGCAGTGCAATCGAAATGTCTTTCTGTTGAACATCAATTACTACTTCGCTGGTCATTCTGCTTTAACTTGTTTAGCATAAGAGCAAGTATAATTACTTGCTCTTATGGCGATTCTTTCTTAATCTCTTTTTACGTTTATGAGTGGCCATCTTGTGACCTTTTTTCTTTTTTCCGTTTGGCATAACTTAAAATATTTAAATGTTAATTACTGAAAAATCTTTTTGAAATAGTAGTTTATTCACCTTTCATTTTTGACACGAAACTCTTTGCAGGCTTGAAGCTTGGGAAATCGTGGGCGGCAATCATGATGGTGGTGTTCTTGGAAATGTTTCTTGCTGTCTTCTCGGCACGATGCTTAACGATAAAGCTACCGAAACCACGAAGATATACATTTTCCTTATTTTCAAGGAGGCTATCTTTTATAACTTCCATAAAAGCTTCTACTGATGCTGATACGTCCTTTCTGGCAACTCCTGTTTTGAGAACGATCTTTTCAATTATATCTGCTTTTGTCATTTTTGTTAAAAATTTGATGTTAGTTTTAAAAATTGGATTGCAAAGATACGAGTTTTTAGTGTTATAATGAAATTTATTTTGTTTTTTTTGCAAAAATAGTGATATAAATGCCGTAGAACTACTTAATTCACACTACTTTAGGTATTTATTTGCTGTATTTTTCGATTAATGAATCAGCTTGGGCGTTGCCAAGATCCTTGGCTTTTTGCATATTCTTTAGGCCTTCTTCCTTCTTCCCATTCTTTACCTGTGCAAGACCTAAAACAAGCAGTCCATCGGGATAATCCGGTGCTATTTCAACACACCGCTGAGCAGTTTCTTCTGCCTTGTCGGTCATATTCAATCTAATTTGCAAAGATGCCATTTCAGCATAATAAGAAGGCTCTTTGGGTTCGAGAATAATGGCTCTTGCTATATCAACGAGTGCTTGTTGGTATAATCTTCCTTTCACTTCTGCTTGTTCGCGCAAATAATAGAAGGTGGCACTAACCCTGCCTTGCATTAGATATTCGTAACGTGTATAATCGAATACAGCTTGTCTGAAACTGTCAGCTTGCATGTATATGTTGGCTCGTTCAAGGAAATATGGAGCCGCATCGCGTATTCTTAACGTGTCTGTTGTGTTGATGGCGCTATCGAGCAATGCAATGATTTCTTTGTGAGGAGCTTGCATCATTTCTTTACATCTTGCAGCATTGAATAATAATTCCGGATTGCTATATTGCTTGTCACCATGCAATTGCATGAAGATGTCATAAGCCTTGTTGTAATCTTTCTTTGAAAATTCAATTTGTCCAATCATGTTTCTGTAGTGTGGAAGCGGATTGATGGAATAGGCTTGTTGAATCTCTTCTTCCGCCTTTTCAAGGGTCCACTTGTCATATGCTGCAGAATTATATATTAATTTATCATATATCAACTTTCCATAGTTATAGTGTGCCTCATCTTTATTCTCTGCATTTTTGATTGCATTGCTCATTGTTTTGTCAGCTTCATCGAATAGGAGACGATCAACATATCGACGTGCCTTGGCATCATATCCGTCGATTAATGTGGGGAACTTGTCAAGGAAATCATTGATAGCGCTTTCAAATTTTAAAGAATCGTTACTTTGGGAAGCCATCATCAACAACAGTTGTGCTTGAGATTTGTCATCAGGCATGGCAACAGGAATTCCTATTTGACGAATATTGGCATCTGAATAGGAAAGACCCGATATTGCAAGGCTGCCAGCATATCGAGCATCTGTGGCATAAGTGTTGTATGATGTTTTGCTCATTTGGAGTAATCCGATAATCTCTCCGTTCGCATTTACGAAAGGACATGATGTGGCGTTGTCTGGAGCGTTCATGGCAAAGATATAATAATTATACTTTTCCATGAATGTTTCAACGCTTTTCACACTTGCTTCGGTTACATGAGGATTCTTCATGCCATATTCAACAAGCCACACCTTAGTTTCGGGGCTTGCAGTACTTTGTGCTATCGTGGCAGGAGTAGTTTTACCGTCTACAGTAAAACGAGCCATGTCATAAATGTCGTTAATTCCTAATATGCGGACGACATTCATTTTGTCTCCTTTCTGATTGGTCACCACTGCTTTTGCTGCACCGATAAAGGGCTTTAAGTCACTGACGGCTTCTCCGCTGTTACCTATAAACACACCATGTGAGGTGGCAAGCAATGAACCATCAGCTCGATAGGTTGAAAGAGAAAAAATGCTTTTTGCCACATTTTTCACACCTGCGGGTTGGGCATGGGAAGTGCTCACACACACAAGTAAAGTGATTATAACTAAAGTTGCTTTTTTTATCATCATTGTCTTCATGTTCTTTATGCTAATTTAAGTAATTCTTTTGCTTGGTTGATTGCCGATTCTGTAATTGTTTCTCCACTTAGCATTTGGGCGATTTCAGAAACTCTTTCATCCTGATTCAATATGCTCATGCGTGAAATGGTTCCATTGGCACTTTCTTCTTTGTATACTTTGTAATGGCTTGTTCCCATTGCAGCTATTTGTGGAAGGTGGGTTATGCTGATTACTTGTCGGTTGTTATGGCCCATTTCCTTCATGATAATAGCCATTTTCTCTGCAATTTTCCCGCTGACACCAGTGTCTATTTCATCAAAAATGATTGTTGGAAGGTTAACAGCGCCGCTTATCATTGCTTTTAAAGAAAGCATCACACGTGATATCTCACCGCCAGAGGCGACGTCTTTGATGGGTTGCATGTCAGTATTGGTGTTGGCGCTGAACAGAAAATTGATTCTGTCGGAACCATCAGCCTGTAGCTGTTTTGGTTCAATTTGAATCTTGAATCTCACATGGGGGATTCCTAAAGGCACCAGCTTGTTAATCATTTCTTTCTCAATAACCTTTGCTGAGCGAATTCTTTCGGTTGAGAGTTTACTTGCCAATGTTTTACATTGATTTAGATTCTTCTCAACATTTTCCTCCATTCTTTTCAGTTCTTCATCGCTATTGTTTATCTGGTCGAGCTGACTTGCAATATTGTCTCGTATTTCTATCAGCTTTTCTACAGAGTCAACCCTGTGTTTTTTCTCTAACGAATAAATACAATCAAGCTTTTCGTTGATAGATTCCAATTCATGGGGATCGTATTCTACATGTTCGGCTTGGTTGTTTATTTCCTTCGATATGTCTTTAAGTTCAATAAGACAACTTTCTATTCTTTCGATGCTTTCAGAGATGTCAGGATAAACGTCTTGAATGTTTTCAAGCGAACGTACTATTTCTTTCAAATCAGAGATGACACATCGCTCTTCATTTGAAAGAATAGTCTCAGTAGAATAAAGAGCGCTTTTTATTTCTTCTGCATGAGACATCATTTCGCTCTCTTTTTCCAAAGACTCTTGCATCCCTTCTTTAAGGTTCGCTTCATTAAGTTCGTTGATTTGGAATCGCAAGTAATCTTCGTTCTCCGATGCACGTGCAATGCGTTCTTTCAATTCATCTAATGCTTTTTTGGAATGCTGGTATTCTTTGAACTGGTTTTGATATTCATTGAACAATTCTTTGTTACCAGCGATAAGGTCAACAACATTCAATTGAAAGTCTTCCTCTTGCAGAAGTAGATTCTTGTGTTGTGAGTGAATGTCCACCAGTTGTTGGCCTAATTGTTTTAATTGAATTAGTGATACAGGCGAATCATTTATAAAAGCACGGCTCTTGCCACTAGAAGTCAATTCGCGTCTAAGGATGCAATCGGCTTCATCATAGTCTATATCTATAGAATCGAAGAAACTTTTCAAGTCAAAATGACGTAAGTCGAAATGTGCTTCGATGATGCAACGGTCGGCACCGCTCTTAATCATCTTTGAGTCAGCTCGCTGGCCGAGCAATAGTGACAACGCTCCAAGAATAATACTCTTTCCAGCTCCAGTCTCACCCGTAATAACAGAAAATCCAGGGTGAAACGCCATGTCTAGAGTATCAATCAGTGTGTAATTCTTAATATATAGTTGTTTTAACATCTATTTTTTTATTTGTTCCCAAAAATTATTCTGCGACGCATTGATGGAGAAAAGAATGTCGTAAACAGTTTCTTTTTCTTTCTGAGTTCCTTTTCCTTTATAGATATTTGCCAATTCGTCTTTCTTATAATCAGTCCATATTTGGGGTAGCATGCTCAACGGACGGTCTTGGTGACATTTTTTCAAATCATTTTCTAATGCTGTTGATATGTTTGTGCGTCCACGTTCCACATTATTGGCCATCTCGTCCAATCCGGTACGGTAATAATCATATTGCAGTTGTCGGAATGGGCGCATGGCACCTTCCATGTAATCGTTGATGATGGCAAAACGGTTTCGGTCGTTATCAAATGCTTTCCATCCAGTGTAGTTGAGGTTTTGCGCATTGTTGGCCAAGTTCAGGCATCGTTGTAGGATGTCTTCGCCACCCATAGGTGCGAAGGAATCAAGATTCAATCCGATAATCAAGTAAGCATAATAGGCAAGCAAAGCTGTCAGCTGGTTGTTGATTTGCTCTTCGTCGAAGTTCAACTGGTCAAACTGTGCAAAATCGAAATTGAAATCACCATCCCTATTATTATATAATGTGGTGGTGTACGACGAGTTGTATACTGGACGGTTAGCTTGGATGAGTGCATTACATGTGAACATGTTTTGACTTTGGTCATATTTGGTAACCGTTATATTGAAATTGCAAACAATGCGCTCATTCTTTTGAAATTGCAATGCTGTCCATTGTCTGTCATTGATGAACTGCTCTATGGTTTGTTGCAAATTCTCAAAGACACTTGCATCTGTACCTTGAATTTGATTGTGGTTAATGGTTACCTTTGCCAACAATTCCTGGGAAAAACATGTGCATGGTATGAGCATGTACATGAGGAATGTGGCGAGACGTAGTCTTGCCATTCCCAAACGACATCGAATATTGTTCAAACACATGTTGTTAAATGGATTATAAGATAGTTTCGAGTTTGTCGATAATGTCTTTTGCCACCTCAGACTTTGGTTTCTTGTCGTATCTGATTGTTTCCGTTTCGGAGATGATGTCAATTTGGTTGTCATCGCTTTTGAAGGTGGTTCCCTCGTTACGAGTGGAATTCAATACAATAAAGTCGAGGTTCTTCTTTCTCAGTTTCTTCTGTGCATTGACTTCTTCGTCATTCGTTTCCAATGCAAAACCCACGAGACGTTGGTCGGCACGTTTCATTTTGCCTAGCGCTTCAGCAATGTCGTGAGTAGGGGAGAGACGTATTATCAAGTCATCATTCTCGCGCTTGATTTTTTGCTCGGCTATTGTCTTTGGACGAAAATCGGCAACAGCAGCACACAAGATGGCGGCATCACTTTGTTCAAATGCTTCGACTGATGCCTGATACATTTCTTCACAGCACTCCACATCGATGCGTTTTATATCCGAACTGCACTTTAGACTTACAGGGCCGGCTATCAGAGTAACTTCCGCTCCACGTTTACTGCATTCTTCAGCCAAGGCAAATCCCATCTTCCCGCTCGAATAGTTCCCTATGAAGCGCACAGGATCTATTTTCTCGTAAGTAGGACCGGCGGTAATCATTATTTTCTTGCCTTTTAATTGTGTGGAAGAATTGAAATAAGAATCCAGGAAATTGACAATCATTTCTGGTTCTTCCATCCTACCTTTACCTTCCAGTCCGCTTGCAAGAAAACCCTTTTGAGGTTCGATGATAATATTGCCATACGACTGTAGTTTTTCCAGGTTCTTCTGAGTAGTGGGGTGAGCAAACATGTCCAAGTCCATTGCGGGCGCAACAAAAACAGGAGCTTTCATTGACAAATAGGTGGTAATCAGCATATTATCAGCTATACCATTTGCCATTTTCCCAATTGTGCTTGCTGTGGCAGGAGCTATAAGCATGGCATCAGCCCAAAGACCTAAATCAACGTGCGAGTTCCATGTTCCATCGCGTTGAGAAAAGAATTCACTGATTACAGGTTTATGTGTCAAGGCGGATAATGTAATTGGAGTAATGAACTCCTTCCCAGAAGGAGTGATTACAACTTGCACTTCTGCCCCTTGCTTGATTAAGCCTCTGATAATCAGACATGCTTTGTATGCAGCAATGCTTCCTGTAATACCGAGCACTATTCTTTTTCCCTTAAGCATATTTGTGATGATTTGGTTTCTTGTTGATGAATTATTTCTTGTTGTTGAATTCACGTAGACGGATTCTGGTAAGCACCTGTTTGGTGTTGTATGTGAAATCGCTCGTGAGCATCCAACTATAATAACCAGGGTCACGATGGAGCACATCCACTACAGAATAGCCTTTGTATTTTCCGAAGTTGAAGATTTCGCATTTGCGAGGATTGCCTTTTTCATCGGTCAGTTTTTTCCCTTGGTTATCGGTCATTTCCTTCCATATAATCCTGCCAGCAAAGTCTACATTGTCGTTTGTCTTGGAAAAAGCGGAAAGTTCATCCATGTTGTTGTTAAGTTGGCGTTCTGGTTCTTCTTGCTTACCAGGAGCATACATGTCGAGCTGGGCTTGCAGAACTCTGTAAGTTGCTTCGGTGTCTTGGTCAGCTCGATGAGCCCTGAAATCGTCTTCCATCTTGCGTCCGCAATAGAACTTATATGCTGCAGCCAGATTTCGGCGTTCCATCTTGTGGAAAATGGTCTGCACATCGATTAGTCTGCATTTTGAAAAATCAAAATCAATACCTGCACGCAGAAATTCTTCTGCAAGCATAGGCACATCAAAATGGTTGGAGTTGAAGCCGGCAAAGTCACAACCGGAAAATTTTCTTGCCAGTTCTGGCGCGATTTCTTTGAAAGACGGTTGGTCCTTCACATCCTCATTTGTGATGTGTGTTAATTCAATTACCTCTTGTGGAATAGGACGGCCGGGGTTGATATATTGGTTCACGCGCTCTTCTGTTCCGTCCACGTTCACTTTTATATAAGATAATTGAATTACCTTGTCCTTAACAATATCAAGCCCCGTTGTCTCCAAATCGAAGACAACGAGGGGCTTAGTAAGATTTAATTTCATGCTGGTAAATAGTTAATCGTTCAAAAGCATTGGCATGATCAACATAAGCACATCCTCATTCTCAGGCTGCTCACTTGGTATAATCAGACATGGACGGCTTGGATCGGCAAGTTCGAGAACAATTTCCTCGCTGGAAAGATTGTTCAGGATTTCGCTTAGCGATGAACCCTTGAAGCCAATGTTCATGGTGCTTCCATTATAGTCGCAAACAATTTCTTCCTTAGCACTCGTTGAGAAATCAACGTCTTCAGACGAAATCTCCATTTTGCCCATTTCCAGGTGTAGACGAACGAGCTGGCTGCTTTCGCTGGCGAATGGCAATACGCGTCTCAAAGCACCGCCCAAAACCTTGCGGTCGATGGTCAAGTGGTTGGGGTTGTCTTGAGGAATAACGCTGTTGTAGTTAGGGTATCTTCCTTCAATTAATCGACACTGGAGAACTGTATCGCCAAATGTGATGTCTGCATTGCGGTCATCGAAACGAATGACTACATCGCTATCGTCCTTGCCTAAAATATTCTTGAGCAGAGTGGCAGGTTTTTTGGGCAAAATGAATGATGTGGGATTTTCGCTTTTCACTCCGAAATACTTGTTGCGAACCAGTTTGTGTCCGTCGCTTGCCACAACAGCAAGCGATTCCGATGTAAGGTCAAAATAGATTCCGTTCATCACTGGGCGTAATTCCTCAGATGCGGTAGCGAATATAGAGCGTGTGATGTTGTCTGCCAGTACGTTGTTGGGCAGTGTGAGCACGGTTGCATTATCTGTCATTGGCTGTACGGTCGGATATGTCTCTGGATTCTGACCGATGAAGTTGTACAATCCGTTCTGGTATACCACCTTGATGGCCATGCTGACGATGTCAACATCTATGGTAAGAGGCTGTTCGGGCAATTCTTTTACTGCGTCTAAGATAGTACGGTTGCTAACAGCGAATTTGCCGTCGCCTTCACATTGGTCAAGAGTGAGGGAGGTCCTCATTACATTTTCTCCGTCAGAAGCGGTAATAATCATGCTGTTGTTAGCCACTTCAAAGAGGAAGCAATCAAGAATGGGCATTGCATTCTTACTGTTGATTACCTTTGATAATGATGTAAGTCGGCTGTTGAGTGCCGAACTCGATACTGTAAATCTCATGAGTGTTTATATTTTAATATTGTTATAGCTTTACAATTGGGTACAAAAATACAAAAAAATAAAAAAAGAAAAAAATAAAAGAATAAAAAAACGCTTAAAATGTTCTTAGATTAAGAACTATTTTATTAATTTCGCAAACTGAAAGCAAATTACAAAGAGGTTAACTTATTAAATTTAATTCTGATAGTTCCTCTTTGTCAACGTTTTACGAAGAATAAATACAAATAAAATATTAAATTGTTATGGAAATTGAAGGAAAAATAATTGTCGTGCTTCCCGAGCAGAGCGGCACATCTTCTCGCACGGGTAACCCATGGAAGAGCCAAGAGTATGTAATTGAAACACACGACCAATTCCCGCGGAAATGTTGTTTCCGTGTGTTCGGTGCTGACCGCATTGCAGCTATGAACATCCAAAGTGGTGAGGAATTGCGAGTGAGTTTCGATGTGGATGCTCGCGAGTATCAAGGCAGATGGTATAACACTCTGACCGCGTGGCGTGTTGACCGAATCGACCCAATGGCTGCACAAACCGGCACAGATCAGCAGCCTATGCCAATTCCAGGAGCATTTCCAGCTCCGCCACCTGCAGGAACAGCACCTGCAGCGCCTACTGCCCAACAGCCACAACCATTCTCAGCAGAGCAGCCGCAGAACAATGAAGGTTCGACAGACGACCTCCCCTTTTAATTTACGTGGCGAAAGCCACAAATAGGTTGGCTTTCATCTGTTTACACAAAAATGCTTTTTAATATCTTCAATCACCTATATTCTGATATTAAAAAGCATTTTTATATTGTTAGACCCCCCCCTTTTACTATTCCCAAGTTACTTGGTTATATCTTTATTCATCAATCTGATTATATAAATAGTGAAATATAATCAATTGTATTCTGTTTAATTATTATTGGTAGTTTGTTTTCAAAGCATACATGGTCATTCTACACTTTACACAAAGGTTAGGTGCACCTTTGTTAAGAAATTTTTGTGTAAAGTACAAATCAATAATTGTTCTGAAAAAGATGATATAATCTGTTTTATTTAATGTATATGGTTTGATTTTTTGTATTATCAGTTTGAATCCTTTACTTACACTTCCCATTTTGTCGTTATGACGTCAGTGTTTTTTTATGCTTTTCTACCAAAGAATTATTAAAAACTTTTTGTGACGAGCATATAATTCGAGTTTTTTATGTATTTTTGCGGAAACATATTTATCATGAAAGTATTCTACAAATTTCTACTTTGTCTTCATGTTGTCTTTTTCGCATTATCACTCAATGCACGCAACAGAGTATGTTTCGATAACGATTGGCTTTTTATATTGGACGACAAGCTGACAATCAACGATGTACAGAACAGAACAAATTGGCGACTCCTCAATCTACCTCACGACTGGGCCATAGAAGGCGACTTTCATGTTGGAAATCCCAGTGGTGCGGGTGGCGGAGCACTGCCAGGAGGAGTTGGCTGGTATAAAAAAAGTTTCTCGATTGGTGACGAAGAAGCCAAAAAGAATCACTATTTCATTGAGTTTGACGGTGTCTATATGAACAGTACCGTTTGGTTGAATGGCCACCAGCTGGGTCAACGCCCTTATGGGTACAGTTCATTTCAATATGAGTTGACTCCTTTTTTGAAGAAAGGAGAAAACCTTTTGGTGGTCAAAGTGGACAATAGCGACCAGCCAAACTCGCGTTGGTACAGCGGTTGTGGCATCTACCGTCATGTTTGGCTTACCAAGGTACATAAGGTTCATGTTGCGCATTGGGGTACATATGTCACAGCCAATGTCACTCCCAACTATAGAAAGGCTACATTTAATGTCCAGGTGGAAGTTGAAAATGCCACTCACGAAACAAAAGTAGTCAATTATTTGGTCGATGCTTCCGGGAGGGTGGTTGGTAAGACAAAGTTGAGAAATAGCGCTAATGGTTTATTCTCATCTACACTTGTATTGGCAAAACCGCATCTTTGGACTTTGAATACTCCATATATTTATAAGGTGAAAACCGAGGTAAGGGAAGGAAACGAGTTGGTGGATGTCTATGAAACTCCCACAGGAGTGAGAGATTTCCGCTTCGATGCAGAGCAAGGTTTTTTTCTTAATTCTGAGCATCTGAAAATTAATGGTGTGTGTGAACATCATGATTTGGGTTGTTTTGGGGCTGCATTCAATGAAGATGCCATGCACAGAAAACTTGTAAAACTGAAGGATATGGGTGTTAATAGCATCCGATGTTCCCACAATCCTCCAGCACCAGAATTGCTTGACATGTGCGACACCATGGGGCTGATAGTGATGGACGAGAGTTTTGACATGTGGCGAAGACAAAAGACATCAGGAGACTATGCTCGATTCTTTGACGAGTGGCATGAACAAGATCTTTCCGATTTGATAAAAAGAGACCGAAACCATCCATCAGTCATGATATGGTCTATTGGTAACGAAGTGTTGGAACAATGGTCATCAGCAGAGGCAGATACCTTGACACTAGAACAGGCAAATCTCATCTTGAATGCCGGTCACGACACCTCAACATTGGCTAAGGAAGGCGAGTTGAGTGTTCAGTCATTACTTACCAGACACTTGGCAGATATTGTCAAGAGATTCGATAAGACACGTCCGATTACTGCCGGATGCAATGAGCCAGACCCCAACAATCATCTTTTCAAGAGTGGTGTCATCGACGTCATTGGCTTCAATTACCATCACCAATGGATAAAGGATGTTCCGAAGAATTTTCCCGGCAAGCCGTTCATCATGACCGAAAGCGTTTCTGCTTTGCAGACAAGAGGTAACTATATGATGCCATCAGACAGCATATATATTGCACCCAAAGAATGGTGGATGCCATACACTGACCCTTCGTTCATGTGTTCGGCCTATGATAACATGCACGCCTCTTGGAGCAGCACCCACGAAGAGACATGGAATGTTGTGAAGCACCTTCCTTTTGTATGCGGCCAATATATTTGGACGGGATTCGACTATATTGGAGAGCCTACACCTTATAGTTTTCCGGCAAGAAGTAGCTATTTCGGAATCATCGATTTGGCAGGTTTCCCCAAGGATATATATTATATGTATCAGAGCGAATGGACAGACAAACCGGTGCTGCATCTGTTTCCACACTGGAATTGGCTACCGGGACAAACTGTTGATATGTGGTGCTATTATAACCAGGCGGACGAGGTGGAATTGTTCGTAAACGGCAAGAGCATGGGCGTGAGGAAGAAGATGAACTATGGTGAAATCAATGCCGATTCTTCTCAAATGCCATGTTCTACCGAATTTCATGTTGCATGGCGGGTGCGTTTTGAGCCTGGTGAGGCAAAGGTTGTGGCCAGAAAGAATGGAAAAGTTATTGGCGAAAAGGTTTTAAGAACGGCAGGAACACCTGAGCGCATTCGCTTAACTACTGATTATCGAGGTAAAAACACTACTTTTATTTTTGCAGAGGTTGTTGACAGGGATGGTAATGTATGTCCAAATGCTAACCATCAAATATTTTTTGATACAGAGTGCGATGGCATCAACGATTGTCCGGCCGAGATTATTGGAGTTGACAATGGATGTCAAATGTCCATGGAACGCTTCAAGGACAATAAGCGGCACACCTTTTTCGGCAGATGCTTGGTTGTGGTAAAAGGAAAAGGCAAACTGATGGCTAAAGCCGTTGACCTGAAGCCAGACCATATTGTCTTAGAATAGATGAATAAAGGATTAATGAAATGAACGGAACAACGATAATTACTGTGATGAAAAAGTCTTTCGTGTTGCCCCTTTTGTCATGTTTTATGACAACAATGACATTTGCACAGAACAATGTGCATCAACAATCATTGTCTTATGAATGGCCAAAAGAAGAGCAGGTCTTGCAAAATCTCCAACGCTGGCAAGACTTGAAGTTCGGTGTGTTGATTCACTGGGGATTGTATTCTGTTCCCGGAATAGTGGAATCTTGGTCTATTTGCGATGAAAACTGGATTACACGTGACACGACAATGACCTACCAGCAGTATCAAGACTGGTATTTCGGATTGGCCGACAAGTTCAATCCACAAAATTTCAATCCTCGGCAATGGGCTACAGTTATGAAAGATGCTGGCATGAAATATATGATTTTCACAACGAAACATCATGATGGTTTCTGTATGTTTGACAGTCGTGAAACCGATTTCACTATTACCCGCCATGCTTTTAAGGACAATGTGCAATCGGATGTTCTTCGATTTGTGCTCGAAGCCTTTAGGGAAAACGATTTTATGATTGGTACCTATTTCTCAAAACCCGATTGGCATAGCCAATACTATTGGTGGGATGTCTATGCCAAGAAAGGACGAAACGTTAATTATTACATTGACCAACACCCATGGAGATGGAACCAGTTTTGCAAATTCACATATAATCAGATAGAGGAAATTATGTCAAGGTATGGAAACGTTGACATACTCTGGCTTGATGGCGGATGGGTATGCAAGGAAAACAACCAGGACATACACATGGATGAGATTGCAAAAATGGCACGTCATCATCAGCCTTCACTCATCATAGTGGAAAGAACTATTCGTGGTCCATATGAAAACTATCAAACCCCCGAGCGCACTATTCCGGACAAACAACTCTCATACCCCTGGGAAAGTTGCATTCCTTTGAGTGACGACTGGGGATATGTAAACAGACCGCGATGGAAATCGTCGGCAAAAGTTATCAACACATTGATGGAGGTTGTTGCAAAAGGTGGCAATCTTGCTCTGGGTGTGGGTCCTACATCAGACGGAATCATTCAGCCTGAAGCAGTTGACATACTCGAAAGGATAGGAGAGTGGCTTAAAACAAATGGTGAAGCCATCTACGACACAAAGACAACAAATCATTACCATGATGGAAACCTGTGGTTTACCTCGTCAAATAATAGTCGTCTCACTTTTGCACTTTATCCTTTGGAAGATGGGAAACAACTTCCTACTTCTATTTCTTGGACAGGAAACCTTCCTCAAAAGCGCATTCGGCTATTGGAAAACCATCAGTCTCTGAAATATAATATACAAGACGGCAAGGTTACATTGAAACTTCCCAAGAAAATGAAGCAACAACCATTTGTTCTTGTAATTGAATAATAGGTACGATATGATGCATGACGTTTGTCCAGACGTTTTTATTGCATATACAAAATTGATGTAATTAACAAAAATCTACTTTTTTGCTCATTTTTCTTTCATTTTGTTTGGTGAATCAAAAATATTGTGTAAATTTGCAACCAATTTAAGATTTTAAGGTAAAAAGATTATATCTGCAATTAAAACACATTTAATATTTTTGTTATGAATGCATCGAAAGTTGTAGAGGAACTCATGATGAGATTTCCTAATGAGCCGGAGTACATCCAGGCAGTTTCACAGGTATTACCCTCAATCGAGGAAGAGTACAACAAACACCCTGAGTTTGAAAAATCCAATTTGATTGAACGTTTGTGCATCCCTGACCGAATCATTCAGTTCAGAGTGACTTGGGTAGACGACAAGGGTGTCGTACAGAACAACATGGGTTACAGAATCCAGCACAACAACGTCATTGGTCCATATAAAGGTGGTATCCGATTCCACAAGAGCGTGAATCTCAGCATATTGAAATTCCTTGCTTTTGAACAGACTTTCAAGAATTCACTCACCACATTGCCAATGGGTGGAGCCAAAGGTGGTTCCGATTTCTCGCCTAGAGGTAAGAGTGAGGCCGAGGTGATGCGTTTCTGTCAGGCTTTCATGAACGAATTGTACCGCCATATTGGTCCTGACGAGGACGTTCCTGCTGGCGATATCGGTGTTGGCGGCCGTGAAGTTGGATTCCTTTTCGGTCAGTACAAGAAGCTTACTCATCAATGGAGTGGAGTTTTGACAGGTAAGGGTATACAGTTCGGAGGTTCGCTCATCCGTCCTGAGGCCACTGGTTATGGCTGTGTTTATTTCTTGGAGTCCATGCTTGCCACAAGAAATATTGAGCTGAGAGGAAAGAAAGTGTTGATTTCTGGAGCAGGTAACGTGGCTCAGTATGCAGCAGAAAAATGTATCCAATTGGGTGCCATCGTGCTTACGATGTCAGATAGTGATGGCTATATCTACGATCCTGAAGGAATCGACCAGGAAAAACTGGAATACATCAAGGAACTGAAGAACATTGAAAGAGGTCGTATCAGAGAGTATGCAGAAGAGTATCCTCAAGCCAAATATCATGAGGGAATGCGCCCATGGCACGAGTGTGCAGACATTGCCTTGCCATGTGCAACCCAGAATGAAATCAATGCTGACGAGGCACAAGCGTTGGTTGACAATGGCGTGATTGCAGTGGCAGAGGGAGCCAATATGCCTACCTTGCCTGACGCTATCAAGATATTCCAGAAAGCCAAGTTGCTGTATGCTCCAGGTAAAGCAAGCAATGCAGGTGGCGTGTCTGTTTCTGGTCTTGAAATGAGTCAAAACTCTGAGCGTCTCTCTTGGACAGCCAAGGAAGTTGACGACTATCTGAAACGCATCATGAATGATATCCACGAAAACTGTATCAAATACGGAACCGAAAGCGATGGCTACATTAATTATGTGAAAGGTGCCAATGTGGCAGGTTTCATCAAAGTGGCCAAAGGCATGATGGGACAGGGTATCGTTTAAAATCAAATGTCTATAGGCTGTAGTTCTTTAATCATGGCCTATAGACATTTTCTTTTTTTATGTTTGGGAAATGTTTTCTCAAATTCTCATGACAAAAACCAACGAATGGTATAGTTGGGCACCAAGAATATATATAATCCATAATGACATAGTAGATACCATACCAACTGAAAGCGCTTTGAAAATGTCATGAATAGTTTTAAATGTATTGCTTAATAATCCGTATACAATGGAAAACGATACTATTCCAAATGCAATGATTGGAACCAAACTGTTGCTGAAACTACTTGGAAACAACTTGCCTGTGCTGCTCAGCAAAACAGCATGAGGAGTGCATGAAAGGAGAACAATAATCAATATGTAGAGAAATGCAACTATTAGTGTGGTCCACAATGCGAACAATTGCCTGAACTGCAATCGTTTTTTATGAATAAACAGATGAGTGCCAAGTTTTAGTCCACTTTTGCAGTATATTCCATATGCAATTGAAAGTAGCAGCAGCCATACCAATAGGGGAGAAGCCATGTTCGACACAAATTCCCCGAAAAACCATCTGATGCCTTCGCTGCTGATGAGTGAACGCAAAGGAGCCCCCCTCCAGACAGATGTGACAATCCAGGAGGCGAGTATCAGCAATAACTGCATACTTGCGAGAACGAGCATCAAGTAGGCCAATATGTTGTTTGCTTTTCTCATCTTCTCACTTTAAGATTCGTCTTATTAATCTTCGTCTGGACGAAGATTATCGATGTCAAGAATTCTGAGTTCTATTGCTTTTACCACAAGACGCGTGGCATTGACACCTGCTTTTCCGTCAGAGAACAGTTTGTTTACCAATTCATTTTGTCGTTTTTCCAGACTCTTTACACCGAATGGCATACCACGCAGATTGGTAATCTGTTCTTTGGTGTAACCAAGTGCGAGATGGCGTAAGAACCGTTCATCATATTCGTCAATCTCATAGTTGATTAAAGCTTCTTGTCTGAGTAGTTGCGAGTTGACAGAATACTTAAACCTTTCAAGTATCTTGGAAAGAATTGGTTGGTTGAAAACCATTTTCTTTCCACTCATTACGCTTGCGACATCACCACGAGTCAGCAGCTCTCCACTTTTCAGGCAAATACCGTCACAGCCGGCATCAAGCACGTCAACCCATAGTTTTTCATTGAGAATTTCTCCAGTAAAGATTAAAACCTTCACTTCTGGATATGATTCCTTGGTGTGCCGACATATCTCTACGCCTATTGTAGTGGAGCCTCCAAGTCCAAGGTCGAGTAACACCAAATCGGGTTTCACTTTTTTAATAAGTCTCCAATATGATGTCTCGTCTTCTGCAGTTCCGATTATTTCTGCCTCAGGTATCTCATTCTTGAAAATTCCCTCTGTGCCTTTCAATTCCAATGGCACATCTTCTACGATGATAACTTTAAATGGATCCATATTTATATGATATTATTATTGATGACATGTGTGTTATGAGAACGGCCAAGTGTAATACACAAGGTGACGGTGTCGTTTTCGTTCTTTTCGGCCACGATTCCACATCCTCTTTTGTTTGTCGTCTCACTGATGTCTCTGACTATTTGGCGGCAAATCATATAGGGGATGTTCTTGATTTGTGGCGTGAATAAATCAGTGCGCCTCAGTGTTTCGATGGGAATGCGGAATAATACATATTGTTCGTTCTTGATTTCAGGTTCAATGGAGAGTGTTTTTACCTTTGCTTCCTTCTTTAAGATTTCGAGAAGATACTCTATAAGAAGCGCATCTGCATCGACTCTAATACCTGCAAGCGACATGGGTTTGCAGTCAGCGTTTGTTTTTTCTAATTGTCTCATAGCCTGCTCGGACAGAATGGAATACATCTCCTTATAGAAACTGACCACCTCGTCAATGACATCAATATTAGGCATTGGCTCTTCTACTAATTGATGAATCTTCGAAGGGTAGTACATGGTTTCATGTTTCAATGTACTGAGACAATTGTCAAGAACGTTATTGTTGACATAGAGTTTCTGATTTTCATATTCAATCCTGTGCAAGTCGTCTTCGGCTTGTTCCATGTCAACATATTGGTTGTTGCGGGCAGCGATACTGTTGGTCAACGCCTCCTTTATCTTGTTCACTATCTGATAGAGCCTGTTTGGCCATTTTGATGCATCAGAATAAGTCATCTCATTCAGTACCGATAACTTCTTCTCTTCGTTTATGTCGCTTAAGAGCATATTGTTTATATGTTCTATCTGCTCAACACAAAATCGATAGTAAAGTTGGTGCCGGTAATAGAGAAAATAATACGAGGAAAGAATAATAATCAGTAGAATAATCAATATGGCTACGGCGATTTTCTTGTTGACTTCCACTTTCTCCATAGACTTGACATATTCCTCAAGCGAATTGTCTGCCGACTTTTCTTTGTATAGTTGAATGTAAACCTGATTGTTGTAATGGTAGAGTGACCAGTTGTGAACGGCGAGAGCTGCCACAGCACATTCGTTGCGGAATGTAAGAATCACATCATAATCGATATCCATGTTTTGATGGAACCATTCTATTTCTGCTGGCACGGCATTGTTTCCCTCATACATTGTAAGGAAGTTGTTGTTGTCTGGATAGGCCATCTTACAGTAGCTGTTAAGAGCCGAGCACGTACTGTCAGCAAAGGCAATGGCCTTCTCGTAATCACCAAGAATATTACATATGTATATGGAGTCGGCCAAAGCTTGTGCCTTTTCTTTATACTGTCCGGCCTGTGTTGTAGAGGCGTTGGCGGTCAACGACAAAGTCATGAGCAGCAGGAGAATGCTATGACGGACACCATGTGGCAATCGGAAAAAGAATCGGCTTCCTTTCCCCGGTTTGCTTTCTGCTCCAAGCATACAATTGGCAAACAGTTGGCTTACTTTCTTGTACTTTTCAATAATGCCCTTGCAATTCATCAGGCCAAACCCGTGACCGTTGGTCACTTTCTTGTTGAAAATGGTTTTCAGTTGTTCTTCTTCAAGGCCTTTACCTGTGTCGGTAACAGATATTTCCACATAGTCGGTTGTTGCAGAACTGCTAATAGTCACTTTTCCGCCTTGGTCAGTATATTTCCGTGCGTTGTCAGCTATCGTGTTAATCATGAAAAGTGTCATGATTTTATCTGCTTTTACAACGTCTTCAGTTGGAACAACGTTAAGTTCTATTCCCTTTAACTGAAACGACATACTGCTTTTGGATACAATGTCGAACAAGTCTTGTAACTTGAAACTCTCTATCTTCAAATTTAGATTACCTTGCCGCAGTTGAATCCATTCGGTTAGAACCTGATTGTATTCATTAATTTTTTCTGTCAGTTCGGAGAGATATGCAAGCCTTTCTTCAACTATCTCATTGCTTTCCTGTTTGTTCTTCAAGCACTTCACTTCATGTATTATTCGGTCAATAAATGGAGTGACGCTGTTTACAAGAAACATCTTTGCACGATTCTCTGAATATCTTTTTTTATTGTTTTGATATAACGAAAGATTGACAGAATACTCTTCTTTTATTTCTTCAATTTTTTCATTTAAAATATTGATTTCTTGATTGTTATTGCGTTGCCATTGTTTCATTGGTTCCATCAACGAAGAAAGATTTTCTTTCTTTTCTTTCATCCTTCGAAGATGGTCGAAAATGTACAAAGATATCACGACAATGAATATCATAAGTATCACGGCAATAATCATAACAGTCAATTGGCGCGAACTCTTTTCAATCAACATGACACGTGCTTCGAGTTGCCGGTCTTGTCGAGTTATTTCCTGCATGTCAAGGAAAATATTCCTGTTCAGGTCGCTCTGCTGTTTGTCGTCAAGCGCAGAGTAGGTGAGAGATAGTCGTTCTCTGATACTGGCCACCAAGTCTGGTGCTTGATGTATGGCCTTATTTTCCAACGATTTGTCCAGACAAAAGATGGAAGATTTGAAATCGCCGATAATCCAATAACACTGTGATAGGGTGCGGTATGCTCCAGCAATCTGGTAGACATCATTATATTCTAAAAATAAATTCAATGATTTCTCTGCCAAATAGCCGGCAAGAAGAGAGTCGGCCATATTGTCTGGATTGATTGCCGTGATAGAGATAGGGTTGTCCGCAATAATTCTTTGCCTATCGCTTTTTACAAAAAGGTGTTCGCTTAATCCCTGAAGGGCATTCGCTTCCCAAAACACATCTCCACTATGTTGCGATTCTACATAGCAACGAAAGAGATAATCCCATTCTTTTTGCAAAATTTCTTGTCGTGTACCTTCATGGATAATTCCACCTGCACCGTATTGGTAAAGATAATTGAGATATTGTGCTGTGTCTTTGGTTATGGCATCTAAGTTAACTTCCTCAATGGACTGCTGCGACTGAGTTTCAAGCCCCATGTAATAATAGTAGGTCGACTTGACAACGGCAAATTCACTCTCCGCATACACCATTCTTTTCTGTTGGTGTTCGTCCAGCATATCTCGGTCTTCATTGATACGACTCAGCGCCCTGACAGCTTTTTCTTGATACTCATAGAAGTCTTTGTTGCGCGATTCTCGTTGGCAGAGTCGCATCTGTTGAATGTTGGCAATAAGTAATTCAACTTGATTGTTGGTAATCGAGAGAATGCTGTCTAGTTGACTTGATGCCTCAGCATAATTCATTCTTGCAATATTGACAAATGCCAAATTGTTCAATGCCTCGGCCTTTCCATCATTATAATTGTCTGACAACATGAACGCCTGTCGGGCAAAAGCCGCAGTGCTGTCAATGTTCTTGTAATGATAATAATAAGATAGTTCGTTGAGGTGGTCTATTATCTCTTTGTGTTGTGTTGTGCGCGTACAAGATGTTAAAAAGAAAGACGAAAAGATGATGACTTGTAATATGAAAGAAAAGAAGCTCGTAGTGATGTGTAGTTCATTCTTTTCATTCACATGGTAGTCATGTTCTTTTCGTCTTTCCACAATAACATTGAATATTATGCTCTTGCCTTGGCTACGTATCCGAGTGCCTCAATACACTTGTCGGTAACATATTGCCAATCGCCGGCAGCCACTTTGTCTTTTGGGAACAGTTTGGAACCCATTCCAACACAGTAGACACCAGCCTTGAACCAACTCTTAAGGTTTTCTTCCTCAGGAGCAACACCGCCAGTAACCATAATCTTCGACCATGGCATTGGGGCCTTTAGACCTTTCACCATATTCGGACCTACAACGTCTCCTGGGAACACTTTGGTCAGGTCGCAACCCAGTTCCTGGGCCTTACCAATTTCCGACACTGTCATGCATCCGGGGCAATAGGGCACCAAGCGACGGTTACATACAGGAGCAATATCAGGATTAAACAGTGGACCTACAACGAAGCATGCACCTAACTGGATATACATAGCTGCTGTAGGAGCGTCCACAACCGAACCGATACCTAAGGCGAGTTCTGGGCACTCTTTGTCGGCCCATTTCACCAGCTCGCCGAACACTTCTTGAGCGAAGTCACCTCTGTTGGTGAATTCGAATGCACGAACGCCACCCTCATAACAAGCTTTCACGACGTTCTTGCAAACATCCAAGTCTTTGTGGTAGAAGACTGGAACCATTCCGGTGTCACCAATCTTCTTCAACACTGCTAATTTATCAAATTTTGCCATAATTATTCTTTGTATTCACGTTTTAAATATAATCTGCAGTCAAAGACAGCAACAAGTTCCCAGCCTTCAAAACCAAGTCTGTTCAATTTCTTCTCTGTTCCTACAACTGAAGATATCACTTTATATTCAAACTGTTTCATGTATATTTAAATTGTATTATCTCTGTACACGACCATTGGCATTGCCACCTGCGAGGCTCTCCACCTCATCAACAGTAACAAGATTGAAGTCACCATTGATAGTGTGCTTCAGGGCAGATGCTGCAACAGCAAACTCCAGTGCTTCGCCTTGAGTCTCTTTTGTCAGCAAACCATGAATCAAACCACCTGAGAAAGAGTCACCACCACCTACGCGGTCAATAATAGGATTAATCTCGTAACGCTTGCTCTGATAGAACTCTTCGCCATTGTAAATGAGCGCCTTCCATCCATTGAATGTGGCAGAGAAACTTTCACGGAGAGTTGAAACAACATACTTGAAGCCAAACTCTTGTTTCATCTGCTTGAAAATCTTCTCATATCCGCTTGCATCAGTCTTACCACCTTCCACGTCAGCATCGGGCTTGAAACCGAGGCAGAGTTCTGCATCTTCCTCATTGCCAATACATACGTCAACATATTTCATCAGCGGGCGCATGATAGATATAGCCTTCTCTGATGTCCACAGCTTCTTTCTGAAGTTCAGGTCTACAGAAACAGTCACGCCATGACGCTTTGCTGCCTCGCAAGCCAACTTGGTGAGTTCTGCTGCTTTGTCAGAAATGGCAGGAGTGATGCCGCTCCAATGGAACCACTGAGCTCCCTCCATGATTGCGTCAAAATCAAAGTCTGATGGATCAGCCTCTGCGATAGAACTGTGTGCACGGTCATAGATAACCTTTGAAGGACGCATGCTTGCACCTGTTTCAGCATAATACAAGCCAACACGATCACCACCACGAGCAATGAATTGTGTGTTTACGCCATAGCGACGAAGGGCATTCACCGCAATTTGACCGATTTCATGTTTGGGGAGTTTGGAAACGAAATATGCTTCATGACCATAATTGGCCACGCTAACGGCTACATTTGCCTCGCCTCCACCTGGAATAATACGAAATGATTCACTCTGAATAAAACGGTCGTTTCCTTGTGGAGAAAGGCGAAGCATAATTTCACCCAATGTTACGATTTTTGCCATAATAATTTTAATTTTGTTGTTATAGATTAATTTGTTTGTTTCTGTTAGCGTACACAAGTACAATTTTTCGTCTGCAAAAATACAAATAAATATCGAAAAAAGAGACTTTTTTAGAAAAAAAATTGCTGTGCTTTCACACAATTCAATTTTTATTGTTATTTTTGCAACGAATTAGTTCATCCGTGTACGCAAACACAAGATGGGCGGTTAATATAAATTATATAATGAATTCAAAAGTCAGAATTAAGGATATTGCGGAAAAGTCTGGTGTCTCAGTCGGCACAGTAGATCGAATTCTTCATAACAGGCCCAATGTTTCAAAAACCGCTCGCGAGAAGGTTGAGAAGGTTTTAAAAGAAATCAATTATCAGCCGAATGTATATGCCAGTGCTCTTGCATACAACAAGTCGTATCTTTTTCATGTGCTCATTCCCAAACATGAGAGTGAGGCATATTGGGAAGAAATTGAGGAAGGTGTGAAGGAAGCGTGCGTCGTTAGGCGCGATTTTCACATAGATGTAAAGATACTTTATTATGAGCGTTTCGACACATCCACGTTTGCCGAAGCTTTCAATCAAATACTTGCCGACGAAACCAATGGCGTTGTGATGGTGCCCAGCGAGATGGAGGTCACAAGTTCTTTTGCAGAGATACTTCATCAGCGCAACATTCCTTTTATCTTGTTGGATTCCTATCTGCCCGATTTGAAGCCGTTGTCTTTCTTCGGACAAGATTCTTTTAGCAGTGGTTGTTTCGCCGCAAAGATGCTTATGCTCATTGCTCACGACCAAAAGGAAATCATGTTGATGAAACAGATGAAAAACGGAAAAGTGGCTAGCAGGCAGCAAGACAACCGCGAGGTCGGTTTCCGTCATTTCATGAAAGACCACTATCCTTCTGTCAAAATAGTAGAGCTGGATTTGCCTCTTGACAGGTCCAAGGAAGAATACGGTACGATTCTCGACGATTTTTTCAAGACTCATCCACTTGTCCATCATTGCATTACCATGTGCTCCAAGGCGCATATTGTTGGCGACTATCTTCTCAGAAACAATAAGCGTGATGTGCAAATCATGGGATATGACATGGTCGGAAAGAATGCAAAATGTCTGCGCGAGGGTTCCATCTCTTTCCTCATAGCACAGCATGCTTTCATGCAAGGCTATAATTGCGTCGACACATTGTTTATGGCCATTGTGCTCAAGCAGAAAGTGGCGCCTGTCAACTATATGCCTATCGAGCTGCTCTCCAAGGAGAATGTAGATTTCTACCGCAGACGACAGTTATAACCATATACTAGCAAACACATTAAAAACAATTATACAAAACAAAGCAATGGAACTATCTTCTTTTATCAAAATCAATCCAGCCGACACGGTGGTTGTATGCCTTCGTCCTATGAAAAAGGGTGAGGTCATCGAAGTAGACAACAAGGAAATCCAGCTTCTTCAGGATACTCCCATGGGTCATAAGGTTCTCATTAAAGATGCCAATATGGGAGAAAACATTATCAAGTATGGTTATCCCATTGGACATGCACGCGAGGATTTGAAAACAGGTCAGTGGGTTAACGAGAACAATCTGAAAACCAATCTGTCTGGCAAACTGTCTTATGAGTATCATCCCGTTGATGAGAAATTGAATATTGCCAAGGATGAGAGGATGTTCAATGGATATGTTAGAAACAACGGTGAAGTTGGTATTCGTAATGAGATATGGATTGTGCCAACAGTAGGATGTGTCAATGGTATTGCGGAGAAGCTGGCAAGCCGTCTGGCCGAAGAAACAGGCTTGCAGGGCATTGACGCTGTTCATGCATGGCATCACAACTATGGTTGTTCGCAATTGAGCGAAGACCACGAAAACACTCGTAAAGTGTTACGTGACATTGTCTTGCATCCCAATGCAGGAGGCGTACTTGTACTATCCTTAGGTTGTGAGAACAATCAGCCGGAAGATTTCATGGAGATGCTTGGCGACTATGATAAGAATCGTATTAAACTGCTTGTCACACAACGTGTTGAAGGCGATGAAGTCGAAGAAGGTATGCGCATCTTGCGTGACCTTTATAAGATAGCTCGCGAAGACAAACGCCAACCTTGTCCTTTGAGCGAATTGCGTGTCGGACTAAAGTGTGGCGGTAGCGATGGTTTCAGTGGTATCACTGCAAATCCGCTTGTTGGCGAATTCTCCGATTTCTTGGTGGCTCAGGGTGGAACCAGCATTCTTACAGAAGTACCTGAGATGTTTGGCGCAGAAACCATCTTGATGAACAGATGTGAAAACAACGAATTGTTCGAACAGACCGTGAAACTTGTCAACGACTTCAAAGAATATTTCCTCAGCCACGGTGAACCAGTCGGCGAAAATCCATCTCCTGGAAACAAGGCCGGTGGCATCTCTACGCTCGAGGACAAAGCTCTTGGATGTACACAGAAATGTGGTCGTGCACCTGTCAGCGGTGTGCTTGGCTATGGCGACCGTCTTAAAGTGAAAGGTCTGAATCTTCTTTCTGCCCCAGGCAACGATTTGGTTGCAAGCACGGCATTGGCATCGGCAGGTTGCCAGATTGTTCTTTTCACCACAGGACGCGGAACACCTTTTGGCACTTTCATTCCCACCATGAAGATTTCAACCAATAGCAACTTATACAAGAACAAGCCCAATTGGATTGACTTCAATGCTGGTGAATTGGTCGAAGGAAAGCCAATGTCGGAAGTGCTCGACAAGTTCATCAACAAAATCATTGCTGTTGCAAATGGTGAAAAAGCTCGCAACGAAGAAAACGGATATCGTGAGATTTCCATCTTCAAGAATGGCGTAACCTTGTAACACCTTTTTGAGACGATGAGCATAAAGAAGGGATTGTTTGCATTGTCACCGCTTTTGGTGTTTGTGTTGCTTTATTTGGTCACGTCGCTCATTGCCGGTGACTTCTATAAAGTACCCATTACCGTGGCATTCATGATTGCAAGCGTTTATGCCATTGCCGTTTCGGGCAGTTACACCCTTCAGAAGCGAATCGAGACATATAGCAAAGGGGCGGGAACAGGTAGCTTGATGTTGATGCTTTGGATATTTGTCATGGCAGGTGCTTTTGCCAACAGTGCCAAGACTATTGGAAGCATTGATGCAACGGTGAATCTCACATTGAGCGTTCTTCCTGGCAACATGTTGCTTGCAGGATTGTTTCTTGCTGCCTGTTTCATCTCCATTTCCATCGGGACAAGTGTTGGAACCATTGTTGCTTTGGTTCCTATAGCTGCTGGTATTGCCCAATCAACCGAGCTCAGCATTGCTCTGCTCACAGCGGTTGTGGTGGGCGGTTCCTTTTTTGGAGACAACTTGTCTTTTATCTCCGATACGACCATTGTGGCAACAAGCACACAGGGTTGCAGAATGAGCGATAAATTCCGTGTGAATTTCTTTATTGTCATGCCTGCGGCCATGCTCATCTTGCTCATCTATTTGCTGATGGGTCTCCATGTGCAGTCGCCAACAACTATTCCAAGCGTTGATTATCTGAAGGTGACACCTTATATAGTTGTTCTCGTGACAGCCATTCTTGGCATGAATGTCATGGCTGTGCTCACGCTTGGATTAGCCATGTCGGGCATTATTGGCATCTCCACTGGTACCTTCGACCTGTTTGGTTGGTTCGATTCCATGGGAAAAGGCATATTGGGCATGGGCGAATTAATCATTATCACCATGATGGCCGGCGGCTTGCTCGAGATTGTTCGCTTGAATGGTGGCATCGATTTTATTATTGAGAGTATCTCGCGTCATATCAAAAACAAGCGAGGCGCGGAATTGTCTATTGCGTCACTGGTTTGTCTTACCGACATTTGTACAGCCAACAATACGGTCGCCATCCTTACTGTTGGAGGAATTGCCAAGCAGATAGGTGATAAGTTTGGCGTGGACAACCGTAAATGTGCAAGCATTCTCGACACGTTCTCGTGTTTCATGCAGGGGCTTCTGCCTTATGGCGCCCAGATGTTGATGGCAGCGGGACTAGCTTCAATCAATCCTATCGTGATTATTCCTTATTTATACTATCCGATGGCGCTTGGTGTGATAGCCTTTCTTAGCATTCTTTTTAAGTTTCCCAGGAGGTATAGCTAATGTTCAATTATATCATCAATAACAATCTCTTCCGCCTGCTCCGAGCTGGCGCATTTGCAGAGAAAGAATCCCTGGAGCCTATGTCCACCTTCAAATGGAACAGGCTCTTGCAGATTGCCGAAGTGCAGGATGTGGCAGAGGTTGTCAAAGCAGGGTTGACACGTTGCAAAGACGATCGTTGTATTGATATCAACAATCCTGTTTTTTCTGCTTTTTTTGAACGGACAGATACTCATCACACAGGCATATCGGGAGGGAACATCAACTACGGGAAAGTCCGTCTTTCCAATTCTTACCTGAATTGGCGCCTGAAGAAGATATTGAAAGAAAGTGCCAACAACGAGGATGTGACCAAAGAATCGTTGCAACTTCTCCTTATGATTGTGCATAATACCAACCAGACACTCAACAGAGGCATTACGTTGAAGGGGATTATCGAATTAGGATTGTTTCTTCGTAACAGTGGCCACAAGGTGAACTTTGTGGCATTGGAATCATGGCTTCATAAGTTGGGACTTGTTCGTATGGCAAATCTTCAGGGAACGGTATTGATAGAATTTCTTCATTTTGACAATGATGAAATACCTTTTATGCAGAGAGAAGAACCGACAGGACGCTATTTGACACAAAAATCGCTTGTCCACACTGCGGAGGACACTGCGGAGAATTGGCATTTCCGTATGCGAACCAATGGCATGGTTGAAAACAACAACCGCGTGTTGCGCCGGAATCTCAGGCGAAGCATGCGCTACATGCGCTTCAATCCGTTCGAAACAACCAGCAATTTCTTCTCTTCGTTTGCAAGAAGCCTGTCAGAAATTGAAGAATAAACAAGAAGGGAGTCAAACGACTCCCTTCTTTTATTGAATTAATAATGACACTTATTCTGCTGTCAGCTCAAATACACAACTGTTGTAATCCTTTTCCAGAGGTAAGTACAGTCCTTGTTCCATCAGGAGTTTTCCGGTGAAAACCCTACCGCTAAGTGGTGATGGCTTGCTGCCCACTTTCACATTCAGTTCACGTAGACGGTAGTTCTTTTTAGCATCGAGACCGGCTAAGCGAATGCGTGGAGTCTTCATGTTGTAAAGGAACTGTATGCGATGAGCAAACAACACGGCTTTGTCCTTGTTGTCGTTGGTGTACATGAGCGAGGCAATGCCCTGATTGTCGTATGGAGAAATCAATCGATAAAGATTGCCCAACTGTATCAGTTCGCGCAGCGGTTTATAGTCGTTGATGCAACGGCGACACTGTTCACGTTCCTCATCAGTCATTTTACGTGGCTGAAGTTCTATGCCAAGACGACCAGACATCGCAACATCAGTGCGGAATTTAATGGGTGTGGCGCGTCCGGTGTTCCAATAGGGTGAGTGGCCGATATGCTGTGCCATGGCATTCGACGGGAAGAAATAGCTTGTTCCCCATTGAATGAATACGCGCTGATAGGGGTCGTTGTTGTCACTCGTCCAGAACTCTTCAAAATACGGTAACAGACCATAGTTCACTCTTCCGCCACCACTTGAACAGTCTTGTATCACCAGATGTGGATATTTGGCACGAATCCTCTCCAGTGTCTTTATCAATCCACGGTGATACTCTATATAAAGATGGCTCTGTTTGTTGGCAGGAAGATAGTTGCTGCCGAAATTCTGCAACCCACAATTGGCATCCCACTTGATATATGATATGTCAGGGTTCTCGGTCATCAGGTTGTCTACAACGTTGAACACAAAGTCCTGCACTTTCGGATTGCAGAGGTCGAGCAGCATCTGCGTGCCGCCACGCCCCAATTTCAGTTCGCGGTTTTTCTCTTTGAGCACCCAATCAGGATGATTCTCAAAGAATTCACTCTTTGTGTTAGAGCTTTCCGGCTCTATCCAAATACCGAAATCTATGCCAAGGCTTTTGGCCTTCTTCACAAGCGATGCAATGCCGTTGGGCAGTTTCTTCTTGTCCACCATCCAGTCACCCAATGTTGTCACGTCATCGTTACGCTGATATTTGTCGCCAAACCAACCATCGTCCATCACGAACAGCTCGCCGCCCATCGATTTGATATCTTCCATCATCTGGAACATACCTTCTTCCTTAATGTCAAAATAGACGCCTTCCCATGAATTCAGCAGTATCTTTCTTGTTTTGTCTCCTTGATGAAGCCATCCTTCATGTCTTGCCCATCGATGGAAGTTTCTCGACACACCGCTCATTCCTTCATCAGAAATTGTGAACGCCAATTTTGGAGTGGTGAATACTTCTTTAGGCTCAAGAATATACTCGGTTGTTTGCGGGTCAATGCCTGCATGGAAATGGGCGAATTGGTTGTCACCGGAATTGTTCACCCGCAATTCGTAGTTACCGCTCCAGCACAATGCAGCACCTATGACGCGCCCCGTATTCTCCTGTGGCTTGCCATCGAGTGAAATCATCATCTCGGGGGCATCGTTGTGGGCATTGCGCACCCCGTCGGCATTGCGCACAATCTTCAGCCCCGGGTTTATTTGCTCGCAAGTAGGGTAGGTCTCTGCGCTCCAGTTTCCGTGCATATGAATCATATACAGATTCCCTTGTGGTATGGCCAGATGGCCAGAGTCGTATCGCTTCAGAACAATTGCTTTCTTCTCCTTGTGTGTTATTTCCATCCATGTCTCAATCATATCCACTGTTTTATATGCTTTGTAAAACAGTTTCATGCTGACAGGATATTGCTTGTCCGAAAGACAAATGGTGGTTAACATGGCATTTCCTTCGGCAGTGGTGCTCACATCATCGACAGTAGGGTAGAGTGTCCATTGTCCATCGGCATGCAACACTTGAATGGCAGCGAGGTCCATCATATTGTCTTGTCCGAAAGCGGGATAAGCAGGTTGGTTCAAGTCCATGCTTGTACCAGCAATCTGCTCTACTTCGTTGTTGTTGAGTAGTTCTCCGAAATACGATTGTTTCAGTTTGCCAGCATCATCAACACGCAACACCAGCGATGTGTTTGGTGTGTTCACTACTATATTGCCTTGCCATGCCATCATAGGAACAGACGCCATCAGAGCAAGGAAAACCATTGTTACGACAGATTTCTTCATAGGTTTGTCTTTTAAATATAATAATGTGTTATTGTTTGTCAGGTGGTAGTCATTCTTTTGCAAAAATAAAAATATCTTTTCAATTTTACAACTTTTTGTTCTTTAAATTATTTCTTGCGTCAAAATTGTATTTGCATTGGCAAACAAAGTATTATTTTGCTTTTTTCTTCATTGATTCCAATCTATCTGTTTGGTCGTTTATAAACAGAATTGTCAGCAATGTTGTCACAAATAAGGTCAGCTGGTTATCTCTTTCTAATCTTACAAAATGCAAATAACCCACACTAAACTCTTATTTTGTTGTTTGTCAGTGTTTTGCAATATTTCATCCTACACTGTAACCCACACTGTATCCCGCACTGAATCCCACTTCGGTGTTTATTGTTTATCCACAGAGAGCGCGGTGTTCATGGCGTATTTTTTCATGTGTATAACACTTTGTCGGAGGATTGGTGGCAGATATTCTCGAAAATTTGGAAATCGAAGGTTTTTGTTGTATCTTTGTAGTTGGAATCC
>CACZPU010000053.1 GCA_902783165.1 uncultured Prevotellaceae bacterium
ACAAAAGTGGTTATGTACAAAAGTGGTTATTCACGAAAAAGAATTAGGAAAATCTCAAAATAGAGATATATAGCTGACTCTCAACGAATTGCGATTTCAACACATCCATTTTCGTTTGCCTTGTTCAAACCATTGCGTTTTTTACATATGTTAATATTTACAACAAACTATAGTTCTGACTTTTGACAACAGGAAAGGAAAAAACACGACAGTTGTTGGAGCATTGGTTTTAACAGTTGTGTGCCCGCACAACAAGCCCCAAAAACATAGATTTTTCTCATAACTTGACAAAACTGCCTCCAAAATGACATTTTCCGTCACACAGGAGAGGGTTTTAGTGCACCTTTCAGTGAGGGTTATAGGGGTAGGAAACGCTCGCAAGCATCTGATTTTCTGAAGAATAAGCGGAAGTGCTGGTTATTTCTCATTTTTGTACTCTTTAAAGAGTAAAAAAATGCTTTTTTATGGCTGGCTGGCGAAAGATAATCTTTCACCTTGTGAAAAGTAACTTATTGAAGAGTGAAAGATAATCTTTCACCTCGCGAAAAGTAACTTTTTGAAGCATGAAAGATAAGGTATGGCTGAGCAAAATTTGACAATTTGTTCGCCTCAAAAATAAAAAATCTGCTCCACGCTCGGTATAGTTTTAGACCAGTTGTTGTTCTTTTGTTTTTTTTTAACTCTGGAATAAATATTTTTCTGGCCAAAACCATCTTCTCTTCGTCTTTTTTATATATCTTTGCATCATATTAAAGATATATCATCAAATGTTGAAATAAATGAGAAAACCATCCATAATATCCCTTCTGCTTTTCATCCTGATGAGCACCGCAAATGTCAAGGCCATTTCGGATTATGATTTAGCAGTGGAATATACTGACGGCAAGACCATCTATTACAACTATACCCATGAAGGAGAGGAACTGGAAGTGACGTGCCTAAATGACGTCGCTCCTTTTAATGAACATGCTTATGAAGGCAATGTGGTGATTCCCGATGAGGTAAAATGCAATGACAAGACATTAAAGGTGACAAGCATCGGAGAGTTTGCATTTGCCGGCTGCTCCGCTCTTAGCGCTGTTACCATTCCAAATAGCGTGACAGAAATAGGCCAAATGGCGTTTCAGAGTTGCAAGAATCTCAGTTCATTGAACATCCCAAATCGATTGGCAAGCATCGGGATGCTTGCGTTTTGGGAGTGTTCCAGCCTTACTACCGTAGTTATCCCCGGTAGCGTGACAAGCATCGGAGGCGGTGCGTTTTACGATTGTTCCAGTCTTGAGTCTGTAACCATTGAATATGGCGTGACATGCATAGAGGAAGATGTTTTTCAAGGTTGCAAAAGACTCCTCTCCCTCACAATACCAAACAGTGTGACAACCATTAAGCAAGGAGCATTTTGCAATTGTGAGGCCCTCACATCAATAAGCATTTCGGAGAGTGTTACCATCATTGACAATCATGTGTTCCAAGGATGCTCCAGCCTCAAATCTCTTATCATTCCCAACAGTGTGACAAAGATTGAGGCTTACGCGTTCAATGGCTGTGAAAGCATCACCTCAATAACAATCCCTGATAAAGTGACAGAAATTTGTGGTTATGCGTTTTTAGATTGCAGAAATCTCAAATTCGTGAAAATCGGAAGCAGCGTGAAAGACATCTCAGTATGTGCATTCGATGGCTGTCCCAACATTTCCACTATTGTTTCGCTGATAGAGAATCCATGTTTTATCACAGAGAGTTCCAGTAACAACAGAACATTCGACACCAACACCTTCAACAACGCCACGCTCTATGTGCCAGTAGGCTCGAAGGACAAATACAAGTCAACGATAGGATGGAACGATTTTGTGACAATTGTAGAGGGTGACGGCTCGGGAAGTAGTGGTGTTGAACAAGAAATTGAAAAGCCTCTGCAAATGGAGTTCCACGGCAATGTGCTGACCGCCAAGGGTATCAATAACAGTGAACAGATATTCGTTTATAGCACAAATGGCATGCTCGTAGGAAAGTCAACCAGTGAGAATGGTGTAGCAAAAGTGAACACCCATCTTGAGCATGGCGCTGTAGCCATCGTAAAGATAAGGGACAAGATAGTAAAGATGGTGGTGAAATAAAAACAATTGTTTCTTTTGCATTTCACTCGTCTATTGTATCATATTCTTCCATTAAACAAACAAATTACTTTGTTTCTTGCACATTTATCCGATTTTTTCGTAACTTTGCAACCGAAAAGATGTTAGAAGGAATACTTTTAGGAGAATGGGCATGGAAGTAGCCATAGTAAAATATAATGCAGGAAACGTCTATTCGGTGGTGAACGCACTGAAAAGACAAGGTATTGAGCCGCTTCTTACCGACCGTCCGGAGAAGTTGAGAAGAGCCGACCGCGTGATATTTCCTGGTCAGGGAGAAGCCAGCGGCGCCATGAAATACCTTCGGGAACATAGTTTAGACAAGCTCATCTGCTCGCTGAAGCAACCTGTGCTGGGCATCTGCATCGGCCAACAACTGCTCTGCAGGCACTCTGAAGAGGGCGATGTGGACTGTCTTGGCATCTTCGATGTGGACGTGAAACGGTTTGTTCCCCAACGGCATGAGGACAAGGTGCCTGCCATGGGATGGAACAGGCTGCTGTTCAACGACGGACAGACGAATGAACTGTTCAAAGGATTGGGTGCAGAGCCCTATGCTTATTTCGTGCATAGCTACTATGTGCCATTGTGCGAAGAGACAATTGCCACGGCAGAATACATACTACCCTACTCTGCCGCCCTTCACAAAGACAATTTCTACGCTTGCCAATTCCACCCGGAGAAGAGCGGAAAGGTGGGCGAAAAGATATTGGAGAATTTCCTCCAACTGTAAAGAAGTAGGTGTTTTAAGGAAATGATTGTGATATGAGCCAGATAGAACTGATTCCTGCCATCGACATCATCCAGGGCAAATGCGTAAGGCTTACCAAGGGTGACTATGAGAGGAAGACCGTATACAACAACGATCCTGTGGAGGTGGCTCGCCAACTGGAAGCAGAAGGATTCAAACGACTGCATGTGGTGGACCTCGACGGAGCCAAGTCGAAGCATATCGTAAACGGAGAGATACTCCGCAGAATCAGTTCGTCCACCCGTCTGACCATTGATTTCGGCGGTGGCATCAAGTCGGATGACGACATCAGACAGGCATTCGACAATGGTGCTTCGATGGTGACCGTAGGTAGTCTTGCCGCCACACATCCTGACGTTTTCATCAGGTGGATGAAGGAGTACGGCGCGGAACGAATGATTCTCGGAGCCGATGTGCGCAACGGCTTGATTAGCATCAACGGTTGGAAGGAGGACTCGGGCATTCCACTTTTGCCTTTCCTGAAAGACTACATAGACGAAGGCGTGAGAAAAGTGCTGTGCACCGAAATATCAAAAGACGGCACCATGCGCGGCCCTGCCATCGACCTGTACAAGGAAATCATGAGCCACTACCCTCAACTGCACCTGATTGCCAGCGGAGGTGTCTCTTGTACCGAAGACATTGAGCAGCTAGAGCGTGAGGGCATTCCTGCCGTGGTGTTCGGAAAAGCCTACTACGAAGGGAAGATAGACATCGAGAGGCTGAATCCATCAAATACGGACAACAGCAACAGATAGACAAAAGACAAGCAAATGAACAAAGGACTTGCAAAGAGAATCATCCCGTGTCTCGACGTGAAAGACGGACAAACAGTGAAGGGTGTCAACTTCGTGAACCTGCGCCATGCAGGCGACCCGGTTGAGTTGGGCAAGGCCTACAGCGATGCCGGTGCCGACGAACTGGTGTTTCTCGACATCACAGCCACACATGAAGGAAGAAAGACATTTGCAGAAATGGTGACCCGAGTGGCCAAAGAAATAAACATTCCCTTCACGGTGGGTGGCGGCATCAACCAAATAGACGATGTGGAGCGTCTGCTCTATGCAGGTGCCGACAAGGTGAGTGTCAATTCGGCTGCCATCCGACGTCCCGAACTGATTGACGACATCGCCAACCGGTTCGGCTCGCAAGTATGTGTGGTGGCCATCGATGCACGTGAGGAGGACGGCATATGGCATTGCTACCTCAGCGGCGGTCGCATAGCCACAGAGCATAATCTGTTTGACTGGGCGAAAGAAGCCCAAGAGCGAGGCGCAGGCGAAATACTGTTCACCAGCATGAACCACGACGGAGTGAAGACCGGTTATGCCAACGAGGCGCTCGCCAAGTTGTCGGAAACACTGAGCATCCCTGTCATTGCCAGCGGCGGAGCAGGCACCATGGAAAACTTCCGTGATGCATTCACCAAAGGCAAGGCCGATGCCGCACTGGCTGCAAGTGTGTTCCACTTTGGCGAAATAGGCATTTCGCAACTGAAGGAGTATTTAAGACACGAAGGTATCAACGTAAGGATATAGTATCAATGATTATCGACTTTGACAAAATGAACGGTCTTGTGCCCGCCATCATCCAAGACGCCAACACCAAGAATGTGCTGATGCTCGGATTCATGAACAAAGAGGCATACGACAAGACGGTGGCCACCGGGAAGGTGACTTTCTGGAGTCGCTCACGCAATTGTCTGTGGACAAAGGGAGAGACTTCGGGAAACTATCTCGAGCTGGTGAACATACAGAACGACTGCGACAACGATACGCTGCTCGTAAAAGCAATCCCCCACGGCCCAACCTGCCATACAGGTACCGACACATGCTGGGGTGAGGAGAACACAGACAACCCGTTGCTCTTTATAGGAGAGCTGCAAGACTTCATAGAAAAGCGACACGAGGAGATGCCGGAGGGTTCGTACACCACCAGACTATTTAACGACGGCATCAAGAAAATAGCCCAAAAGGTGGGCGAAGAAGCACTCGAGTCAGTGATAGAAGCCGTGGACGGCGACAACGACAAGATGGTATATGAGGTGGCCGACATGATGTACCACCTGCTTGTGATGCTGACAGCCAAAGGCTTGAGGATAGAAGACATCGCCAACGAACTGGCCAAGCGCCACCATCCCGACTGGGACAAGAAGCGCCGAACCGCAAAAGCGAAGGGCGAATCGAAATAGGAAACAACAATACAACAAGAATAACCAAAAATGCTTATTGACTATAAAAAAGCAAACATCTTCCAAGAGGATGTGCAGGTGCTGGAAAACGTGGACTTCCATGTTGATGAAGGGGAATTCATATATATCATCGGCAAAGTGGGCTCGGGGAAAAGCTCGCTCCTGAAAACCACCTACTGCGAACTCGACATAGAAGACGCTGAAAAGGCAGAGGTGCTCGGACGCGACTTGATGAATCTACGCCGGCGAGACATACCTGCCCTGCGCAAAGAGATGGGCATCATTTTCCAAGATTTCCAACTACTGCACGACCGCACAGTGCTGAAGAATTTGCGCTTCGTGCTTCAGGCAACGGGATGGAAGAGCAAGAAAGAGATTGACGAACGCATCGACGAAGTGCTCGACGCCGTTGGTATGACCGAGAAGAAAGACAAGATGCCCCACGAGCTGTCGGGAGGAGAACAGCAGAGAATAGCCATTGCACGCGCCATTCTCAACAAGCCGAAAGTGATTATCGCTGACGAACCGACTGGCAATCTAGACCCGGAAACAGCCAGCCATATTGTTGGGTTGCTCAAACAAATAAGCCAGACTGGCACTGCCATCGTGATGACTACCCACAACATCCCCATGCTCGACCAGTTCCCTGGCATCGTATACCGATGCAAAGACGGACTGATGCAGGATGTGACCAACGACTACAACAAACTGAATCTGACCGAGGACGGGGAAGACGAATAGTCACGGGAGATTTAAAGAGAAAGAAAAATATTAATACAAACAAAACATACAGACTATGATAGTAATGAAATTCGGCGGCACTTCTGTGGGTTCACCAGAACGCATGCAGGGTGTAGCGCATTTAGTCACAAGGAGTGGAGAACCTGTTTTCGTCGTTTTGTCTGCCATGGCTGGCACCACCAACTCGCTGGTGGAAATCAGCAATTATCTCTACAAGAAGAACCCAGAGGGCGCCAACGACGTAATCAACAGACTTGAAGAGAAATACATGCAGCACATCGATGTGCTCTATTCTTCCGAAGAATACAAACAGAGAACAAAAGAATTCCTGAAAACAGAATTCCAATACCTGCGCTCGTTCACGAAAGACATCTTTACAAGTTTCGAGGAGAAGAGCATCGTGGCCCAAGGAGAAATCATCAGCACCAACATGATGGTCAACTATATGCAGGAGAAAGGCATCAACGCTGTACTGCTGTCGGCTCTCGACTTCATGAGAACAGACAAGAACGGTGAGCCCGACCCCAGCTACATCAAAGAGAAACTCTCTAAGATCATGGAGGAGAACGAAGGCCGCCAGATTTACATCACGCAAGGCTTCATCTGCCGGAATGCCTATGGTGAAGTGGACAATCTGGAACGTGGAGGCTCCGACTACACCGCTTCACTCGTAGGAGCAGCCATCAATGCTGAAGAAATCCAGATATGGACAGACATCGACGGCATGCACAACAACGACCCGCGCGTCGTAGACAGAACCGAAGCCGTGAGACAGCTCCACTTCGACGAAGCAGCCGAGCTGGCTTACTTTGGAGCAAAGATTCTTCATCCCACCTGTGTGCAACCCGCCAAGTTTGCTGGCATTCCCGTGAGACTGAAGAACACCATGGAGCCCGATGCCCCCGGAACAATCATCGACAACGTAAGCATCAGGGGAAAAATAAAAGCCGTGGCAGCAAAGGATAACATCACCGCCATCAAAATCAAGAGTTCGCGCATGCTTCTGGCCACAGGCTTCCTGCGCAAAGTGTTCGAGATATTTGAAAGCTACCAGACAGCCATCGACATGATTGCCACCTCGGAGGTGGGTGTCAGCATGAGCATCGACAATGACGCACATCTGAACGATATCGTGGACGAACTGAAGAAATATGGCACGGTTACCGTTGACACAGACATGTGTATCATTTGCGTTGTGGGCGACCTCGACTGGAGCAATGTGGGATTCGAGACATTGGCCACCGATGCCATGAAGAACATCCCCGTGAGGATGATTTCATACGGTGGAAGCAACTACAATATCTCGTTCCTCATCAAGATGGCAGACAAGAAACGTGCTCTGCAGAGCCTGAGCGACACATTGTTTCATAACCAATAACAGAAAAACATTTATGAAAGGCTTATTTCCCACCAACAAATTCGAACAGATACAAACTCCGTTCTACTATTACGACACGGAGCTGTTGCGTAGAACATTAAACGAAATCAAGGCAGAAGCCGCTAAGCACGAAGGATTCCATGTTCACTATGCAGTGAAAGCAAATGCCAATCCGAAAGTGCTGAACGTCATCTGCCAAGCAGGACTGGGTGCCGACTGTGTAAGCGGCGGAGAGATACGCGCCTCACTGAATGCCGGTTTTCCAGCACGGAAGATTGTCTACGCAGGTGTTGGCAAAAGCGACTGGGAGATAAACCTCGGCATTGAGCACGACATTGCCTGCTTCAACGTGGAGAGTATTCCAGAATTGGAAATCATCAACCAACTTGCCGAAGCCAAAGGAAAGACCGCCCGAGTGGCTTTCCGCATCAACCCGAATGTGGGCGCGCATACACATGCACACATCACAACGGGCTTGGCAGAAAACAAATTCGGCATTTCGATGAACGACATGGAGAGCGCCATTGCCCGTGCAGCCGAACTGAAAAATATTGATTTTGTTGGATTACATTTCCATATAGGAAGTCAGATACTTGACATGGGCGACTTCAAGGCGCTCTGCAATCGCATCAACGACATACAAACCCGGCTGGAACACTTGCACATCAACGTGAAAAGCATCAATGTGGGAGGCGGCCTGGGCATCGACTACCAACATCCCAACCGCATGGCTATACCCGATTTCAAGGCATATTTTGACACATACGCCAAGTTCTTGAACCTTCGTCCGGGACAGACGCTTCATTTCGAGCTGGGCAGAGCTGTGGTGGCGCAATGTGGAAGCCTCGTCACAAGAGTACTGTACGTGAAGGAAGGAACCTGCAAGCAGTTTGCCATCGTTGATGCCGGCATGACAGATTTGATCAGACCTGCTCTTTATAACGCTTATCACAAGATTGAAAATCTGACGAGTGAAGAACCCAAAGAAACATACGATGTGGTGGGTCCTATTTGTGAATCGAGCGACGTCTTTGCCAAGTCGATAGACCTGAACAAGTGCCATCGCGGCGATTTGATAGCCATCAGAAGCGCTGGCGCCTACGGCGAAATAATGGCTTCGTGCTACAATTGCCGCCAACTTCCAAAGGGATATATCACTGAAGAAATATAAAGATGCTAACTTTTGATACGACAACGATGATTCTTTGTGCAGTGCTCATCGTCATGAGCATTGTATCACCTATGATGAATGTGTTCTTCAGGAAAATAAAGAAGACACCTTCTGACTCAGTACTGCAAGGGGAACTACCTCCAGTAAGCATACTACTTACGGTTCATGACAATGCACGTGACTTGGAACGCCACCTTCCTTCATTGCTGGCACAAGACTACCCTGCGGGATATGAGGTGATTATTGTTGTGGAAAAAGGAGAAGACGATACCGATGACGTGCTGTCGCATTTTACAGCCAACCACCAGAATATGTACGTCACCTTCGTGCCCGACTCCTCTCGATACATGAGCAGGAAGAAACTTGCTGTCACCTTAGGTGTGAAAGCAGCCAAGAACCAATGGATATTGATGGCAGAACCAACTTGTGAGCCTGCTTCCGACCAGTGGCTCAAGAACATAGCACAATTCGCTGACGACAACCACGATATGGTGACCGGCTATGCCAACTACAACGAAGACGCCACAGACTACCAGCGGTTTGAACGGATGATGACCGAATGTTACCTTATCTGGAAAGCACAACACGGTACAGCCTATCGTTCAGAACCAGGATGCCTCATGTTCCGCAAAAACATGTTCTTGGATGGACGTGGATATGAAGGCAATCTTAAGTATATTCGCGGAGAATACGATTTCGTCGTTAACAAATATGCTGAGAAAGGTAGAACAGCAGCCGTTGCCATGCCCGAGTGTTGCACCGTTGAAGATGCACCAGATAAAGAGCAATGGAGGAACCGTCATCTATTCTACTTGGAGACACGTAAGCACCTGAAACGCTCGGCAGCTTTTCGTCTGTTATACAACGCTGACCAAACAGTCATGCATCTGAATTACGTTCTCATTTTAGGATGCTGCATCTATGCAGCAATCACATCGAACATCATCGTTGGCGCAGCAGCACTGATTGCACTCATCATCACAATTGCGTTGAGGACATTCTTCGCATGCCGCGCATCTTCATTTTTTGGAGAAAACATTCCAGGATGGAAGGTTGTCCCCATGGAATTGTCTATGCTATGGCGCAACATTCACAGGAAACTGGCTTACATCAGAGCAGATAAATACGATTTTATATGCCATAAGATATGAGAATACTACACTATATACCATACAATTTCCATAGCATCGATATCAACAAGGAGTATAAGTCGATGCTTTTGCATGATGTATATAGTTCGGACGAATATGCCATTGCAGAGAACTATTCCGATTTCAAGCAAAAGGCAGAAAAGATGAAACCTGAAATCATCCACATTCATGCCTGCTGGAACATCTCTGCTTATCGTGTGCAACATTGGGCTATAAAGCATCGGAAAGTTGTTGTATTGTCGTTGCACAACAGAATGCAGAAATGGCATGTGAACCATCATCGCCTTCTACAGAAGCTCCCTCTGCTCATCGTCTATCAGCGCAAGGCCATCAAGAATGCCGATGCTGTTCTCACCTCAACCAATACCGAACTAGTGAGAATGGGGAAGATTGGATGGAACACACGCAACTCAAAGATTGCGAATGCATTGACAACCAATGGTGTAAGTGAAGAGGAGATGCATGCAAAATTGCACGATTTGTATCAAAAAGTGATTGACAGCAATCCGTTTCGACTAATGGAACAACAAGACCATCAGATGGAAGATGCTATGATACGTGCTTCGGTATGTGTCCAAGACGAAAAGGCAGACCTACAAGCCGGCAACATCTCCGATGAACAGTTCAGAAAGATATTGATTCATGCCAACAACGAGGGAGTGCTTGACGAAGTGGTGAAAGGAGCAGCTAACATGAATTTGATTGTTCCCCACTCCATCAGCAATCTCATGAATAATGGCATTGACCTCTTTCCTCAAAGACTGCCAAAAAACACTAATCCAATAGAAAGGAAGAAGACAATCTTCAAAAGCAGGAGAAACAGGACGGCTATGGCAAATATAAAAATTGATGAAAAGCCCACAGATGCCGAACTACAAATATGCATCATGTTTCTCAACGTGAAAGAAGAAATGAAGAAAAAGGTTCTCTCACGAATGCACCTCGTGGAGTTATTCAAAAGCATTCGATATTCTGACTATGACGAAGACATGGTGCAGAGGATGTTCAAACAACTGGGCATCAGAAAGTTTGCAGCCCGCATGCTCCAAGTCATGAAAGAAACGTATCATCTGGAAGAAGGCTTTATGCCAATATTCCCCATCAATGACCATAAAACCGATGAAATAAGAAAACAACTATTCAAACTAAATATACAATAATAACCCTATAATCTCAATCAACAGTTAATAATCACTATGGGAACAGTACATTACGACATTGAAAAAGACATCCGCTATCTGGAATTGCTTGCAAAATCTTTCCCGACCGTTGCGGAAGCAAGTACTGAAATCATCAACCTTCAGGCCATCTTGAACCTCCCCAAGGGAACAGAGCATTTCCTTGCCGACCTGCACGGAGCCTACCCTGCATTCCAGCATGTGCTGAAGAATGCATCGGGAAACATCAAGCGCAAAGTAAGCGAGCTTTTTGGAAATGACATCCGGGAAAGCGAGAAACGAGAACTGTGTACACTAATTTATTACCCAGAACAGAAACTTGAGCTTGTGAAGCAAACGGAAGATGACATAGACGACTGGTATCATATCACCATACACAAATTGGTGAAAGTATGCCGTGATGTCTCTAGCAAATACACCCGTTCGAAAGTAAGGAAATCGCTTCCACAAGATTTTTCATACATCATCCAGGAATTACTTCATGAACACACGGAGGACATTGACAAAGCCGCCTATATAAAAGGTATCATCGACACCATTATTGATACTGGGCGCGCAGATGATTTCATCATAACGATATGCAATGTCATCCAACGATTGGTCATCGACAAGTTGCACATTCTTGGAGATATCTTCGACCGTGGACCAGGCGCTCACCTGATTCTCGACTTGCTCAGCACATACAAAGACTGGGACATACAATGGGGTAACCATGATATACTTTGGATGGGAGCATGCGCCGGTAACGATGCCTGTATCTGCAATGTAATCCGACTCTGCCTGCGTTATGCCAATCTTGCAACCATAGAAGAAGCCTATGGTATCAACCTTATTCCTCTCGCCACCTTCGCCATGGAGACTTATGGTGACGATCCTTGCAAGGAATTTATACCTAAGACAAACGGAGGAAGTGAATTGCTTGACGAGAAAAATGCCCGACTGACAGCCATGATGCATAAGGCAATAGCCATATTGCAATTTAAAGTAGAATCGAAGCTTTTCCACAAGCATCCAGAATGGAATATGGAAAACCGTGACCTGCTCTCAACCATAGATACAGAAAAAGGTACTTGCATGGTTGATGGAAAAGAGTACCCCCTCACATCATGCCACTTCCCAACCATTAAGAGCAAAGGACTTGCGGCCATAGAACTCAGTCCTGAAGAAAAGGACTTGATGGAACGGTTGCATCATTCATTCACAACAAACGAGAAATTGCGCCGTCATATCAAGCTCATTTTCTCTCATGGATGCATGTATTCCATCATCAACAACAATTTGCTCTATCATGCATCCTGCCCTCTCAATGACGATGGTTCACTCAAAGTGGTGAGACTCTATAAAGACAGAGCATATAGTGGTAAGGACTTGATGCACTATACCGGAATGCTCATCCGCTCTGCCTTCCAAGGAGATACAAACCCCGAAGAGCGCGACTACGGAATAGACTACTTCCTGTATCTATGGTGCGGACCCGACAGCATTCTGTTCGACAAATCTAAAATGGCTACCTTCGAAAGGTATTTTATTGCAGACAAGGCAACGCATAAAGAAGAAAAAGGAAACTATTTCAAAATGCGCGATGATGAAACCATATGCGACAAGATTCTTGATGCATTCGAAGTGAAAGGAGACAACCGCCACATCATCAACGGTCACGTTCCCGTACATGCCGCTGACGGAGAGAATCCAATAAAGGCTAACGGAAAATTAATGGTTATCGACGGCGGGTTCTCTCAGGCCTATCATAAGACAACAGGTATAGCCGGCTACACTTTGGTTTACCATAGTCGCGGGTTCCAATTGGTGCAGCATGAGCCTTTCACGAGCGAAGAAGATGCAGTAAGAACAGGTAACGATATCAAGAGCACGACCCAGATTGTGGAAATGACAGCCCACCGAATGCTTGTGGCCGATACAGACATTGGTACTGAACTGAAAAAGCAAGTGAAAGATTTGCGTGAACTGCTATATGCCTATCGGCACGGTTTTATAAAAGAAATGAGATAGCAAGATGGTAGAAAAAGAAATGCCGGTCTATATAACCGGCATTTCTTTTTCTTTTCAACAAAACCCAAGCATGTCACTTCATGGCGAAACACGAATAATAATACCAATAAGTATTACCATATACATCTCTCACAGAAGTTCCCGAATCATCATTACCAACATTCAGAATTTTCACAAAATCCTCATAATCAGCATCCAAGACAGAATTTGCAAAGGAAAACCTCCGAGATGACTGCTTATGAGTGTACAATGTCAATGCTTCCTGATAATGTCTTGGAATATAAGCAGATTTCAAATCATAACAATTCATGAACTTTGTGACAAATGCATCAAGTTTTTTCTCCAATAGCAATCCACACAATTGGTAGTCATGCAAAGCGGCTTTCCTACTATACTCTGTTATTGATGAAAGTGGAATGAAAAAAGAATGGTCGTTTGAATCTGGCAGCAAGGCATTTGCTCCTCCTTTCACCATTGGATAATGAAACAGTCTGTCACCCATGTGATGACACTTTGCCAAAGAATAAGCTCGGAGCATGAACAGATGCTGATCTGTTGCATAAGATTTGTTTCCTACCAGCATAGTTTGCTCTATCTTCCCTTCCATGAGTAGATGCTCAATACGCATAGAGTAGCGCTTAGCCTCATCGACATCAAGTAAATATCCTACAATCAGAAAGAAAACAGACATGACAAGCATGTGTCCCCAAAACACACGAAGAGTCCACTTGAAACGTGGAGTGAAAGCTCTATACACCATGTAGCCCAAGACAACCATTACAGCCGTTATGACAATAGAAACGCCAAAACAGAAGAAGTAATCAAGGCTGCCAAACCATTTGAGCCAAAGATATGCCAACATATCAGACTGGGCAAAGCAACAAAAGCAAAACACAGTCAGACTATAAAACATAGCACATACCATTTTGAAAATGGATGTGCTATGGGTATATAGAGGATTTCTTTTCAAGCTAACTCTTTTTTAACACGACAGCAGAACGAGCTGGTATATATAATTTCAGCCATTCCTTTTGATCCTTTTCGTACAAGGCATCATAATTGGTGAAGTGTCTCAACGAATCGTCTGCAAATCCATTACCACCGAAGTCCTTAGAATCAGTATTCAACACTACGTCATAACTGCCTTTTGGCACCAAGAACCCATAGTCGGTGAAGGAACGGGTCGGAGAGAAATTGAAAACAAACACCAGATTGCCTCTCATGAATGCAAGTATCTGATCGTCGTCGTTATGCCATATTTCCTGCACCGGAGTATTCTGGAACCCTTTTTCTCCCTTTAAAACAAGGAGCATCTCACGGTCAAAATCGCCCAACCAATGATAGCAAAGCTCTTTATTATCGACCAAATTCCATTGCCTGCGAGCATATTTATGACTCCAACCATTGCCTTCGCGCGGGAAGTCTATCCACTCAGGATGACCGAATTCGTTGCCCATGAAATTCAGGTAACCGCCATTGATGGCGGAAGCAGTAACAAGTCGAATCATTTTGTGCAGTGCTATTCCACGACGTGCCATCTCATTCTCATCACCTTTCTTAAAATGCCAATACATATCGGCATCAATCAATCGGAAGATAATGGTCTTATCGCCTACCAAAGCTTGGTCGTGGCTCTCACAATAAGAGATGGTTTTTTCATCAGGACGTCTGTTTTTCACCTCCCAGAAAATGGAACTGGGCTTCCAATGTTCATCAGACTGTTCCTTGATAGTTTTAATCCAAAAGTCTGGGATATTCATAGCCATACGATAGTCGAAGCCAAATCCACCATCTTCATACTTGGCTGCCAATCCTGGCATGCCGCTCACTTCTTCTGCAATAGTGATGGCATTTTTATTCACCTCATGAATCAGCTTGTTGGCCAAAGTGAGATAGCAGATAGCATTGTCATCTTCATGACCATTGAAATAGTCGCCATAGTTGGTGAATGCCTCGCCAAGACCATGGCTATAATACAACATTGAAGTGACGCCATCGAAGCGGAAACCATCAAAATGGAATTCATCGAGCCAGTATTTGCAATTCGACAACAAGAAATGCATTACCTCGTCCTTTCCATAATCGAAACAAAGACTGTCCCAAGCAGGATGTTCATGTCGGTCGCCAGGATAAAAATACTGGTTAGGGTCACCGCAAAGATTGCCGAGTCCTTCCACTTCGTTCTTCACGGCATGAGAATGAACAATATCCATAATCACGGCCACACCATGCTGATGAGCAGTGTCTATCAGTTCTTTCAGTTCTTCTGGTGTTCCAAATCTGCTGGAAGAAGCAAAGAAAGAACTCACATGGTAGCCAAAACTGCCATAGTAAGGGTGTTCTTGTATAGCCATAATTTGGATGCAGTTATAGCCATTTTTGATAACTCGTGGGAGAACATTATCTTTGAATTCCACATAAGTTCCAACTTTCTCAGCATCCTGCCCCATACCGATATGGCATTCATAGATAAGAAGCGGGTCTTTGTTTGGCTTGAATGTTTTTTTCTTCCATTTGTAGGGATTCTCAGGATTCCACACCTGTGCAGAAAATATCTTGGTTTTTTCGTCCTGCACCACTCGTCTACACCAAGCAGGAATGCGCTCACCTTCTCCGCCATTCCATTTTACATGCATCTTATAAAGGTCGCCATGTTTCATAGAAGAAGCTGGTAAAACCAACTCCCAATTGCCGGTTCCCTCTATTCGTTTCGCCTTGTATTTCTCATTTTCCTGCCAGTTTGAAAAATCGCCGACAAGATACAGTTCTGTGGCATTGGGCGCCCACTCACGAAACACCCACTTGCCATTTGGCATCTTATGCAAGCCGAAATATAGATATCCGGAAGCGAAATCGGACAAGGTTTGTTTACCATTCCTTGTAAGCTGATTGATTTTCCACTGAGCGTGATCGTGCCTTCCTTGAATAGCGGCCTCAAATGGCTCCAAATATGAATCGTTCTTCACCAAGCCAATATGGTTGACTTTCTTACAACTGTTTTTCTTTGTCGGTGTATTCATACTCAAATTATGTAAAATCAGATAAAAATGATGAAAGATTAAATGATGTATCCTTCTACATCTTACAAATCATGCCTTTATCTTGAAAATAGCTTTCTTGATTTCTGGCTGGTTACTGATGCAAGGAGCATGTCCATCTTGAGGGAAGAAAATTGCAAATTCTCCTGGCTGGCATGTTACATAGGACTCTGCCCTGCCCTCATATTTAATGATGTCTTTCTCCTCGTTGTACTCCAAATCAGGTAGTTTGCAAAGAGGAGTATAACCATAAGTCTCCTCCACATTAAGAGGAATTTGGATGTCAATCATTTTACGATGGGTTTCCAACTTTGCCTCTTCCTTACTCTTTCCTTTAGCAATTTGGATATTCACAAAAAGATCATTACCTTTAATAAGGTGTTTGCCCTCCTCCAATTTCTCAAGGTCATTTTCCTTCAGAAATACCACAACGTCCTTGAACAAGGGATTTAAACTCTCGTAGCATACGAGTTTCTCCAATGTGTCGATAACCATTTCCTTATTAGTTTTTATTATTAATACTCAACCCGTAAAAGTCCGGGCTTTCTATGATAATATTATATTTTCTGTTTCCTGCCATTCACATAAGTACCCACTTCAATGATTTTCCCGTTGCGGTCTTTCTCCACATACTTTCCTTCACGTACATCATCTTTGTAGGAACCTTCAAATCGGTTGCCGTCTTTATCCTCCTCAATGGCAGAGCCATTTCGTTTTCCATCTTTATAGGACCCCTTGAACTTGCTGCCGTTATGAAAATGAATAATGACTTCACCTTCAACGGAACCGTTCTTGAAATTACCATCATAAACGTCACCGTTTTTCTTGCTCAGTTTACCTTTTCCACTTTGAACATCACGGCTCCATGAACCAGAATACACGTCTCCGTTTTTCCAAGTATATGTTCCCATACCATCCTTGTAGCCATTTCTGAAATGCCCCACATAACGATCGCCATTTGCATATCGGAAAATACCTTCGCCGGTTCGCTCTCCTTGCACATAATCTCCTTCGTAGCGATCACCGTTCTGGAATTTATAAACGCCCTTTCCGTTTTGAATGTCTTCTTGCCATTCACCTATATATTCATCTCCGTCGGCATACTTGTTGGTACCCTTACCAGAGCGTTGATTATTGCTCCACATTCCGTCGTAGGTGGTGCCGTCACCCCAATCATAGAAGCCTCTACCCCATTTCTTATCATCCTTCCATTCTCCTTTATAATAGGCGCCACTAGCAAAAGTGTACTTCCCTTTGCCCTGCCGTTTGTCTTGATTCCAGTTACCTTCGTATTTGTCACCATTATAATAATACATGATGCCATGACCCTGTTGATAATCACGGAACCAAAGTCCTTCGTAACGGTTGTTGTTCATGAAATAATATGTTCCACGGCCATGCTGCTGGTCTTGAAACCACTGTCCTTCATATTTTTCACCATCCGAAAAAGTATACACTCCATATCCTTGACGCTTTCCCTTTACGTATTCACCCTCATAAGTGTCTCCGTTATTATAAACGACACTACCTTTTCCGTGGGGTTTACCTGCAACCATCTCACCTTTGTACTGCCCGCCGTCTTTTGTCACACAAGAGCCCAAGGTGATTTTCTGAGCCATTGTCCACATCGGGACAAATAAAAGTACAATTAACAGAAACTTATTATTCATCTTTTTACTTTTCAATTTTTACTAAATTCAATCCCTTGCCTTGAAAACTCGCAAAGCATGGAATCAAAAACTCTTTTTTCCAATTTACAAAATTATCAAATAATCTGCACATTCACAAACAATTTTCAGTTAATTCATAATTCTTTGGGCATGGAAACGAAAAATTTAGAATTATTAAGTTTATTAGCTGGCTATGTTTCATTTGTTCAAAGAACAGAATTAACTCAAGAATTATGAGAATCAACAACTCAATCTAGCTTCCATGAAAGTTGTCCTTGTTATTGGCAGTTTACTACAAAAGAAGTTAGCTATTCGTCAATAGAATTAATATAAAAAATGTGAATGATGCTATTTTACACACCATGACCATACTTTTTCCAATAAAAATAGCTATATTTGCAATCAAATATTTGTCATTGTAGAAAGTAGTAATTATGAAATGTATAGGTATCATCCCTGCCCGTTATGCATCAACACGCTTTCCTGGGAAGCCCCTTGCATTGCTGGGTGGAAAAACCGTTATTCAAAGAGTTTATGAACAAGTTTGCCAGGTGCTTGACGATGCCTGGGTGGCTACCGACGATGAAAGGATTTTCAACGCTGTTACCAGCTTCGGAGGTAAAGTGGTTATGACATCCCCCAACCACAAGAGCGGAACTGATCGTATAGCGGAAGCCATTGAGAAAATTGGAGGCAGTTACGACGTGGTGGTAAATATTCAGGGCGATGAACCATTCATCCACCGTTCACAAATTGAGACCGTTTGTTCTTGCTTCAACGATGAGCATACACAGATTGCCACACTTGGCAAGCCTTTCACCTCAAACCAAGACATAAGCGACTTAGAAAATCCAAACTCACCCAAGATTGTCATTGACAACATGGGGTACGCCATGTATTTTTCGAGAAGTGTAATTCCATATCTTCGCGGTATTGATAAAGAAGAATGGCTTTCGAATTTCAATTTTCTCAAGCATATTGGCCTATATGCCTATCGTACTCATGTGTTGAAGGAAATAACACAACTTCCACAATCCAAATTGGAAAAGGCCGAAAGCCTTGAACAACTGAGATGGCTTGAGAATGGATACCGTATCAAAGTCGGTACAACAAATATTGAAACCATTGGGATAGACACGCCCAATGATTTGGAGAAAGCTGAAGAATTTCTTAGACGCAGCGTTTAATCATTAACACGCTGCGTCATCTTCCCATCATATCCCACAGTAATACTGACGATAAAGCTACTAAGTGTATCCGGAATGCCCATCATGGCCTGATAATGGAAACCCTTGCTGTCTGCTTTCACCAATATAATATCACTAAGCACACACTGTTTCATAAAGTCAGCAGGAACAAGTTTGGAAAAATCTTGTTTCCTGAAATCATGGGTAAACAACCGCTTTGCTCCATTAAAGATGGATAGATGGACAATATTATCATAGTACACATTGTCAACAACAAAGCCTTCATCACTGTATCCCGCCTTCACCACCTTATAGGTTGTTGGGTTCACTTGAACATAACAATGATAACGAGTATCCTCATTTACCACAATTGTATCACGTTTAATAAGTTGGCGCTGATTCAATGCGATGGGAACACGCTCCTCGAAATAATCAATATCATCTTTGTCTTCACTTTTCACAAGAGTTAGTTGTTCGCCATTCGGGCTCTTAAACTCGAACAAATTCTCGCTCTGCCTTACTATGGGATATTTCACGTCATGAGCGCCTTTCACGAACAAAGTGTCTGCCACAACTCTAAAATAGGAAGGCTGACTAGTTGAATCTGGATAATAGATAGTATCACCTTCCATCCTGAAAACAGGCTCACCGTCATCAGAATTCAACCAAATGCCTTGAAGGAGTTTCTTAGCAGTAGTGTCTTCTTTTGCTACAACTTGTTTCACCTCTGTTTTTTTACAACCGGCAAACAAGGCAGAAATGCAAAGCAAATAGATTATTGTTCTTATCATTTTCCTATGCAATGGTATTCGAAGCCACATTCAAGCAGCTCTTCCATATCAAAAATATTTCTTCCATCTATGACAAGAGGGCGGTTCATGGCCTTATGAATAACTTCCCAACTTGGCAAACGGAATTCTTTCCACTCTGTAAGCAGCAACAAAGCATCAGCATTAAGCACAGCATCGTACATGTCACGACAGTAGACAACCTGATCACCAAGTCGGCGGCGACATTCGTTCATGGCAACAGGATCGTATGCCCTTACATGTACTCCATGACTGAGAAGCTTATCTATGACAACCAAGGCTGTACTTTCACGCATATCATCGGTCTCTGGCTTGAAGGATAATCCCCAAAGAGCAACAGTCTTGCCGCAGAGAGACGTATCACCAAACGACTTCTGTAATTTTTCAAAAAGAATGCTCTTTTGACGCTCGTTCACACGCTCAACCGCCTTAAGCACTTCCATGCTATAACCTTTCTTATCGGCTGTGTGAATTAAGGCTTTCACATCTTTCGGGAAACAACTACCACCGTAACCACAACCAGCATAAAGGAATTTTCTGCCTATTCGTGTGTCACTACCAATTCCCGCACGCACCATATTCACATCAGCACCGACCAACTCACAAAGATTGGCGATGTCATTCATGAAAGAGATACGAGTGGCAAGCATGGAGTTGGCTGCATATTTCGTCATCTCCGCGCTAGGAATATCCATAAAAATAACACGGAAATTATTGATAAGGAACGGCTTGTAAAGCTTGGTAAGCAGTTTTTTTGCCTTATCACTCTCAACTCCCACGACAACACGATCTGGACTCATAAAGTCCTTGATGGCATTTCCTTCTTTCAAAAACTCAGGATTGCTTGCTATATCAAAAGGAACATCCACCCCACGCTTATCCAATTCACGTTGAATAGTATCTTTCACTTTATTAGCTGTTCCTACAGGAACTGTGCTTTTTGTAACAACTACAATATATTTTTGCAAATGCTCTCCTATGGTTTTTGCCACTTGAAGAACATATTTCAAATCGGCACTTCCGTCTTCATCGGGCGGTGTCCCTACTGCAGAAAAAACAATCTGTTGATTATTCAGGACGTCCTCAAGTTTAGATGTGAATTTCAGTCGGCCGGCATTTACATTCTTAATAACAAGCGCCTCAAGACCAGGTTCATAAATGGGAATCTCACCATTCTTCAGGCTTTCAACTTTCTTTTCGTCAACATCAACGCAAGTCACATTAGCACCGGTGTCAGCAAAACATGCACCAGACACAAGTCCTACATATCCTGTTCCTACGATAGCAATATTCATTGTATAATAAACAAGTTAGAATAATTCTGCATCTTTGAGCCACTTACCTTTCATGTCTTTTTCGCTTATGATGATTTCATCACTGCTTATAGGCCACTCTATTCCTATGTCCGGATCATCAAACCGAATAGAAGCCTCTGCTTGAGGAGCATATACGTTGTCGACCTTATAAGTGAAAACCGCATTCTCGCTTAACACCAAAAAGCCATGAGCAAATCCCCTGGGAATGAACAATTGACGTTTGTTGTCTGCGCTCAATTCCACCATCACATATTTCCCAAATGTGGGTGAATAACTACGAATGTCAACGGCAACATCAAGTACACGTCCTTCGATAACACGCACCAATTTAGCCTGAGAGTACTCATTTTTCTGATAATGCAATCCACGAAGTACTCCATAAGATGACTTTGACTCATTATCTTGGACAAAGTTTGTTTCGCCCACATGGGCATCAAAATCTTCCTTTCGGTAGGACTCAAAAAAATATCCTCGAGAATCCTCAAAAACCTTTGGTTCCAAAATGAAGACATCTTTAATTTCAGTTTCCTTATATATCATGTGTGCAAAATTACGAAGAATATTTTGATTGTATTCTATATTTACAATATTTTTTCTTTTTATGATATTTTTAATTTGGTTTTTCGGAAGAAATGGAGTAATTTTGCATCGTGATTGATTTAGAAAGACATATTGAGATACTGCTTTTGAGCAACGATTGCGTCATTGTACCAAACCTCGGAGGATTCGTTGCCCATCATGTAGAAGCCAAATATGATAGTGATGACGGCTTGTTCCTGCCGCCATTGCGTACAATTGGCTTTAATCCTAAACTTTCTATCAACGATTCCCTTTTAGCTCAATCATATGTTGATGCATACGACATTAGCTATCCAGAAGCAGTTACTCGTTTAGAGGACGATGTCAACCAACTAAAAACACAGATTGAGAATGACGGGCATTACGAAATCAACGGAATAGGTGTTCTATCTATTAATCAGGATGGAAACTATGAATTCGAACCTTTCGAAGCTGGCATTCTCACCCCTACTCTTTATGGTTTGAACAGTGTTGAAATCAACATGCTTAAGACACAGTCAACACCATCTAAGGCGACAGGTACTGTTCAAGCATCAGAAAAGCATGAAGTAGCAATGGTTGTAACAGAGCCTGGACAAGAAAGAGAAGAAGACCATACCGAAGCAGAACCACGCACTATCAGCATTCGTGTGAGCACACTTAGGAACATAGCTGCCGTGGCAGCTGTTCTATTAGCACTTTTCCTATTGGCAACACCTTTGGAGTTCGGAAGCAAATGCACATTCTCTCTGAGCGATTTTAACAAGAGCATTTTCAAAAAGATGATGCCTAAAGAGATCGTTAAGAATGCGCCTGATGCAAGCAAGCAGCTTCTCACGAAAGACACAGACATCACAAAAGCAGACATAAAAGATACTATTACTTTAAAATTAGACAACCAGCAGACCGAACTTCCGAATGAACAAAAGGAAGATACGCAAACCGGCGAGTCTCTACCGAAGAAATACTATTCATTGGTTTTGGCCAGTTGCATACCGCACAAAAATGCCGTTAAATATGCAGAAGAACTTAAAACCAACGGCTTTGACAGCGCTCGAGTGATTGACAGAAAGAATGGAGCTAAAGTAATATATGGCACCTTTGACTCCGAAGCAGCGGCCTACCAGGAGTTAAGCAAGTTGCACCAACACGCAGCTTTTAAAGAGGCTTGGGTGTATTTCGTTAAATACTAATCGAATACTTAAAAGAAAGTACTATGAAACGAGTAAGATGTCCAAAATGTGACCAATACATCACTTTCGACGAAACGAAATACACCGAAGGGCAGAATCTTATTTTCCAATGTCCTGATTGCGGCAAGCAGTTTGGAATTCGCATTGGTGTTTCCAAACTTCGAGAACGTCAAAAAGACGAAAAGCCTGACGAGCAAGCTAATGAAAAAGGATTTGGGTCTATTGTCGTAATTGAAAATGTTTTCCACTACAAACAAGTAATTCCTCTCCAATTAGGAGATAATGTCATTGGCAGATATCAAAAGGGTAACCCTATTAATACTCCTATCGAAACTGTCGACCCAAGTGTAGACAATACACATTGTGTCATCAATGTCTCTTATGACAAAAAAGGACAACTGAAATATGTGCTTCGTGACGGGCCCAGCAACACAGGAACTTTCGTTGACAATGACATTCTCCGTGACAACGAACGCCGTGTTATTTACGAAGGCACTCTATTCACGATAGGAGCAACCAGTATTATTCTTCGTTCTGGGCAAAAAGACGAAGAATAATAACAAAAAAGTTGAAAAGTCATTTACATCTGACACAATACTATTTAAAGTATTTAAGATAACAAAAAGAAATGTAATCGTATTATGATTATACTCAAAAAATAGTCTTTTACTCTTAAAATATGATTTGGACAACCCCCCAATTATACGATTACTTAACTGCAAAACAGACACAAACAACTTAATAATGGTTAATTAATCGTAATAATGCAGCAAGAACCTTCACATTATTCTTCTTTTCCATAAAAAAAGTTTAACTTTGCATCCGTTTTTTGCGCGTACACGCGAGAACATTGTTTTTAAATTCAAAATAAAGTCTAACTTTATTAACTTACAATTTTTTTAATTAATTTTATGTCTAACTTAAAAAATGTACAGCCATTGGACGATTTCAATTGGGAAGAGTTTGAAAATGGCAGCAACACGAACCTTAGTAAGGAAGAACTTACGAAGGCTTATGATGACACTCTGAACAAAGTAAGTGAGCATCAGGTAGTTGACGGAAAAGTGATTTCTGTTGACAAAAAGGAAGTAATCGTGAACATCGGTTACAAAAGCGATGGTATCATCCCCGCATCAGAATTCCGTTACAACCCCGACCTGAAGGTTGGCGACACTGTGGAAGTTTATGTGGAGAATGCCGAGGATAAGAAAGGACAGCTCATCCTTTCTCACAAGAAGGCACGCCTGAGCAAGAGTTGGGAGCGCGTTAATGCTGCTCTTGACAACGAGGAAGTTATCCAGGGCTTCATCAAGTGCCGCACTAAGGGCGGTATGATTGTTGATGTATTTGGCATCGAAGCGTTCCTACCTGGTAGCCAAATCGACGTACATCCAATACGCGACTACGACGTATTCGTAGGAAAGACCATGGAATTCAAGGTTGTGAAGATCAACCAGGAGTTCCGCAATGTTGTTGTTTCTCACAAAGCTCTTATCGAAGCTGAGTTGGAAGCACAGAAGAAAGAAATTATCAGCAAGCTCGAAAAAGGCCAGATTCTCGAAGGAACTGTTAAGAACATCACATCTTACGGTGTATTCGTCGATCTGGGTGGTGTTGACGGACTCATCCATATCACAGACCTTTCTTGGGGCCGCGTAAGCGATCCACATGAAGTTGTTGCCCTTGACCAAAAAATCAATGTGGTTATTCTCGACTTCGATGACGACAAGAAGCGTATAGCTCTTGGTCTGAAGCAACTCACTCCTCATCCATGGGATGCTCTCGACAGCGAGTTGAAGGTTGGCGATCATGTAAAGGGTAAGGTTGTTGTCATCGCTGACTATGGTGCATTTGTTGAGATTGCTCCAGGAGTTGAAGGACTTATCCACGTTTCAGAGATGTCATGGAGCCAGCACCTGCGCAGCGCTCAGGAATTCATGCACGTTGGTGATGAAGTTGAGGCCGTTATCCTTACTCTTGACCGCGATGAGCGCAAGATGTCCCTCGGCATCAAGCAGTTGAAGGAAGACCCATGGGAGACCATCGAAGTGAAATATCCTGTTGGCAGCAAGCATACTGCAAAGGTTCGTAACTTCACAAACTTTGGTATCTTTGTTGAACTCGAAGAAGGTGTTGACGGACTGATTCATATCAGCGACCTTTCTTGGACAAAGAAGGTGAAGCATCCATCAGAGTTCACCCAAGTTGGTGCAGAAATCGATGTTGTTGTTCTTGAAATTGATAAGGAAAACCGTCGTTTGTCTCTAGGCCATAAGCAACTCGAAGACAATCCTTGGGACACATACGAGACACTGTACACTCCAGGTAGCGTTCATACTGGCAAGATAACCGAAATCATGGACAAGGGTGCCGTTATTGCTCTGAATGAGGGCGGTGAAGGCTTTGCTACTCCTAAGCGTCTTGTTAAGGAAGACGGTAGCCAAGCACAACTTGGTGAAGAACTCAGCTTCAAGGTGATTGAATTCGTAAAAGAAACTAAGCGTATCATTCTTTCTCACAGCCGCACATTTGAAGATGCCAAGGAAGAGCAGAAGAAAGCTCCTCGTGCAAAGCGCGCTACAAAGAAAGAGGAGGCTCCAGCAATTAACAATGTTGCAGCCAGCACAACTCTTGGCGACCTTGATGCTCTTGCCGAACTGAAGGCAAAGATGGAAAAGGGAGAATAAAAAAATCAATCCATTCAACTATTTAAAAGAGGATGTGCCCTTGTTGGGGCTCATCTTCTTTTTTTGTTGTTTATTCATTATTTCCCTTATTTATTTGTATTTTTGCATATTCATAGAATAAACCTTTCGTTGAGCCTCTTTTTAACTTATGAAAATGAATAGACTATGGTCTTTGACCATCCTTTCGGTTAGTATGGCAGCAAATGCCCAGACACAACAAAAGCTAAAGATTGAATCATTTCTTAGCAATGACCAATTACCCGATGTTGTACTATTCCTGCCCAATCCGCCATCGGACGATAGCCCAGAATATGCCAACGATTTGTACTATTATCACTGGGGAAAAGCACAACGCGACACCCCTGCCGGAAGGCAGGCCGCAATTGATGAATGTGCATGGACATCGACAGCTTTTTCTCCAGCTGTTGGATTTACCATCTCCCCGAACGAGACACCAGAGATTTTCAAATTAGTAGAAGGTGCTCGCAAGAGTGCAAACGAGACCAACAAGAGGGCCAAGAACCATTACATGCGAATACGTCCCTTTTCAAAATTCAACGAGCCTTCACTAGTTCCTGAATATGATGATGAAGAACGTACTACATACAGTTATCCATCCAGTCATAGTGTTCGTGGATGGGTTTATGCCATGACTTTAGCCGTCTGTATACCAGATTCAACAGAAGCACTGATGCTACGTGCTAGAAAATATGCCATGAACCGTGTCATATGCGGTCGTCATTACAAGAGTGATGTCGATGCTTCACATATTGTTGCAACCGCTGTTTTCTGCAAGTTAATGTCAAATCCTGCTTTCCAAAAGCAATTGAAGAAAGCTCGCAAAGAATATAAGCATATTAGGAAAAAACAAGCGAAACAACTCCCAATATCAAAGCATCTACAACCAACTGCAGACATAAAGGATGTGACGATTAATCCACAACGTCACTTTATTAAGACAGTACCTGCCGGGAACTATAGCGGTATCACATGGTTGGGAGGTTCACAATATGCTGTTGTCAACGACAAGTCTGCCACTGCAGGCTTTCACTTGATGACTATCAATACAGACAGTGTTACAGGCGTTATTTTATCAGTTCAAGCCGATTCTTTCATAACCGACGGACACCCTTCAAGGGATGAGGAAGGTATATGCTATGTACCTCAGACAAACACTTTGTTTATCAGTGGAGAAAAAGATGGAAGGATTGTTGAGCACGACACCTATGGACGTTTAACAGGGCGTGAGTTAACTGTTCCTGAAGTATTTAAGACAGCTTATCACAATGCAAGTATGGAAGCACTGACTTATAATGCAAACACCCATCGGTTTTGGACAACTTCGGAGAACACACTCCGTAATGACGGGAAAAAACCAACACTGACAAACATGCTCAACAACCGCCTCAGACTGCAAAGTTTTGATGACAACCTGCTTCCAGCCGAACAATATTGGTATGAGAGTGATGCTACCGTTGTGAAAAAGAAAAAGGGGGAAAGTGTTTTAGGCGTCAGCGGAATGGCCGCCCTCAATGATGGACGAATTGTAGTGCTTGAGCGTGAACTGTATTTCCCCAAAAAGAAGATTGGCTCTTTTGCCCATATCAAGCTGTACGTGGTAACACCATCACTTCAACAACCTGGAGAATTGCTAACGAAAACTTTTCTTGCAGAATTCCGAACAAAAATAAATCTCACGAAGCGTAGTTTTGCCAATTATGAAGGTATTTGCGCTGGTCCCATACTTGCAGACGGAAAACAACTGCTTGTTCTTGTTTGTGATTCCCAGAACCAAAACAGAGGATTATTGAAGGACTGGTTCAAAACTATCGTTATCAAATAATGGACATTGCCTATAAAAAGGGTTCATCCTGGTTCGTGTACATTATACTATATACGAAACATGGAAAAAGCATAAGTATCCACTATAAAAGATATGACTAACAATGAGGGTGAAATAGGTATAAATAAAAAGAGGATGCACTATTCTGCACATCCTCATTTTATTATACTTGGCTTAGCTACCCAATTCACTATCGCTCATGTCGAGACGAGGTCCGCCACTCATATCACCAGTATCCAGACCTTTCTTCAGCCAGCGCATACGCTGTGCTGACGTTCCGTGAGTAAATGATTCCGGCTGACTATATCCACGAGATTTCTCCTGCAGATAATTATCACCGATAACTTGTGCACAACGGATAGCCTCCTCGATATCGCCTGTCTCAAGCGAACCGAACATCTCATTGTCGTTGTGAGCCCAGACTCCTGCATAATAGTCGGCAAGGAGTTCAAGGCGAACACTTATTTTATTGGCATTCACTTTGCTAGTACGGCTCATTGCCGAATGTGCATTTCCGAGTGTTCCAAGAAGATTTTCCACATGATGCCCCACTTCATGTGCTATCACATAGGCATATGCAAAATCTCCATCAGCCCCCAACGATTTTTTCATTGTGGTGAAAAAAGAGAGGTCTATATACAAGCACTGGTCACCAGAACAGTAAAACGGGCCTACTTGGGCATTTCCCTGTCCGCAAGCAGTTTGCACACTATTAGTATAAAGTACCATTTTGGGAGGTGTATAGGTGCGGCCCATTTTCTGAAAGACCTTTGTCCACACATCTTCTGTACCGGCAAGAATCTGACTGGAGAACTTGGCCAACTCCTGTTCTTCTTGGGTAAACTCACGCTGTCCTTCTTGCGTAGTTACGTTCTGACTTTGTTGTGCCATCTGTGTTCCCACATTGGAAACCACATCGCCCAAATTACCACCCGAAAGGAAAGTAATCAAAGCAATCATTACAATACCGCCAAGTCCCAATCCAGCTTTGGCGCCACCACTCAAACCGCGACGATCGTCCACGTTTGAACTTTCTCTTCTTCCGTTTAATTTCATGTTCTATTATATTTTTTGATTATTTCACCACCACTTTCCTGTTGCGGATGATATAAACACCCTTCTGAAGACGAGGCATTCCGCCGTCAATTGTTCCGACACGACGTCCCTGCATATCGTAAATGACATTATCCTGCTTCATTGCACCCTTCCAAGAAACTGTCCTCACACCTGTAGCAATAGGTTTATGCTTGTATAACTGAACAGGCGTTTGCTTGCTCTGATAGCAGCAGAAACGTGGACTGCTTGAATTATATTGAATGCTGTAAGCATTGTTACGTTTACTCTTGATTAATGCATTATTACCGTCAAAGGTAATTTCCCACTGAGTAGCATCGCCTGCAGCACTCGTTGCTGTGTGGATTTTATTCTCATTCTTCGTGAATGCCAAATAGATGTCACCAGTAGCATCGTAGAGTGTATATGCACCTTCTTCACCTCCCAATGTGATTTCATAAGGCTTGCCACTCTTATTCACCTCGGTAGTAACAGAACTGCCTGTCAAGGAGAGTTCCGCATTATTACGGATATTGCTACCTTGTTCAGCCATAGCCATGCTCTTCTCCTCACATACAATAATATATTTAGCACCAACCTCCAAGTCGGCAGTAGAGTTCACACGCGTATATACTTGCTCTCCCTCTGAAGGTGTGGGATCAACCGGATCAATTGACGGATTGGTTCCGTCCGAAACGTAATGTGAATAGGTTTCTGGCACCTGATAATTATCGTAGCTGAAAGCCACATCCTTCATACTCCCCCAAATATACTGCTCCAACCCAGGGTAATCGATGAACGGGTTGCGGTTGTATTGCAATTTCGCAACAGCCTCATTGCGATTAGTTTCCTTTGTACTCACCTCATCGTTGTGCGCCCAATCGATAAACATATTCAAAGTCCATTCTTTCAAGCCTGGATAGACAATAGAATTGCCGTAGGAATCTGCATCTGTTCCATAATAAACATCTGAACCTTCAGAAAGGTTTAGAATTTTATCCTGATAACAGGTTACCATATAGAAATAGGTACGTGCCAAGTCACCTTTGTAAAGATCATTAGGTTCAAATACTTTGCCGGAATAACCATATAGTTTACTAGGGCCCAATTTACTAAAACCGTTCTCACTGGATTTAACACCAGAAGTAGTTGCGGAATAGGTTTCCCCATAGGGATAGTTGCTACGCATATTGTTGATAAATCCATCGGTTGGATATACATTGAACAAGTCGCTATACATAGGACACTTTTCCACATTTTCTGTACCATCAAACCAACTTTGAGGCGTAGTATGTTCACGATTATACATATCCCCTTCCCCACTATAGTTTCCCGTATGCTGAGTAGGAAGGAACCCCTTAAAATTGTTAGATGTCTTGTTGCTGTACATATCCCAGATTCGACCATCATCACGGAGGTCTGTATCTTCATAAGCGCCAAACAAACCTGAATAAGAAACCGGTTTAAAAGATCTTGGTGTATTATCAGAATACTTAATAAGCGGATAACTACCACGAATGATGTTATGCAATGCCGTCTTTAAGGCTGCACCTTTCTTTCCGTCAGCCGCTTTGTAATATTCCTTGGTGTTGTTGGGTCCTTGGGCAAAAACCACAGTTGTGATAATTACCATAAAAACAATAGAGTATAATCTTTTCATAATCGATAATTTTTAGTTATATTTGGTTACAAAGTTAATAATTTTCTATTGAATTAAGCACATTTTATCATACTTTATTTTCAAAAAAATATATTTTAATCAATTAGCATGGGAAAACAAACAAATAATTATTCTATTCAAACAATTCCAACCCCGTCTTTTGTATGGTCTTTTTCGAATCAACTGGCACTCGGAGAAAAAATAAAAATGTGATTTCTTTTGCTTTTCTCTTGTTTATTAGTAACTTTGTCCCAAAATAAACGTTATGAAGAAATTATTGTCAATCGTCATCATCATAGGCATAGCCATCCTGATGACACAAACCTTGCCCGAAAAGAAAGCACATAAGGCCGCAATGATGAAGGCCATTAAAGAATATGTCGACGAAGAAGCCGAAAACAAAGGTATTGCCGACAACGGCATCACACGCTTCGGCAAGAGTGTTGTAAACAAGGCCATTGAGGGAGTGTTAGGAACTATGCTCAAAGTAGACAACTATTACTTTTTTAACACCACCCATGTAAAAATGAAAGAGGGAAACAAAGTGCTCTCTGTAGGAATATTCGGGCATGTATACACTTTCAACAAGAGTATGCTCCGCGATGCACTTGAAGAAGCCGCAGAAGCAAAAAAACAAGAGAAACTGGAGCGGAAACGCAAAAAAGCAGAGACCGAAGCCCAAAAAGAGTAACATAGAAAAGCATCGTTTCCTCGCACGAAGATTGTGTATGATACTCACTCTCAAACTCTATTTGTGCAAGTATTGTTTTAAACGAAAACTCTCCAAAACATGCTGGCAAACAAAATGCCACATAGCATTTATCCAACACATGATTAAAACGACTTCATGAATTTCTCTGTCTGACAGCCTCAAACAGTAAGATGGCTGCACTGACAGACACATTGAGAGAATCGAGCCTTCCCATCATAGGTATGCGGATGTGGGCATCTGCGGCCATACGCCACTGATTGGTTAGTCCTGTCGACTCCGTTCCCATTACGATAGCTGTTCCCCTACGCATATCAGTATCATAATAAAGGTGGGAATCTTGCAACTGGGCTGTAAGAATACGAATGTCCTTTTGTTTCAGAAAGGCTATGCAGTCCTCTGAGGTACAAGTCAGACACGGTACCGTAAACACTGCACCTATGCTAGAACGTATTAAATTCGGGTTATACAAGTCGGTTAGAGGGTCACACACTATCACGGCATCGGCATGTGCTGCATCGGCGCTGCGGAGAATGGCGCCCAAATTACCAGGTTTCTCCACGCTCTCCAAAATCATGATCAGCGGATTCTCTCCCAAAGGAAGACTCTCCAAGCTTAAAGACATGGTTCTCACTTCTGCTATAAGGCCTTCAGTTGTACCCCGATAAGCTATTTTCTCATATACTTCAGGTGACACCCTCACCACATTGCAACGTTTTTCGGTTTTTTCAAAAGAACTGGTTTGGCTAATGATTTCACACAAATCAGACGACTCTGTGATATTTGGGCAATAGAACAGGGTGTCTATTTCAAATCCAGCCTCCACACAATGCTTCAATTCCCGGAGACCTTCCACAACGAAAAGTCTTTCCTTCCTTCGTTCTGAAGATTTCTGCTGAAGAACAAGCAATTTCTTTACCTTAGGGTTCTGCAAGCTACTAATAATCTCTTCTGCCATAACTACAAATACTAAACACCTTGTTTCTTAATACTTTTTACCACATGGCAGGGATTGCCCACTGCCACCGAGTCGGAAGGTATATCGTATACGACCACCGAACCTGCACCGATAGTAACATTATTACCAATACTAACACCGGGAAGTATGGTCACACTACCTCCAATCCACACATTATCACCTATAGAGACGGGAAGTGCCCACTCTTGACGACTATTCCGTTCCTCCGGGTCTGTGCTATGACAAGCTGTATAAATACTAACATTTGGTCCGATAAAACAATCGTCACCTATAGTTACGATGGCCTCATCGAGTACTGTAAAGTTGAAATTAGCAAAAAAACGCTTTCCTACCCTGATATTCTTGCCATAATCGCAATAGAATGGTTGGTTGATAATAATCTCATCGTCAGCAACACTTCCGAGCAGATTCTTAAGAACATTTCTTTTCTCAAAGACATCCGATGGCTTAAGCAAATTGAAGCGGCTGATGATTTCCTTCACTGCATTCAATTCGTCAAGTAATTCCCGATCTATGGCAGAATAAATTTCGCCTGCCAACATTTTCTCTTTTTCTGTCATGACTACAAATTGATCCGAATGCAAAAATAATCATTTTTGGTCAGATAAAGAAACGAATACCCCACATTCATGTATATTTTTATGAAAATAAGGGTAAATATACAGAATAATTAGTACTTTTGCACAAAACAAGAAACACTGCCTTTTCAAAACAAGGGAGTATTAAATATGAACAAACATATCACACCCAATATGAAGAAAGAAGACCTAAGAATCATTTTTATGGGAACGCCCGAATTTGCAGTTGGCACATTGAAAGCGCTGTTAAATAAAGGATACAATGTAGTGGCCATTGTAACACAGCCAGACAAGCCTGTAGGAAGGCATCACGACACGCTGCAAATGCCAGATGTAAAACGATTTGCCTTGGAGAACGGCTTTAAGGAAGATGACATCCTGCAACCTGTAAAAATGAAAGACGAAGATTTTCTGCATCGTCTACGGCAATACCATGCCGATTTACAAGTTGTAGTGGCTTTCAGAATGCTGCCCGAGGTAGTTTGGGACATGCCTCGTTTTGGGACATTTAATGTCCATGCTGCCCTTCTTCCACAATATCGTGGTGCAGCTCCCATCAATTGGGCTGTCATCAACGGCGAGACAAAGACAGGTGTTACAACTTTCTTCCTCGACCATGACATTGATACAGGAAGAGTAATCATGCAGAAACCACTCGACATCAGGGAGGAGGATAATGTCGAAAACGTCTACAACGGCCTGATGGAAATTGGAGCACAAGCTGCTATCGAAACCATAAACATGATTATAGATGGCAATGGTGCAGTGCCCACACTGCCTCAAGAGGAAATGATTGCACCAGGAACAACCCTCCATCCTGCCCCAAAAATATTCAAAGAGACATGTGAGATAAACTGGGAACAACCTGCCAAACGCATACACGACTTTGTTAGAGGATTGAGTCCATACCCTGGGGCATGGACAACATTGTGCGACCCAACAGGAAAAGAACTCGTCATGAAAATTTTCAAGACAGCAAAGACGAACATGGAATCGAAAAAAGAAAAAGGTATGCTGACTGTGGATAAAGGAAGACTTTATATTTCAACACTCGATGAGATGCTTGAACTGAAGGAAATCCAACTGACTGGCAAAAAGCGAATGAATGTGCAGGTTTTTCTAAACGGTTTCAGGAATATCGACAGTTATCATGTACGAGATAACACTATCTGAATGCTTTATTTAGTCTGCGGAGAAATCAGCTACCATTTGCCTGTAAGCAGAATACAGGTGTGTACGCGAAATGTATCCCTGCAAATGATTCTCCAAATCTACTACGGGCAACATCACAGCATCTGTCTCGTCAAACTTGTGCATGACAGTTTCCATTGGATCATTCACATTCAACACTGCTGGCGGTTGCAGCATTAGCTGTCGAACCTTGAAATGATAATATAGCTCCGTGCGGAAAACAATATGACGAATTTTGGCAATGTTTATTTCACCCAGCAGATTCCCTGCAGCATCAAGCACAGGAAGAATGTCAGTCTTGCTCTGGCTAAGAGCATGAACAAGTGATTGTAAAGGCATGTCGGCATCTACCGATGTGTATGAACGGTCTATCACACTGTCAAGACTCATCAATGTCAAAACGGAATGATCCGTATGATGGGTGACCAGTTTTCCTTCGCGTGCCAGACGCATGCCATAGATACTATGGGGCTCAAAGATGATAATGGTGAGATAGGAACAGATGCTCACTATCATCAGCGGAATGAACATCCCGTAACCTCCCGTGAGTTCCGCAATAAGGAAAATACCCGTGAGCGGAGCATGCATCACGCCAGCCATCACGGCCGCCATGCCCAGCATTGTAAAATTGTTTTCAGGAATATAAACACCTATCTGCTCAATATTCCACACCCGAGCAAACAAGAACCCGCCAAAAGCACCAATGAACAACGACGGGGCAAAAGTACCACCGCAACCTCCACCACCATTTGTTGCCGATGTAGCAAAAACCTTGGTCACTAACACCATGCCCAAATAGAGAACCAGCAATTTGCCATGCCCATAGAACAAGGAATTATTGAGTATAGAATTCCAGTCGGCTTCGGTCTTTCCATTCAACAGAATATTGATGCTTCCATAGCCTTCTCCATACAACGATGGAAAGAGAAAAATCAGTGTGCTAAGGGTGATGCCGCCTAATAGCAGTTTTGCCAGGTGGTTGTTACCCATCTTGGAAAACACATTCTCGCAAAACGTCATCATCCGGATAAAATAAAGGCTTAGCAACCCGCCAAACACGCCTAAAAGTATGTAAGCAGGAAGGCGTTTCATCAACCAAATTTCACTTGGGTTGTATTGAAAGAGAGATGCGCTTCCATTGAACAAATAACTAAAACAGACTGCAGTCACACTAGCAATAAGGATAGGAAGCAAAGATGCCATGGTAAGATCAATCATGAGCACCTCGAGCGTGAACACCAAACCAGCTATTGGTGCCTTAAAGATTCCGGCAATGGCTGCTGAGGCACCACAGCCCATCAGTAACATGAGCGTACGACTGTCCATCTTGAAAATCTGGCCCAAATTGCTGCCAATGGCAGAACCTGTAAGTACAATTGGCGCCTCTGCTCCCACCGAACCTCCAAAACCTATAGTTATCGCTGAAGCGATTACAGAACTCCAGCAATTATGTCCTGGCAAGCGGCTTCGCTTGGATGAGATGGAATAGAGTATCCGTGTGATTCCGTGCGAGATATTATCTCTTACTATATATCTCACAAACAAGGATGTAAGATAAATACCAATGACCGGATAAATGAGATAAAGCCAGTTGAATGAAGTGATGTCGAAGCCTGCAGTGAGCAAAACTTCTATCTCGTTAATTATCCAATGGAGCACATAGGCAGCTACGGCTGCAAAGAAGCCGACAAAGAAACTCAACAAGAGTGTGAATTGTTTATCGGTGATATGAGCCTCACGCCATTGCAGAAAACGCTGCAACAGACTGTCTGTGCTATCTATCTCTATCTGTTTTGCCACTGAATTGTTTTGAACTAACTTGATTTATATATTTAACGCTCAAAAAGCCACCGTCTCTTTCACATAGAAAAAAAGCACTTCCTCGGAAGGGATTTTTCAAAAGATTCACTTGCGAATGATTTTCACCTCACCATTCACAGACAACCTTATAATGCTTGAAGGTGTGTGCGGAAGATGTTCCTGCCGACGGGTATAGCAAACATAGTCAACAGCATTTAAAATGTCCGGGCAGATATCGCAATAGTTCTGCGCTGCAGGCTCACCGCTGATATTGGCACTCGTTGACACCAAAGGCTTTTGGAAACGGTAGCAAAGTTCTTTGGAAAAAGCCTCACGAGTGATACGCATAGCTATACTGCCATCTTCACCAATCAAATTGGGGGCGAGATTCACCGCATTATCCAAAATAACTGTAGTTGGCTTGTTGGCCAGTTCCATCAAATCCCACGCCACATCAGGCACCATACGTACGTATCGCTGTAATCGTGCATCGCTATCCACAAGGCAAATCATGGCCTTAGAATCATCTCGATGCTTTATTTTATACACCTTTGCCACGGCTTTCTCGTTGGTAGCATCACATCCAATACCCCATACAGTGTCAGTGGGATACAGTATCACCCCACCCTCCCTGAGCACCTTAATTGCGTTATTAATATCATCCTTTTGATTCATAAAGCGCAAAGGTAAATGAAAAATATGACATTGCCAAAGAAATGATTGTTTTTTTCATAAACCGCAACCCCCTTTGATACAAATCAATTACCCCACAAAAACAAACTCGAAAAGCAGGCAAAAAAAGTCTACAACCCGTAGACAATTTGTCCAAAGGCTGTAGACAATTGGTCTACCAGTGTAGACGAAATAATTTAGAGTTCCCAACCAATGGCCGATGCCCCAAGCACAGCCGCAGAAGAACCGTCGAGACCGCTCACCAAGAATTTTGCCTTTCCACGGAAAATCTTCAGCACATGCTCATCATAGCTACGCTTAATGGGATCCATGATCAGGTTGCCAGCCTTGGTCATACCACCGAAGAAAATGAATGCCTCTGGCGAAGAGAATGCTGCAAAATCGGCGCATGCTTCACCCAGCAGTTCACCGGTAAACTCATAAATGCGTTTTGCCAATGCATCACCTTTGCCTGCAGCAATCGACACCTCAAGCGATGTAATCTTTTCTGGATCCATTTCACGGAGAATCGAAGGTTCCTGAGTTGTTGACAGCAACTCTCGTGCTGTACGTGCCACTCCTGTGGCTGAGCAATAAGCCTCCAAACAGCCATTCCTGCCACATCCACAAGGACGACCGTTTTCACGTTTCACAATGACGTGGCCAAGTTCACCGGCAAAGCCATCGCAACCATAAACCAACTGGCCATTGATGACAATGCCAGAGCCTACTCCTGTTCCTAGCGTAATTACGATGAAATTCTTCATTCCACGTGCAACACCATAGGTCATTTCACCGATAGCTGCAGCATTGGCGTCGTTGGTAAGGCCTACAGGAAGGTTGTTGAGTCTATCACTGAAAAGCTTTGCAAGAGGAACCACACCATTGTGAGCCCATGCCAAATTAGGAGCGAACTCGATGGTACCGTTATAAAAATTACCATTCGGTGCACCTATGCCCATTGCTTTTATCTGCTCAAAGCCTCCGACTTGCTCGATAATTACCTGAAGGGCGCTGACACAGGCATCCACATAGTCTTCCACCTTATCATATCCTTGAGTTTTGATAGCAGTAGTAGCCTTGATTTCACCGCGGGCATCCACAATGCCAAACACCGAATTTGTTCCTCCCAAATCCAAGCCAATCACATATGGCTTTATCTCTGTTTTTTCATTCATGATAATTTATGTTTTATTGTTGAAAAATCGATTATTCAAGCTACAAAATTATTAAAATAATCGTATATGACAAAGTTTTATGATGTAAAATTATATAATTCACGATTTTTTTGTAATTTTGCAAACGCTATGCCATTTGCAATTCATATAGATTTCGTTAACTTGGTATTCAAGGGAATACTGATAGGTATCATCGCCAGTGCACCGATGGGACCAGTGGGTATTTTGTGTATACAGAGAACACTGAACAAAGGACGGTGGTATGGATTTGTGACAGGAGTCGGCGCCGCCATTAGCGACATCATCTATGCCATGATTACAGGTTTGGGAATGAGTGTTGTGGTGGATATGATTAATGATACACAATACCAATTTCTACTTCAAATACTGGGAAGCCTCATGTTGCTAATGTTTGGAATCTATTCTTACAGGAGCAATCCCACCAAGAACATGCACATTAGCGGAAATCACAAAGGCACACTAGTCCACAATGGAGTGACGGCTTTCTTCGTCACATTCTCAAACCCGCTCATCATCTTCCTCTTCATGGGTTTGTTTGCCCAGTTTTCCTTTGTCGTACCCAACCATCCATTGGAAATGTGCCTTGGTTTTTTGAGCATTCCTTTTGGAGCACTGATTTGGTGGTACGGTTTGACATGGCTCATTGACAAAGTGCGAGGAATATTCGACAACAATGGCATTCTCCTTATCAATAAGATCATCGGCTCTGTGGTTATCCTGTTCTCGGTAATTGTGTTGTTTGGAACCATCTTCAACCTTTACAAACTCCCCCATTACTAATGTTTATTTCACAGCAATTAAGAAAAAAAAATATAGCAGAATACCTGTTATACATGTGGCAGGTGGAAGATATAGTGAGGGCATACGATTGCTCACTCACCCGAATCAGAAGGGAATACATCAATCGGTTTGACTATGATGACGAGCAAAAGGAAGAAATGACCGATTGGTATGGTAATATTGTTCGCATGATGAACCAAGAAGGGTGTCGCGTCAGCGGGCATCTTCAAATCAACAAGATTGTGCTACAGCAACTAGTAGAATTGAATGCACAATTGTTGGCAAGCGCAAAATTTCCTTTTTACACAAGTGAATATTATAAGGTGTTGCCTTATATTGTAGAGTTGAGAAACAAGAAAAGCGCCACCACTCAAAGTTCAAGAAACGAAGGAACTGAGGAAGTAGAAGTTGAGACATGCTTCAATGCTCTCTACGGCATGATGATGCTCCGTCTGCAAAAAAAAGAGATAAGCCCCGACACCCAACACGCCATGAAAGAAATAACAACATTCATCGGCATGCTCAACGACTATTACTTCAAAGAAAAAGCCGGCGAGCTGAAGTTTGAAGACTAACCATCATAAACAATTATCAATCGTTATGAATATATTGATTACCGGATGCAACGGGCAGTTGGGCAACGAACTGCAACTGCTCGAGAAGAACACCCCTCAGTACAACTGGTTCAACACCGATGTGGATGAATTAGACATCACAAACCAACTGGCTGTAGAACAATTTGTTGCAGAGAAAGACATCGACGGCATTGTGAATTGTGCCGCCTATACCGCAGTTGACAAAGCCGAAGATGCCAAAGAGATATGTACTACGCTCAACACGGTTGCTCCTGCCTATTTGGCTGCAGCCATTGAGAAACGTGGTGGATGGATTGTCCAAATTTCAACCGATTATGTATTCAATGGAACCAAGCACACGCCATACGTGGAATCAGACACTCCATGCCCTGAAAGTGTTTATGGAGCAACCAAATTGGCAGGCGAACTTGGCGTACAGAAGTTCTGCAAGCGTGCCATGATTATACGCACAGCATGGCTCTATTCCAGTTTCGGCAACAACTTTGTGAAGACCATGCTCAAATTGGGAAAAGAGAAGTCTGAACTCGGCGTCATCTTCGACCAAATAGGTACACCAACTTATGCACGCGACCTAGCACAATGCATTATGCTTGTCATCCAGAAAGGTATTATGCCAGGCGTTTTCCACTTTTCAAACGAAGGCGTCATCAGCTGGTACGACTTTGCTAAAGCCATACATCGCATCGCAGGAATTGACGCTTGCCACGTACGCCCCCTTCACACAACGGAGTATCCAACACCGGCCAACCGTCCACCTTACTCAGTACTTGATAAAACAAAAATAAAGCAGGCATACCAAATGGAAATCCCCTACTGGGAAGAATCCCTGAGAGAGTGTATAGCAAATTTATAGCTTTGCCTACTCAAACTACATTACATAAATTAAATGGAAACGGTTAATGTGGAAAGCACATTAACCGTTTGTGTATTCTATCCATCGTCCCAAATTGGTTCAGATTAGACATCGGATTAAAAACATTAAAGAACTTATTATTGAAATCACATATGAGTTGACCTTAGGATTGTCAACGCACACATAACTGCTATATCATACCCATCATCACTGTTTTATAGACTCTTATTTACTGCCATGTTACGTATTATTCGCGATACATCCGAACATCTAATACATATTTTTGTCTCAAAAAGAATAGAAAAGCGAGCTTTCCCTTTGAAATTCTCTTGTTTTATTGTAACTTTGCACCCTCAAATTGAATATAAAGATGAATCCCGAAATTGAAAGACGAAGAACGTTTGCCATTATTTCGCACCCAGATGCCGGTAAGACAACGCTGACAGAAAAATTCCTGCTGTTTGGCGGACAGATACAAGTGGCTGGTGCCGTGAAGAATAACAAAATAAAGAAAACGGCAACCTCCGACTGGATGGACATTGAAAAACAGCGCGGGATCTCGGTTAGCACATCGGTGATGGAGTTCGACTACACGCCCAACAAGCAAACAGACGACAATCAAGGTTCGGGAAATGACACAGAATACAAGGTAAATATCCTTGACACTCCAGGACACCAAGACTTTGCCGAAGACACCTACCGTACACTGACCGCTGTCGATTCTGCCATCATTGTGGTGGATGGAGCAAAAGGTGTGGAGGCACAGACGCGCAAACTGATGAACGTTTGCCGCATGCGCAATACACCAGTCATCATTTTCATTAACAAGATGGACCGAGAAGGCCGCGACCCTTTCGATTTGCTAGACGAACTGGAACAAGAACTAGAAATCAAGGTACGACCACTGTCATGGCCTATCAATCAAGGAGCAAAATTCAAAGGGGTGTATAACATTTACGAAAACAAACTCGACCTGTTTACACCCGACAAGCAACGTGTCACCGAAAAGGTGGAAGTGGATATAAACAGCGACGAGCTGGACAGTCGCGTAGGCAAACATGACGCCGCAAAACTTAGAGAAGACCTTGAACTTGTGGACGGTGTATACCCAGAATTCGATGTGGAAACATATCGTAGCGCTGAGGTTGCACCCGTATTTTTCGGCTCCGCCCTGAACAATTTTGGTGTACAAGAGCTTCTTAACTGTTTTGTGGAAATCGCGCCAAGTCCCCGCCCCACCAAGGCTGAAGAGCGAATTGTAAAACCAGAAGAGAAGAAGTTTAGCGGATTCATCTTCAAAATTACTGCCAATATCGACCCCAATCACCGCTCATGTATTGCCTTCTGCAAGGTTTGCAGCGGCAAATTCGTGCGCAACCAGCCCTACTTGCTTGTAAGGCAGGGAAAGACTGTGCGCTTCTCGTCGCCCACGCAATTTCTGGCACAGCGCAAAAGCACCATCGAGGAGGCTTGGCCTGGCGACATAGTGGGGTTGCCCGACAACGGTATATTCAAAATTGGCGACACGCTTACCGAAGGCGAGCAACTGCATTTCCGCGGACTCCCCTCCTTCTCCCCCGAGATGTTCAAATATATTGAGAACGACGATCCAATGAAATCGAAGCAATTGGCCAAGGGAATTGACCAACTGATGGACGAAGGTGTGGCGCAAATGTTCGTCAACCAGTTCAACAACCGCAAGATTATCGGCACGGTTGGACAGCTTCAGTTCGAGGTAATACAATATCGACTGGAAAACGAGTACAACGCCAAGTGCCGTTGGGAGCCAGTGCATCTCTACAAAGCATGCTGGGTGGAAGCAGACGACGAAAAGGAACTGGACGCATTCAAGAAACGCAAATACCAATACATGGCCAAAGACAAGGACGGACGCGACGTGTTCCTTGCAGACAGCAGCTACGTTCTTCAGATGGCACAGCAAGACTTCAAGCACATTAAATTCCACTTTACCAGCGAATTCTAAATGCTTGTACACCAGTTCAACACTGCCAAACATGAATAAAGAACAGGAAGAAAAGCCTATATGCGACGAGAAGGAACTTGAAACAATTGACGACACGCCTTGGTATGGCGTCCAACTGTTTGGGTTGAAAAGCAAAGTGCTGGCCGAATATCTCGAGGAGACGGGGGTGGAATCATTCATCCCCATGCATCGCGTGGACTACATAAACCGTGAAGGGAAACGCACCCATGAGTTGAAGCCAGTGGTATCCAATCTAATGTTCATCAAGAAAACCAGCGACGATGCGAAATTGGTGAACAATATAGACAAATGTTATAAGAATCACTACTACATTATCAGAAAAGAGCGCGGCTCGCGCGAATTCTACAAGATCCCCGCACGCCAGATGAAAGAGTTCATGGTGATGTGCAATCCCAACCTTCTCATGACAAAGTATATTAGCGAGGGAGAGGCAAAGCTGAAGAGAGGCGACCGCGTGATTGTAACCCACGGACCACTGAAAGGCTTGAACGGCCGACTGGTACGCTCAAGTGGAAAATATTATTTGCTAAAAGAAATCCCCGGCATGGCTGTTATGCTGAAAGTGACACGCTGGTGTTGCCAAAAAGCCGAAGACTGAAAAGACTTTTGATTTTGTTACACAACGTAGACAAAATAAACGAATCGCAAGAATAGTTTTTTTGTCTCGAACTATCCGTCCATTACAGAAGAAACGGCAAGCGCTCCCCCATCAAATTTATTCAAAACACTACTGATTGTTCTTTAGCTTTTCAATGAAAGCTTTCAATGCGTCAACATCCTTGACAGCAGGCGAAACCTCGAACTGAACATCCAGATCTATGCCGGTGAAACTAGGATGGCTGTATGCTGCCAAAAGTGGGGCATCGCCCATCTGAATGTCGCCGCCCAACAGGAATGGAACATCACCGTTGTAAGCATCCAACACCTCCCAACTGCTTTGGCAAGAAGTAACCTCGGCTGAGCCTTTCTTGACAGAAAACAAGAACATATCGGCCACTCCTATGTAGGGCTGGCATTGTTCAATATCTTGTTTTGTACAAATATTCAATTTCTTGATTATCTTTATATTACGGCGAATATCAGGATCAATGGTTCGTCGCAGATTTTCTATCATCACGGGCAACTCCGAACCATTAAGCTGAACATAGTCGAGCTGATAATTGTACACGCGTGTAATAATATTTTGGGGCATGTCGTCCTCAAACACTCCCACCCTTTGTGGCTTGCTTACAAGTGAATTATCAGCAACCTTGCCGCTGGCTGTTTCGAATCTTTCCACAGAATAGTCTGGAATGATGCCGGCACGCGATGAAATCATTTTGACAAAACGCACACTGTTAAAGCAGAAGTCGAATCCCATCAGATCGATTTCCAGGGAGGCTACATCGCGAATATTCTCCGGTTCACGCAAACCACATACTTTGATAATCATAATAATCTAGCTTCACTAAATGACTCAACTCCCAAAATTGGAAGGAAAGATGATTGGTGAATAATCTGTTTTTTACGCAAAAGACCGCGCCCTTCATAGGGTGCGGTCTTCTTGAGCCTCTTGTCGGATTCGAACCAACGACCCCGAGATTACAAATCACGTGCTCTGGCCAACTGAGCTAAAGAGGCGGGTG
>CACZPU010000054.1 GCA_902783165.1 uncultured Prevotellaceae bacterium
GTAATTAGGTGCATTCTCTAATTTCAGATATTCCACATCATAGCCTTCTTCACGTGGTGTACCAACGATGCCTCCCCAACAGCGAATAACAAGATGGGTCTTTGACAATCTCTCAATAGCAGTATAGATAGGGCACATGACACCTTCATAGACATCCACCATGATTTCTCCCTCGTCAGAAACCCACCATTTCCCACTGTGTATCTCATACCAGCTCTCGGAGTTCATTGCCCATTCAATGATCTCACCATCATTCTTAAAGCATAATCCACTTTGGCTGTTGCTGTCTTTGATTCCAGTCTGATTATCAGCTATGACTTTCCAGTAGCCTAAGAGATTAGAGGTTTCAGCTGTACTCATTGACGTCTCGTCTTCCTCATCGCTGCTGCAAGCACAAAGCATTCCTGATATCAGCAGGAGCATGCTCATCCATAAAAGACTTTTCTTCTTCATCTTTGCATTCTTTTTTGGTTCTTTCTACAAATATAATGCGGAAAAGGGAAATCTTATATAATATTGCGTTAAATAATCTGAAACACAAGCGTTTTCTTACAAGAATTGCGTACCTTTAATATTATAAAAGAAGAACTCGATGCGAAGGACGTGCTGGAAGACTGTTTCATGAAAAACTTTGCATTGATACCAACCTTAGACTATCGAGGCGAACAAGCCTTTAGGGTAATGGTTGAGACATGCATGAGTGTCACCCTGCCTAGTGACTATCAGGGCAAGAAACCTTGGCAATGGTCTGTCAATGCGGCGGTAGGTGCTGAGTATACCTTTATCTCTCAATTGGGTGTATACTTAGAGCCGTCGCTGGGCTATTACTTCTGCGACGGCTCCAATCTCGAGCATTATTATAAGGAACATCCGCTGGCTCCCTCTATTGAGTTCGGCCTGCGGATGCATATTGGGCGTTAACTTATTTCTTCAGCCAGCGGTCGAGCCAGTTGAAGAATGTTCGCTGCCATAGCACGCCGTTCTGGGGTTTCAGCACCCAATGATTCTCATCGGGGAAGATGAGCAGCTCAGCAGGTATGCCCTTCATGCGGGCGGCGTTGAAGGCAGACATGCCTTGTGTGTAGTTGATGCGATAGTCTTTCTCGCCATGGATACAGAGGATGGGGGTGTCCCATTTCTCTACCATTTTATGTGGAGAGTCGTGATAGGTCTTCTTGGCACGTGGCATCTGCGGACGGTGCCAGTAGGCCTCGTCGTACTCCCAGTTGGAGAACCAGTTCTCCTCAGTTTCCAGATACATGGAAGCCAGGTTGAATGCACCATCGTGGGCAATGAAAGCCTTGAATCGCTTCTCGTGGATGCCTGCGAGATAGTAGACGCTAAAGCCGCCAAACGATGCGCCAACAGCCGCCAGACGGTCGCGATCGACAAAGGGCAGCGAGTCAGCAGCAAAGTCGATGGCAGCAAGGTAGTCGTCCATGCACTGGCCGGTCCAGTCGCCTGAGATTTGCTCCTTCCACTCCTGTCCGAAGCCAGGCAGACCATGGCGGTTGGGAGCCACAACCACATAGCCGTTGGCTGCCATCATCTGGAAATTCCATCGGTAGCTCCAGAACTGTGATACAGGACTCTGCGGACCACCTTCGCAGAAGAGCAGTGCCGGATACTTCTTGCCTTCCTCATAGTTGGCGGGCAGCATCACCCACACCAGTTCTTTCTTGCCATCGGTTGTCGGCACCCAGTATTGTTGCATCTTGCCGAGTTTCAACTGTGAAAGGATATGGTCGTTTTCATGCGTAATCTGCCAAGTCTCGGCATTAGCCTTGAACACCTTGTCCTTGGGGGAATCGTTACGCATGACGAACTTTCCGGAAGGCAGTACGTAATAGATGTCCGTCGGGTGACTGAGGCTCTGTTGGGTAGCAATCAGGGCGTTGCCCTTGTTTGCCATCTGCAGCGAGGTCCAGTCGTGCCAGCCTTCAGTGAGTTGGAAAACGTGTCCGCTGTGTAGCACGGTGTACATGTTGCAGCAGCCTTCCCACACGCTGAGGAAGTAGAGGCGGGGTGACGATACCGTTACCTTCCTGCCATTCTTGCTCTTGATTTCCTTGGTTGAATTTCCCGGGTAGGAAGCCCAGCAGAAGGCGTCGACGTCGCTCTTCCAGTCGACATATTCCTTTTTGCCTGTAGCCAACTCGTGGATGCAGAGGCGATTGAGGTCAGCCTCGTAGCCGTCACGCTCCATCGAGAGCCAGGCGATATACTTGCCGTCGGGAGAGAACTGCGGGTTCTGGTCGTAGCCCACGTTGTTCTTCAGGTTCTCAGGGGCATTGACAGCCTGGATGGCCAGAGTCTTGGTGGGGTCAACCTCGGGTGCCACATAATCGGCAGGCTTGCACAGATTAACAGTTTTCTTCGTATCAACATTGTACATGAAGATGTCGGAATCGGTGCTGATGCTATAGGCCAGTCCGGTCTTTTTGCGACATGTGTATGCAATGTTCTTGGAATCGATGCTCCAGTCGAGTTGTTCGATACCTCCGAATGGTTCCATAGGGCATTCGTAGGGTTCGCCTTCGAGGATGTCGATGGCATTCTGTATGCCATTTTGTGTTACATCAGCCACGAAAGGATGCTGGATGCTCTCTACATAGTGGTCCCAATGGCGATACATCAAATCGGTAACCAGGCGGCCGGAAGCCTTGGGCAGGTCGTCGGGATTCTTCTTAATTACCTCGTGGAAAGGCATCGATTTGATGATGATGACTTTAGAGCGATTTGGTGAAAACTTGAACCCTTCCACGGCACCGTCGGTTTTTGACAACTGCTTGCGATTGGAGCCGTCGGCGTTCATAGTCCAGATTTCCCCTCCTGAGATAAACGCGATGGTGTTGGAGTCAAGCCATGCGGCGTCAGTTTCATTCTTTGAACCCTTGGTGAGAAGCACTTGGTTGGTTCCGTCGGCATTCATCATGTAGAGCACGTGGTGGCTCTTATTCTCTTTGACACTATAATAGCCCACTTGGTATACAATCTTTTGTCCGTCGGGCGAAGCATCGTAGCTGCTGATGCGTCCCATAGCCCAAAGTGCCTCTGGAGTCATGAGGTCGCTTTTCAACTTGATGTTATTCTTTAAGATAGGCTTTGCCATGTCTTGTTGTGCTTTAATGGTGCCGCATGACAGAAAGAAGAGTGATACGGCGAAGATTATTTGTTTTTTCATTGTTGATTATATGACGATTAAAGATTATTGACACAACCGGTTATCTGTTCATTCTCTCGTTTCTCTGCTTCTTGAGTTCGTCTGCCTGCTTTTGGAGCGCCTCAAGACGTGCTGCCATACCTCCCATCTTCTTGGGATTGTTCTGGTTTTCTTTGTAGCGTGCCTCAAGGATGGAGAGAAGTTTTTCGTCGTTGGTTGTCTTGCGGAGAGTCCACATGATGGCGGCACTGAAGAACAACGAAACAAAGTAATAGAAGTTAAGTCCAGAGGAATAGTCATTGAACATGAAGAAGAACATGACGGGCATGAGGTACATCATCCATTGCATCATTTTCATTTGTTCAGCCTGTTGTCCAACCATTTGGTCTTTCTGCTGTCGCATGGTCATCATAGAATAGAGCACGTTGGCAACACAGAAAAGAATACATGTGAGTGACAGGTGGTCGCCAATGAGCCATATGTTCTTTCCCCATTCAACGATTGGGTCGTAGGTGCTAAGGTCTTTCATCCAGAGGAAGCTTTCGCCTCTAAGCTGAATGGCGTTTGGCACATAGTTGAACATAGCAATCCAGATAGGCATCTGGATGAGCATGGGCAGACATCCTGACAAAGGTGACACGCCGTACTTAGAATACATAGCCATCATGGCCTGCTGCTTCTGCATCTGGTCCTCCGGCTTGTCGTATTGTTTGGTGGCCTCGTCGAGTTTGGGCTTGAGCACGCGCATCTTAGCCGAAGACATATAGCTCTTCTTGACCAATGGGAATGTGATGGCTTTCAACAGCAATGTAATGAGTATCAAGACAATACCCATGTTCAAACCGAACTTGGTAAGCCAGTCGAAGACATAGAGTGTGAACCATCTGTTGATGATGCGAATGAGTGGCCATCCTAAATAAACCAGCCTTTCCAACTGCAGTTCCTTCCCAAACAGGCTTTGTTTTTCCACTTTCTGTAACAAACGGAAATCGTTGGGACCGTAATAGAATTCCAACTCGGTTGGCTTTTGTCCTGTTGGGTCGAAAGCCGTTTTCAGTTTAGCAGCATAATGCTTCAGATAATGCGTTTCCTTTTGTTGAGGAAGTGAAGTCATCAGCGAGTTTTGTGCGAAGTTGTCCTTGGCAATCATTACTGCTGAGAAATACTGGTTTTTGAAGGCTACCCAGTCAATCGACTCCTCGATGTGTTTGTCGACGTGCTCCTTGGTTTCGTTCAGATAGTCGGTGCCACCATCGGAGAAATGGTAGGTAAGGGCAGAGCGTTGGTTCTCGAAGGTGAATCCCTTCTCTTGTTGACGGCAACGGTCGGTCCATTCGATATCCATCTCCCTATAGTTGGGAGCAAACATTCCTCCCATTCCAATTGCTTGGATGGAAGCGTGTAGCAGATAGTCTTTTCCCAGCAGATACTTTATCTGGAGTTCCTTTCCAGAACCTGCGATGGCAGTGAAGGTCACAGTTGTATCAGTTTGTTCTGATGGCGTGAAATAGAGGTCTTTTGTAATGATGTTGATGTCTTTTCCTGCCAACATGAAGTTCAACAGTTGGTCTTTCTCATCAAACAGAGTCACATCTTTGTTCTCCTCACGGTCTTTAAAATTCTTGATCATTGCTTTGCTGACGGTTCCACCTTTTGAGTTGAAGGTCAGTTCCACAAAAGAGTTTTTCAGAACAATGTTTTGCGACTCGCCACTTAACGCACTATGAAAAGCGGCAGTCGTATCATTTGCGGCCGAGGCTATTTGTTCTTGTTTTTTTGCCAGAGCTTCTTTCTCTAATAGTTTTGCCTTTTGCTCGGCTTTTTGTTTTGCTACCTGTGCTATGGAATCCTGCTTGCGCATGGCGTCGATTTCTTCCTTTGATGGTTGCTGCCACCAACTGAAACCAATGAGTACAGCTGCTATAAGCAAGAATCCAATAATCGTGTTCTTGTCCATTTACTATTTATTTCTTGATTTTATTATTTCGTTGAATCTTTTGTCGCACGCCATGACAAGACGGCACAACCCATTACTTTACTTGTTCCTTCTTGTGCTCAATGGCGGTCTTAATGAAATCGAGGAACAGCGGGTGCGGACTCAGCACTGTTGACTGGTATTCGGGATGGAACTGTGTGCCAATATACCATTTCAGTCCTGGTATTTCCACTATCTCCACCAAGTCGCTTTCCGGGTTTCTTCCAACGCACTGCATACCGTTTCGTTCAAATTCTTGCAAGTACTCGTTGTTGAACTCGTAACGGTGGCGGTGACGTTCTTGGATGAACTCGTTTTTATAAATGTCGAATACTCTGGAACCTTGTCTTAACACACATTCGTATGCACCTAAGCGCATAGTTCCACCCATGTTGGTTATGTTTTTCTGTTCTTCCATAATGTCAATCACATTATGTACGGTCTTCTCGTCAATTTCACGACTATTGGCGTCTGAATAACCCAGAACATTGCGTGCGAACTCAATAACCATCATTTGCATTCCCAAGCAAATGCCGAAAGTTGGAATGTTGTGTGTACGTGTATAGTGGGCGGCTATGATTTTCCCTTCAATTCCACGTTGTCCAAAACCGGGACATACCACGATGCCATCTTGGTCTTTTAGCATTTCTGCCACATTTTCTTCGGTGATGTTCTCCGAGTTGATGAAAGTTAGAATTGCTTTATGGTTATTGTAGGTGCCTGCCTGAGAAAGACTTTCGCGAATGCTCTTATAGGCATCCTGCAAGTCGTATTTGCCAACAAGTCCGATTCTCACTTCTTCTTTGGCATTCTTGCGCATATCAAGGAACTTCTTCCATGGTCCCAAGGTTGGCTTTTCGCCAATCTCCATGTCGAAATTCTTGAGGATAGCCTCGTCAAGTCCTTGGTTAAGCATGTTCACTGGCACTTCATAAATGCTTGGAAGGTCTTCGCTTTGAATAACGCAGTCGACATCAACGTTACAGAAACGTGCCACTTTCTTGAGTATGTCTTCACCTAAATGTTTCTCTGTGCGCAATACAAGCACGTCTGGCTGGATACCAACGCTTTGAAGCTCTTTAACCGAGTGTTGGGTTGGCTTGGTCTTCAACTCGTCGGCAGCTTTCAGGTAAGGAACATATGTGAGGTGAACACAAACAGCATTCTTGCCCATTTCCCATTTCATTTGTCGAATGGCTTCCATAAAAGGTGCGCTCTCGATGTCGCCAATGGTTCCTCCGATTTCTGTAATAACAAAATCGTAGTGGTATTTTTGACCAAGAAGTTTGACATTTCGTTTTATTTCATCGGTGATATGCGGAACCACCTGAATGGTCTTCCCGAGATAGTCGCCACGGCGCTCTTTGTCTATGACGGCTTTATAAATCCTTCCAGTTGTCAGGGAGTTGGCCTTGGTGGTTTTGATGCCCGTAAACCTTTCGTAATGGCCTAAGTCGAGGTCGGTTTCCATTCCGTCAACAGTTACATAGCATTCACCATGCTCGTATGGATTGAGCGTTCCTGGATCGATGTTAATATACGGATCAAATTTCTGGATGGTTATGTTGTAGCCCCTTGCTTGAAGGAGTTTGCCAATAGATGAAGATATGATACCTTTGCCTAACGATGATACCACGCCTCCAGTCACGAAAATATACTTTGTCTCAGTCACTATATTAGTTGTTAAAAAATAAATAATGTGCAAAGGTACGAATAAAAAAGCAAACCACAAAATAACGTGTGTAATATTTTTAGATTTGTTCTTGCTTCTGAACAATTGGGTGACAATGCATCATTTGCGCAGACGAGAAAGATAATTCAGTCGGTAATGAGATTACCGGTGTATAGTTGATAGTATTTCCCTTTTTTGGCAAGAAGTTGCTCGTGGTTGCCCCGTTCGATGATGCGTCCTTTGTCCATCACCATAATCCAGTCGGCATTCCGAATTGTGCTGAGTCGGTGTGCGATGACAAAAGTTGTTCTTCCATTCATCAAAGAGTCCATTCCTTTTTGCACAAGTTGTTCTGTTCGTGTGTCGATGCTTGATGTGGCCTCGTCGAGAATGAGTGCAGGAGGGTTGGCTACGGCAGCTCGTGCAATCGCAATCAGCTGTCGTTCCCCTTGTGAAAGATTTCCTCCATCGCCAGTCAGTTGGGTTTGATATCCCTCTGGAAGACGGCAGATGAAGTCGTCTGCATGAACGAGTTTTGCTGCTGAGATGCATTCTTCGTCGGAAGCATCAAGACGTCCGTATCTGATGTTGTCAATGACGGTACCTGTGAATAGTCTTGTTTCTTGAAGCACCATTCCCAGTGAACGCCTAAGTTCGTTCCTTTGAATACGGTTTATATTGATGCCATCGTAAAGAATGCGTCCGTCTTGGATGTCGTAGAAACGGTTGATAAGGTTCGTGATAGTCGTCTTTCCTGCCCCTGTACCTCCAACGAGTGCTATTTTCTGACCATAATCAGTGTCCATTTCTATATCGAAAAGCACCTGCTTGCCAAGAGTTTCTTTTCCGTCTTCTTGTAAAACAGGATAACTGAAGTCAACACCGAAGAAGTCGACCTCGCCCCGTTGCCTTATCAGTTTGTTGCCGTCTTTCCATGCCCAGATGCCTGTCTGTTCTTTGGTTTCTGATAGAGAACCGTCTTTCTCTGTTTTTACATTTACCAAAACAACATTGGCATCGTAGTCTTTCTCTGTTTTAGCGTCAAGCAGCTCGAAAACGCGAATGGCTCCTGCCACGGCATTGATGATGCTGTTGATTTGATTGGAAACCTCAGAAACTGGCCGAGTGAAGTTCTTGATAAGGGTGAGGTAACTAACAAGTGTTCCTACGGAAAGAGGGAAAAGATGTAACAGTATGCGATTGTCATTGGCAGGAAATGTCACGGCTGCGAATTTCAATACCAGCATAGAGCCGAGAATAGCAGTCATTACATAGATGAGGTTGGATAGGTTTCCATTAACCGGCATTACAATGTTTGCTACACGGTTGGCATTGAATGTGCTAGAGCGTAATTGCTCATTTAGTTGTTCGAAATGAGTTGCCACTTGGTCTTCACGACAAAATATCTTTACCACTTTCTGTCCCGTGAGCATTTCTTCAATAAAACCGTTCATGTTGCCAAGATTGGTTTGTTGTGCGTAGAAGAACTTAGAGGAACGACTGCCTAATAATCTGGTGGTGTAAATCATGACAAACGACATGATAACAGTAAGAATTGTGAGTGGCAGGCTGAGAACAACCATGCTGGTAAATGTAAGTGTGATGGTGACAAGTGATGAAAACAGGTTCGGTATGCTGCTTATCATTTGTCTCAAAGTGTCGATATCATTTGTGTAGACCGACATGGTGTTGCCATGTGCATGAGTGTCAAAATATTTGATAGGAAGCTTCTGCATGTGACTAAAGACATCGATTCTCAGGCGTTTGAGTGTTCCTTGGCTCACATTGATCATCAGTCTGCTGTGTATATAAGAGCACAAAGCACCTATGACAAGCACAACGGCAAGATTTTCCAACGCATGGGCAAGCGGGTTGAAGTCAGGGTTGTCCATTTTCGTGAGTGGGAGGATGTAGTCGTCTATCAGTGTCCGTGTGAATAAGGTTGAAGTGAGGGTGGTGGCTGAGGTAATTAAAATACACACCATGACAGTAAGCAATGACCATTTATAGTTCACTGCCACATATTTAAGAAGGCGGAAGATGATTTTTGTTCCTCCTTTTGGCATTTTTGCAATGCCCATATTCCTGCCCCCGTGTCCGCCTCTTCCTCCGGGGCCCATGCCTATTCTTGGTTGTGCCATGCTTTTGCCTCCTTCTCGTCAAAATCACCTTTGTCCTTCATTTGGATATGGTATATTTCTTGGTAAATAGGGTTGTCTTTCAGAAGATTGTCGTGTGTGTCGAATCCAGTTACTTTTCCGCTCTGCATCACAATGATTCGATCGGCATTCTGCACACTTTGTATGCGTTGAGCAATGATTATTTTGGTCATTTGTGGCAGTTCTTCTCTGAATGCCTTTTGTATTTTTCTGTCGGTTTCGGTGTCGCAAGCACTTGTTGAATCGTCGAAAATCATGATTTTTGGTTTCTTCAGTAGGGCACGAGCAATGCACAACCTTTGTTTTTGACCACCAGAAACATTGCTTCCGTTCTGTTCAAGATATGTGTTGTAGCCATCGGTTTTCTGCTTGATGAATTCGTCGGCACAAGCCAATCGGCATGCTCTTTCACACTCTTCGATAGTGGCATCTTCCTTGCCCCATCTTAGATTTTCCAAAATAGTGCCAGAAAATAACATGTTCTTTTGCAAGACAAGGGAAACGTTATTGCGCAAGGTTGTTAAATCGTATTGCTTCACATCGACTCCTCCAACTTTCACACAACCTATAGTCGTATCATAAAGACGGCTCACGAGTGTGGCAATAGATGACTTTCCGCTACCGGTACCACCAATGATACCGATTGTTTCACCGCTGTTGATGTGAAGGTTGATGTCGCGAATGGCATACGATGTGTTGTCGTTGCTATTGTTTTGCGACTTGTGGTAAGTGAAGCTGACATTCTCGAAGTCGATGCTTCCGTCTTTCATCTCGCAAACAGCATCGTTCTCTGGATTCGTGATGTCGGCTTTCTCGTCAATTACTTCAATCACTCTTTTTGCGCTGGCTGCACTCATGGTAAGGTTAACGAAAATCATGGATAGCATCATCAGAGAAGACAAAATGGTCATAACGTATGTGATGAGCGATGTCAATTGTCCGGTTGTTAATTCTCCAATGACAATGTACTGTGCCCCAAACCATGACAGGGATATGATGCAACCATAAACAACTAACATCATGATGGGATGGTTCAGCGCTTGGAGGCTTTCTGTCTTGACAAATAGTTTATAAAGTGCCTCGGCAGCTTTCTTGAATTTAGTGTTTTCGTACTCCTCGCGCACAAAAGCCTTCACCACTCTAATTGCTGAAATGTTCTCTTGTACGGTGTTGTTCAAATCATCGTATCGAAGAAACACTTGGGCGAACAATTTGACGGTACGTGACAAAATGAAATATAAGGCTATGCCCAATACAAGCAATGCAACAACAAATATAGTGCTCATCTTCAGGTTGATGAACACGCACATGAACACGCTGAATATCAAATTAAGTGGAGCGCGTACAGAGATTCGCATCAACATCTGAAATGCCTGCTGAAGACTTTGAACATCAGTGGTCATACGCGTTATTAGACCACCACTTGAAAACTTGTCGATGTTAGAAAAAGAAAAGGTCTGTATGTTGTTGAACATAGCATTTCGAAGATTCGATGCAAATCCGGAGGAGGCATATGCAGAAAAGCGACCAGACAAAATGCCAAACATCATGCTGAAGAATGCCATTATCAGCATGATTCCACCATAGAGATACACTTTGCTAATGTCACCAGCCATAATACCGCGGTCGATAATCCACGATGTTACATAAGGAATAAGCACACCCATCACCACTTCCAGAGCAGTGAAAATAGGTGTCAGCAATGCTGCTGTACGGAATTCTCCTACTTGTTGAATGAGCTTTTTAATCAATTTGCCAATGGATTAAGTGCAACAATCTGAGGCGTAAAACATAGAACTACAGATTACTTCGCATGTTTCTTCTGCCACTTGGCTGCAAATTTATGAAAAAAAAGAAACACAACAAAATGTTTTTGTTTTTTTTACTTATAGTCAAATGAACAACCTTGTATTTTTGGATGATTACCTGTTTGCAAATATCTGTCAAACTCTCGGAGGTGAGAAATAAATTTCCTTTTTTTTGAAAAAAAAGAATTCATTTTAATATTAATTTGTATATTTGCAAAAAGAATTCATTCATAACACAATTAAATAAAAATAAGTCATGAAAAAATTTTTACTATTCTTTGTAATGACCGTTGCTCCTATTGTGTCGTTCGCTCAAAGAAACACCCCTAATATCATTGATCAGTATATAGATTCACTGAATTGGTATAAAGGACAGACTGCATCATTAACTAAAAAAATGTCAATCTATGACCAGTATAAGCTTTTTGTTCCTTCAACATTTTTTCATTCGGTTGCTTTAAACAGCTTAAATATTGATAATGTACAAAATTCTGAAAACCAGGATATTGATGCTGCCTTGCTGAATGTTTACTTAAATCATCCAGAACTCGTTAAAAACACAGAGACAAATCTTCGTGATGCGGGTGAAGTGAAGGAGACCATCATGAATCCCATCAAACATGATATTGAGTTGGTTGAGAAGGTCGCTCCTGTTCCTCAAGAAATAACCAGTGATGTGGTTGATTCAATTGTGGTGACAAAGCCAAATTTCTGGACTATCAAAGGTGATTATTATTTACAATTCTTGCAAAACTATGTCAGCAGTAACTGGTACAAAGGTGGGGAGAGCAACTATGCTATGGTGGCCAGTACGACACTTGAAGCAAATTATGATAACAAACAAAAATTGAAGTGGGACAACAAGTTGGAGATGAAATTAGGTTTTCAAACTTCACGTGCCGACTCCATTCACAATCTTAAATCTTCTGAGGACCTTTTACGTTTGACCAGCAAACTGGGTATTCAAGCGACAAAGCATTGGTATTACACGCTCAATGTGCTTGCATACACTCAGTTTATGAGAGGATATAAGAATAACAACCCGATGACATTCAGTGATTTCATGTCACCCTTCACATTGAATATTTCTCTTGGTATGAACTATAAAGTGGAATGGCTCAATAAAAAGCTGACAGGAAATATCCAATTGTCTCCATTGGCATATAATTTTAAATATGTTGACCGTCTCGCGTTGTCGAAACGCAATGGTATTGATGAAGGAAAGCACGCTTTGCATGATTTCGGTTCCATGTTCACGGTTGATTTAAAGTGGCAGTTTGCAGAAAATATTTCTTGGAAGACACGTCTATATGGATTTACCTCTTTCAAACGTGCTGAGTTGGAGTGGGAAAACACATTCTCATTCAAGTTCAACAAGTATATTTCCAGCAACATCTTTATCTATCCTCGATTCGACGATTCGACTGTACGCGATGAGCATCATGCTTATTGGCAGTTCAAGGAATATGCCTCACTGGGTTTTTCTTACACGTTCTGATTATTGGATGTTTCTTTGAAATTGCTTAACAAACTGGTTGATACCTTTACTTATTATATAAATATGTTTAAGATAATCAAATGCTAAAATAAACAGTTCTACGCCCCAAAGACATGTCGTCTACGGGGCGTAGAACATGTTGTATAAAGTCAAAAGTATACCAATTTATTTCCATAACCATACAGAATTCGCCATTTATTTCCTTGTATTTGAAGGAGTAGAAGAAACTGACTGCATTTCGGAAGTTGTCTCACATTTCCATCATCATGGGGCTTCCTATATGAATACGAAAGCAGGCTGCACTCCATAGGTGAGTAATGCAGCCTGCTTTCGTTTAACCGCTTGTATTGCCAAAGATGATGGAAATCACACCTATAAGCAATTACTTGCTCTCTTCCATGTTTCCGGTGATATAAATCCTTACCATTTCGTTTTTTGCATTCGTGCGGATGGTAATGGTTTTCTTGAAGTAGCCCGGGAATTTTCCCTTACCATTATAAGTAACGGTAATGGTTCCTTTCTTTCCTGGAGCAACAGGTTCTTTTGTGTAAGTGGGAACAGTGCATCCACAACTGGCAACTGCCTGATTGATAATCAGAGGGGCATCGCCTGTGTTTGTGAATGTGAATGTACATTTCTGCACTGGATTGCTCTCCGGAAATTTGCCAACATCTTGCACCAAGGCATCGAATTTAATCTCTGCCTGTTTCTGTGCTGAGGCCATTGTATATGTGCCAATCAGCATCAATGTCATTATAAGTAACTTTTTCATCTTTCTATTTTCGTTTACTAATTAGACGCAAAAGTAGTAAAATAAATTAATAAACGTCATATTATTATCAAATATTAACTATTTTAAGACTAAGGATTTGTTCTTATTATAAAAAAGTTGTAATTTTGCGCATAATTTGAAAATAAGCAATAATTATGTATAGAACGAAAACATGTGGAGAGTTGCGTCTCCAGGATGCCGGCAAGCAGGTGACTATTGCCGGATGGGTTCAGAGAACCAGAAAAATGGGCGGTATGACCTTTGTGGACATACGTGACCGCTATGGTATTACACAGGTGGTGTTCAACGAATCTGTCGATGCTGCTCTTTGCGCAAATGCAAACAAACTTGGTCGTGAATATTGCGTGCAAGTAACTGGTTGCGTCAACGTGCGTGAGAGCAAAAATGAAAAAATGCCAACAGGTGACATTGAAATTATAGCCAGTCAGCTGAATGTGTTGAGCGAAAGTGTTACTCCACCGTTTACTATTGAGGATAATACAGATGGTGGCGATGATATCAGGATGAAATACCGCTATCTTGATTTGCGTCGTAGTGTGGTCAGAAAGAATTTGGAATTGCGCCACCGGATGACTATATTGATACGCAATTTCCTGGACTCAAAAGACTTCATTGAGGTTGAGACACCAATTCTTATTGGTAGCACACCTGAGGGCGCTCGTGATTTCGTTGTGCCTTCAAGAATGAATCCAGGGCAGTTCTATGCATTGCCACAAAGCCCGCAGACATTAAAGCAATTGCTGATGGTAAGCGGTTTCGACCGTTATTTCCAGATAGCAAAGTGTTTCAGAGATGAAGATTTGCGCGCTGACCGCCAGCCGGAATTCACACAGATAGATTGTGAAATGTCATTTGTTGACCAGGATGACGTGATTGATTTGTTTGAGGACATGGCCCGCCACTTGTTCAAAGAGGTAAGGGGAGTGGAACTTCCTGCTAAGTTGCAGCAAATGACATGGCATGAAGCAATGCGTCGTTTCGGTTCCGACAAACCAGACTTGCGTTTTGGCATGGAGTTTGTGGAACTGGATGATGTGCTTAAAGGAACGGGTTCGTTTAGCGTGTTTGACAATGCTGCATATATCGGTGGTATATGCGTGCCAGGTTGTGCAAATTATACTAGGAAACAGCTCGACCAGCTTACAGATTTTGTAAAACGTCCTCAGGTAGGTGCCAAGGGATTGGTTTATGTTAAGTTTAACGAAGACGGCACAGTGAAGTCGAGTATTGACAAATTCTATACACCCGAAGTATGGCAAAACTTGAAAGAGAAAATGAATGCCAATGATGGTGACTTGGTGCTTATCTTAAGTGGTGACAATCCCAATAAGACACGGGTTCAGCTTTGTTCGCTTCGTCTTGAAATGGGTGACCGCCTTGGCCTTAGAGACAAAGACAAGTTTGAGTGTCTTTGGATTATTGATTTCCCACTCTTCGAGTGGAGCGACGAGGAACAGCGCTTGATGGCTACCCATCATCCTTTCACCATGCCAAATCCAGAAGATATTCCGCTTCTTGAGGAGCATCCTGAAAAAGTACGTGCAAAAGCATATGATTTCGTTTGTAATGGCATTGAGCTCGGCGGCGGCTCTATTCGTATTCACGATGGCGAGCTACAGGCAAAAATGTTTGATATACTTGGCTTTACGCCAGAGCGTGCAATGGCTCAATTTGGCTTCTTGATAAATGCGTTTAAGTACGGTGCTCCCCCTCATGCAGGTCTTGCTTTCGGCCTAGATCGATTTGTGAGCGTGATGGCTGGTGTTGACAGTATTCGTGATTGCATCGCCTTCCCCAAGAATAATAGTGGCCGTGATGTGATGCTTGATGCTCCAGGTGAATTGGACCAGAAGCAGTTAGACGAACTTCAATTGAAAGTTGACTTACATCAAGAAAACGCATAATTTGTTGGATTACTGCTATTTGTAGTTAATGACCAAGTAATAAATGATTACCTTTGCACTGTTTTTGAAAAATATTGAAAGAAAGATTCAATCAGGATTAAAAATTTACTAAAAATGGCAGAAAAGAAAGCAACAAAGGCTACAACTACTAAGGTAGCTGAAAAGAAAGAAACAGTGAAGAAAGCAGCTCCCAAGGCTGCAAAGAAAAGCGCTCTTGTGATTGATGCAACAAACGCAGGCTACAAGGCCGGTGATGTTTACAATGCATTGGCTGCTGCTGGCAAGGCTCTTACTGTAGCAGAGATAGCAAAAGCTGCCAAAATCAGCAACGAAGAGGTTATTCTCGGTGCTGGATGGCTGCTCAAGGAAGGTAAAATCAAGGACGCTGAAGGAAAAATTGTTTTAGCTTAAATTCAACTTTGTGAGAATAGAAAAGGGCTGGATGTTGTAACATACCGGCCCTTTTTAATTCTAATTTTGAATCATTGGATTACGACAATAAGATAATTTTGGTATTGAAGGAAGCTGGCGATAGAGGATTGAGCGTCCAGAAAATTGCCCGACATGTGTTCAACGCTTCCAATAGTTTCTTTGAAACCATTGAATTCGAAGAAATAAGGAGATATGTTCAAAATTATTTACTAAAGAATTCCAAATCTTCTGATTCTTTATTTGAAAAAGTAGGACCTAAAGGCATTTATAGAATCAATCCTAATTCTGCAGAAATGCAGCAACTCATGCTTCTTTTCACAGATGAAACAGATGAGGCTGAAAAGCCATCAATAGACTTGTCGTTGAGCCTGTTTTGATGGAATGAAATCTCTATGTCTTCATTGTTTGATGAAGGCAAAATCAATATTTGATATATCCCCACTTCCTTAATATGAGCGTTGAGGATAGTAGCATTTTTTTTCAAAAAAGTTATATTCCTAAATAGGGAAGCGCCACCTTAAATCGTAATATATATGAAATCGATATTATTATGGCAAAACAATATTTATTAGGTTTTGATGTTGGCAGTTCTTCTGTCAAAGCATCATTGGTCGATGCAGATTCTGGTAATTGTGCAGCATCTGCATTCTTCCCGGAGAAAGAGGCAGCTATTTTAGCAGTAAAGACAGGATGGGCAGAGCAGGATCCAAACTCGTGGTGGGAATATGCCAAGATGGCATTAAAAACCATTATGAACGAGACAAATGCCAAAGCCGAGGATATCAAGGCTATCGGCATATCCTATCAAATGCATGGCTTGGTGTGTGTTGATAAGAATCAGCAGGTGCTTCGCAATTCCATCATATGGTGCGATTCTCGTGCGGTTCCCTATGGTGAAAGGGCTTTTCATGATTTAGGTGAAGAAAAATGCCTTGAGCATTTGCTTAATTCTCCTGGCAATTTCACTGCCGCCAAGCTTGCGTGGGTGAAAGAGAATGAGCCGGAACTCTTTGATAAAGTTGATAAAATCATGCTTCCCGGCGATTATCTAGCCATGCGTTTGAGTGGTGTTGCTAATACAACTATCAGCGGCTTGTCGGAAGGAATGATGTGGGATTTCAAAGAAAAACGCCCAGCTAAATTCTTGTTTGACTACTATGGGTTTGATGAAAGTCTTATTGCTGACATCGTTCCTACATTCAGCATTCAGAGTGAGGTTTGTAAACAAGCAGCAGATGAACTCGGCTTGAAAGAGGGAACTCCTATTTCATATCGTGGTGGAGACCAACCGAACAATGCACTTTCATTAAATGTGTTTAATCCAGGTGAAATAGCATCTACTGCCGGTACGTCTGGTGTCGTGTACGGTGTTCTTGGCGAAGTTAACTACGACAAAAAGAGCAGAGTGAATACATTTGCTCATGTCAATTATACAAGGGATTTAAATCGATTGGGTGTTCTGCTTTGCATCAATGGCACAGGAATACTAAATGCATGGATGCGCAGAAATGTTGCACCAGAAGGTATTTCCTATGCTGAGATGAACGAAATGATGCAGAATATTCCAATAGGAAGTGATGGTATTAGTATTATTCCGTTTGGAAATGGAGCTGAGCGTGTTCTTGAGAACAAAGAAGTGGGTTGCTCTGTACACGGAATCAACTTCAACAAGCATTCGAAAGCACATCTGATGCGGGCTGCTCAAGAGGGCATCGTGTTCAGTTTCTGCTATGGTATGGAAGTGATGCAGCAAATGGGCATGGACATCCATAAGATTCATGCAGGAAAAGCCAATATGTTCCTCAGTGAGATATTCAGAAACACTTTGGCTGGTGTGAGTGGTGCTACCATTGAACTTTACGAGACTGACGGAAGTGTTGGCGCTGCTAAAGGTGCTGGTATGGGATGCGGTATTTATAAAGATCACAATGAAGCTTTCTCAACACTCAAGAAACTTTCAGTCATTGAGCCAAATGAAAGTAATCGTTCCGCTTATCTGAATGCCTATGCTGCATGGAAGGAGCAATTGGGCAAAATAGTATAATCATATTATTACTTACATGGATTTTTTTAATTCTTAAATAACAAATAAAAACTATGGCAAAAGAGTATTTTCCGTTTACTGGTAAAATTCCTTTCGAAGGAAAAGAGAGTAAAAATGTAATGGCTTTCCACTATTATGACCCCGAGAAGGTGGTAATGGGAAAGAAAATGAAAGATTGGCTGAAATTCGCCATGGCATGGTGGCACACACTTGGCGGTGCAAGTGCTGACCAATTTGGTGGACAGACTCGTTCTTACGAGTGGGACAATGCCGAAGATGCTGTTCAGCGTGCTAAGGACAAGATGGATGCGGGTTTTGAGATTATGGACAAACTTGGCATCGAGTATTTCTGCTTCCATGATGTAGACCTTGTTGAAGAGGGCGAGACCATAGCAGAATACGAGCGTCGCATGAAGGAAATTACTGACTATGCTCAGGAGAAAATGAAGCAGTTCCCCAACATTAAACTCCTTTGGGGCACAGCCAACGTATTCGGCAACAAGCGTTATGCTAATGGAGCTTCTACAAATCCCGATTTTGATGTAGTTGCACGCGCCATCGTTCAGATTAAGAACGCTATCGACGCAACTATTAAACTTGGTGGTACTAACTATGTATTCTGGGGTGGTCGTGAAGGCTATATGAGTTTGCTGAATACTGATCAGAAACGTGAGAAAGAGCATATGGCTACTATGTTGACAATGGCTCGTGATTATGCACGTGCAAAAGGTTTCAAGGGAACTTTCCTTATTGAGCCTAAGCCAATGGAACCATCAAAGCATCAATACGATGTTGACACAGAGACCGTAATTGGTTTCCTCCGTGCCCATAATCTTGACAAGGATTTCAAAGTGAATATTGAGGTGAACCATGCTACTCTTGCTGGTCATACCTTTGAACATGAACTTGCATGTGCTGTTGATGCTGGCATGCTTGGCTCTATCGATGCCAATCGCGGTGATGCTCAGAATGGTTGGGATACAGACCAATTCCCCATTGATAACTTTGAGTTGACTCAGGCCATGATGGAAATCATCCGTAATGGTGGATTAGGAAATGGTGGTACTAATTTCGATGCAAAGATTCGTCGTAATTCTACTGACCTTGAGGATTTGTTTATTGCTCATATCAGCGGTATGGACGCAATGGCACGTGCACTTGAAAATGCTGCCGCAATTCTTGAGGAAAGTGAACTTCCCGCTATGAAGAAAGCACGCTATGCCAGCTTTGACAATGGTATTGGCAAGGATTTCGAGGATGGCAAGCTTTCTCTTGAGCAGGTTTATGAGTACGGTAAGAAGGTTGAAGAGCCAAAGCAAACTTCTGGTAAACAGGAGAAATACGAAACCATCGTTGCCTTGTATACTCGTTAAGTATTTAGAGGGTGTTTGCACCTTTCATTTATAGTAAAAGCATACATTGCCAATAATAACGGCGATGTATGCTTTTTTGATTTTAGAATGAGATGAAGACTATTGTACTTACGCTACTTGATAATAGTAACAATGAATCAGGCTTTGCTCATATTTCTTTATCTTACTCGTAATAAAGATACCTTTTGATACTCTTTTTAGGTGTCTTGGCAAATTCTTCTTGATGAATGTGAATAGCCGACAACTTGCAATATGCAGGAAGATTGGTGTTAATTTGTTGACGGTTCTCTTCCATGATCTTCTCAAGATCTTCGGAAGTGAATCCCATGCTTCTTGCTTCATCAAAATCAGGATAAACAAGGCCTATCAGCTTGTCTTCTTTTTGAATGACGATGCTTTCCACTACCATTGCCATAGAATTGAGTTTGTCCTCTATTTCCTCTGGGTAAATATTTTGTCCGTTGGCGCCCAGAAGCATGTTTTTTGAACGTCCTTTAATGAAAACGTTTCCTTGGGCGTCCATTGTCCCCAGGTCACCTGTGTGATACCAACCGTCTTTATCCAAGGTCTCTTTGGTGGCTTCTTCATTTTTATAGTAGCCAAGCATCACATTCAAGCCACGTGCAAGTATTTCACCGGGAACATTCTCTGGATCTTCACTATTTATTTTAACCTCCATGTGCACAACGGCTTTTCCACAAGAAGAGGGGACGAAATTGTGCCAGTCTTCATAGCAGATAATCGGTGCACATTCAGTGGCTCCATATCCAACAGTGTAGGGGAACTCTATGCCATGAAGGAATTGTTCTATCTCTTGGTTGAAAGCTGCACCGCCAATGATAACTTCCTCGAATTTACCACCAAATGCATTTACTACCTGTTCGCATATTTTCTCTTTCACCTTTTTACTCAATATTGGCATACTTAGCAGAAGGCGCATTTTGTTGTTCTGTATTTTAGGCAGCACACGCTTGCGTATGATTTTCTCAATAATCAAAGGCACAGCAATGATAATGGCAGGTCGTATGTCGGCAAATGCTTGAGCTATAATGGCGGGAGAGGGGATTCGTGTCAGATAAAACACATGACAACCATGTAAGAATTCAAATATGAACTCGAAAGCCATTCCATACATGTGTGCCATAGGAAGAATGCTAATGGTATTGTCACCTTTCTTAATGGTCTTGCCTAAAACTAACTCAGCGAAATCATAATTGCTCCATAAGGCACGATATGGTATCATAACACCTTTTGAAAAACCTGTAGTTCCGCTTGTATAATTGATGAGTGCAAGTTCGTCAGGGTTTGTGTCGAAGTAATATTGTACGTGTTCTTTACGGAAATACTTTGGATATTTTTTCCCAAACATTTCATTTAGGTGTTCCCGAGCATATGTTAGTTTGTCAGTCCTAGACACCACGAGTGAATAGTCTGGAATGTATATAATACCTTCAAGCAGTGGCATTTTTGTAGCATCGATTGTTGTTGCAACAACATCGCCTACAAATAGGAGTCTTGCTTCACTATGGTTTACTATATTGTGAACTTGATCTGAAGTGAATTCGTGGAGAATAGGTACGGCTACAGCACCATAAGTAAGTGTAGCGAGGAATGCAACTGCCCAGTTTGCACTATTTCTTCCACATAAGGCAATCTTGTCACCTTTTTTCACTCCACTATTTTCAAACATGATGTGAAGCTTTTCAATTTTCCGTGCAACATCATGATATTGAAGTGTCACTCCTTTGTAATCTGTCAGTGCATCAAGATCCCAATTGTCAATGATGCTTTTTTGGATTATTTGGTTAAAACTTGGTGTTTCCATATTTGAAGTGTATTATCAGGAATTGTAGTTGTTTTGTTATTGGTAAAGATATCGTTTTATGCTCTTTTTGGGAGTCTTCGCAAATTCCTCTGCATGAAGTTGTATTGCCGATATTTTGCTGTATGAGGGTAACATGTTGTTGAGCTCAATCCGGTTGTGTTCCATGATACTTTCAACTTCTGAATCGGAGAAGCCCATCTCTTTCACCTCATCATTGTCGGGATAGACAAGAGCAACAAGTTTATCGTCTCGTTTAATAACAATGCATTCCGAAACAAGAGCCATGGTGCTTAGTTTGTCTTCTATTTCTTCAGGATAGATGTTTTGTCCGCTAGCACCTAGAATCATGTTTTTAATACGTCCTTTGATAAAAAGATGACCATCAGCGTTCATCACACCTTGGTCTCCTGTATGGTACCATCCTTCTTCATCTATTACCTCACGTGTGGCTTCTTCATTCTTATAATAGCCCAACATGAGATTCATGCCTTTGGTGACAATTTCACCAAGTTCGTTCTCCTGGTCGTTGCTTAATATTTTGACTTCCATATGGTCTACAGGTGTACCACATGACCCCAATACGAAATCTTTATAGTCGCTATAAGTGATTAGTGGTGCACATTCGGTAGTGCCATATCCTATGGTAAACGGGAAATCGATGCTTTTTAGGAATGCTTCTACTTCTTGGTTCAGAGCAGCTCCACCTATGATAACTTCGTAAAAATTACCTCCAAAGGCTTCATACACTTGCTCACAGATCTTTTGTTTTACTTTCTTGCTAACAACTGGCATGTTAAGCAATAGCTTTACCATGTTGTTTTGTATCTTTGGGAATACTTTCTTGCGTATAATCTTCTCTATTACCAACGGTACAGAGATGATGATTGATGGACGTATGTCTGTGAATGCTTGGGCGATAATGGCGGGGGAGGGCAGGCGAGTCAGGAAAAACAAATGACAGCCATGACATAATGGGAAAATGAACTCAACAGCTAAGCCGTACATGTGCGCCATGGGCAAGATGCTAAGAACATTGCTTCTGGCAGGCATCTTGTCTCCCAAATGATTGAGACAGAAATCCAAATTACTCCAAATGGCGCGATAGGGGAGCATCACCCCTTTTGAAAAACCCGTCGTACCGCTTGTATAGTTGATAAGTGCCAGTTCTTCTGGATTGTCTTTGTGATAGGAAACATGTTCTGCACGAAAATACTTTGGATATTTTGAACCAAAGAGGGCGTTTAAATGTTCGCGTGCATATGTTAGCATTTCTGAACGAGAAATGTAAAGCGAATAATCTGGGATGTTGATGATTCCTTCCAAATGTGGCATTTCGTCTGCTACGATGACTTTTGATACAACATCTCCTACAAATAATAATTTGGCTTCGCTATGATTTACAATGTTATGTATTTGTTCAGCGTTGAATTCATGGAGTATGGGGACAACCACAGCTCCGTATGTAAGTGTAGCAAGGAAGGCTACTGCCCAATGAGCGCTATTTCTTCCACAAAGTGCAATCTTGTCTCCTTTTTGTATACCGCTGTTCTCAAATAGTATGTGAAGTTTTTCTATTTTTCTTGCAACATCATTATATTGAAGTGTTGCTCCTTTATAGTCTGTAAGAGCATCAAATTCCCAATTCTGAATGATGGTTTTCTGTATATATGAATTAAACGATGGTATTTGATTCATTGCACAATTATAAAAATTTTGTGCAAAGTTACTTTTTTATTTGCACATTTCAAAATTATTTGTGCATTTTTTTGGCTAATTTGATTATTTGTTTAGTTTTTTACTCTTGCATTTCCTATATTGAACAATTATGCTCTTAAATATGCCAATTGTGAGACTATTTATTTTTATCATCGGCATCTTATTCAATAAGAATGTGTAAAATCATTCTGCTATTCGTATCTCATTGATTTTGCCGGATGGATGTGTGAGATGAGATAACTTGGAGCGATAAGCACGAAGATGCTTATCAACAAGGTTGCAATGTTTAGCAATATGATTAGAGGTATGTTCAATTCTACGGGAACTGTACTCACATAATAAGTGGTAGGGTCGAGTTTGATTATACCTGTAATATGTTGAAGCAGAACAATTCCCAATCCTATAAGGTTGCCTATGACAAGTCCTTTGCCTATAATGAATACGGCAAACCACAGAAAAGTGTGTCTGATAGTTTTATTTCTGGCTCCTAGTGCCTTCAGTACTCCAATCATGTTTGTTCGTTCAAGGATAATGATAAGCAGTCCGCTAATCATGGTGAATCCAGCAACACATATCATGAGTATCAGAATAATCCACACATTTAAATCAAGTAGGTCAAGCCATGAGAATATTTGTGGATAGCTGTTTTGTATGGTCATTGATGAATATGTTTGTCCATATCGGTCGGTTGTCCTATTAACCTTATGTACAAGAATATCCTCTACTTCATTAATCTTATTGAAGTCATTCACTGTAATTTCCACTCCGCATGCTTGGTCGCGTTCCCAACCATTTAATTTGACCACGGAGTATAAATCAGTCAGACATGTAGTCTTGTCGAACATGGTAAGGTTGGTTTGATAAATGCCGGAAATGGTGTATCTTCTTGTCCTTACGTTATTGTTGTCAAGGAAATATGCAAACACACGATCGCCTGTATGTAATTGCAGCTGGTCTGCAATCATTTTTGAAATAACAACTTGTTGTTTGCCAATGCTATCACTGAAAGTGGGGATGCATCCTTCGACCATGTTGTTATGAATGAACATAGTGTCATATTCTTGCGCTATGCCTTTGAACATAACACCTAGGAAATCGTTGTCGGTTTTTAGAATGCCTTGTTTCATGGCATATCTTTGAACGTGTTTGGTGCCTTTCACATTCTTCAGCACGTTCATCATGCTGTCGTTGATGACAATGGGGTTTTGTTCATTTCCATTAATGGTCATGAATTCTCCAACATTGATATGGCTTCCGAACCCTACAACTTTGTCGCGGATGGTGTGTTTGAATCCCAACACCACACAGATTGATACAATCATAACTGCCAGGCCAATGGCAACACCAAGGGTGGCTATTCGGATAGCCGGACGGCTGACCATGTATTTTACTCCTTGGTCGTTATAGATTTTCTTGGCTATAAATAGTGGAAAATTCATCGTTTGCAGCTTTCTTCTAATCTTGTTTCTCCAGTTTAATCGATTTTTCTCCCTGGATATGCTTCAAGTGCTTTCTTTAAAATGAATAGTGCTCGTGTGAGATCCTCTTTTTTAAGTACATATGCAATTCTTACCTGATTGATGCCAGCACCTGGTGTGGTGTAGAAACCACTGGCTGGAGCCATCATCACGGTCTCGTTCTCATAGTTGAAATGTTCCAAACACCATCGGCAGAACTTTTCACTGTCGTCAACAGGAAGCTTGGCCACAGTATAGAATGCACCCATGGGAATCGGAGAATAGACTCCGGGTATGCGGTTCAAACCGTCGATTAAACATTTTCTTCTTTCAACATATTCGTCATACACGTCTCTCATGTATTCCTCGGGCGTGTCCAATGATGCTTCGGCTACAATTTGTCCAATAAGTGGTGGTGATAAGCGTGCTTGGCAAAATTTCATTACCGCCTTGCGAATGTCCACATTCTTGGTGATTAATGCCCCTATGCGTATACCACATTCACTGTATCGCTTAGAAACAGAATCGATAAGTACCACATTCTGTTCAATTCCTTCAAGATGGCATGCGCTGATGTAAGGTGAACCTGTATAGATATATTCTCTGTATACTTCATCTGAGAACAGGTACAAATCATATTTTTTCACCAAATCCCTGATTTGGTTCATTTCCCTTCGTGTATAGAGATATCCTGTAGGATTGTTAGGATTGCATATGAGTATGGCTCTTGTTCGTTCGTTGATGAGTTCTTCAAATTTTTCAACCTTTGGCAATGAGAACCCTTCCTCAATAGTGGTTGCAATGGTTCGTATTTTGGCTCCAGCAGAAATAGCAAACGCCATGTAGTTGGCATATGCAGGCTCTGGAACAATGATTTCATCGCCCGGATTGAGACATGACATGAATGCAAACAGTACAGCCTCTGAGCCACCACAGGTAATGATGATATCATCGGCAGTGACATTGATATTGTATTTCGCATAGTAATCAACAAGCTTTTCACGATAACTTGGATATCCTTGCGAAGGAGAATATTCTAAGATGGTGCGATCGACATTCTTTATTGCATCAAGTGCTATTTGAGGAGTAGGAAGATCGGGCTGTCCTATATTCAAATGGTACACTCGAATGCCTCTCTTTTTGGCAGCTGCTGCCAGTGGAGCCAATTTTCTAATAGGGCTCTCAGGCATTTCAAGTCCGCGAATTGATATCTGAGGCATATATTATGAATATTACTAAATTGATATTTTATTCTTGCTCTTTCTCTAAAATCGATGCAAAATTACTACATTCTGTGATAATCGCAAAATATTTGGTCACTTAATTGAAGAAATTCCACGAAACGCCAAATCTCAGTACCATTCCGTTCAAAGGGTAGTGTGGAACAAAGAATCGTCTGCCGCCATCACCAGCATTTACGTGTGTCATCATTACGAAGAATCGGGTGTGCTTCAGATGCATGTTGGCATAAACGTTTACAATGGGGTAGTTACCTATTTCCACGTTGTTCTCACCATTATCCTGTATGGTAAACTGGCCGATAAGAGGACTATAATCGGGAGCATAATATTTTGTGAAATATCTGACGTCTCCACCAAGATTGATGGTCAATACTTTTGCGACCAAGAATTTCAAATACAGGTTGCTGTATACATTGATTTCCGGAACTGGCAGCACTTCGTTGTTGCTTGATTTTTGATAGGTTAATTGTGTTTCCCAATTGAGCGGTCCTATTGTTAAATCTTGGTTAAGTTGGAGTGTCAGCAAGCTAATGTTGTTTGTGCACTGCTTCACACTAACAGTGTTTCCTGTCCGCGTGTCGTTAACGCCATATGTATAACTTTGGGCAAAATAGGTATGGTTCTTCAAGTTGTCAACACCAACGCGAAGTTTTGTTCGTGTCTTTTCATAGGTGAACGACCCTTCTATTCGAGTATGTGTCTCCTTGTCCAAATTCTGATCCCACCACAAATGCTTGGCGTGGTAGTGGCGTTGGTAGAAAATAGGATTTAGTCTGTACATGAATGCCCTGGCAGCAAGTCTTACCGTATCTCCCAGGAATTTGAAATTCAAATCAGCAGTTCCGTCTATCTTCAATTGTCCGGCATCTTCACCAGCCAGCCATGTTTCAGCCCCAATATTGTAATGTATTAGCCTTCCTTCCGTCTTGATGAGTTGGCCTCCAACGCTTATGCTATGTTCGTTGTATGACAATGTTCCTGTAGCAACAGTGTCTGGCATGGCGAAATGTCTTAAATCTGATGTGACGAATGCCTTTATGCCAGCCTTCGCCCACTTGTTGAAACCTTCAAGCATCGATATGGCGAATGTGTTTTTCAGTTCGTAATGCTTGGTCTGGTCAAAAATGCTGTCGCCTGTTAATTCTTCTACAACAGGGTACGTGTTCAGATAATAGTTGGTAGGAGTACTGTATGCGGTATAAATACGTTTGTAGTTGTCGAAACTGGCGGTGTGAATGAAACTGGTTACAGGTACGAATTCGTTTTTCAGCCATGACGTGTCTTCAATGCTCTTGTTTTGTGCAGCACTGATGCTGTCTGCCATTTCCTTTCCTGTTATTGAAATTCGGTCATTTTGCTTCTCTGATTGTGCGAGAGCCGGCTCATCGCCCACTATCTTTGCATCATCAGGTCTTCCTGCAAAAGTCTTCTGTTCTTTTTCGTCCTCTTCAATACCTTCTTCTTGCATTTTCTTCTTTCTCTCGCGTTCTTCCTTTTGTTTCATCGACTCCATGGCAAATTTCTTTGCAGCTATTTCATCTTGAGTCATCTTCACTTTCCTGTTAAATCCTACGTTATATCTATGGGATAAGAAAAAGTGCTGGTTGTCATTTCTGTTCCAGTTGCTTTCCAAGATGGTTGGTATCTCTTCATTTCGGAAATCACCTTGATATATCTCAGGATGACTTACATACTCGTCATTGGCGATACCTCCATTTTCTGCCATTTTCTGATGATTCAATGACATCAACAGATGAGCTTGGTATCGGTCTCCCAAATACGATGCATACATTGAATAGTTGAACAATGCTGTGCTTTGGTTTTGATAATAACCGCGACCATAAATGTAGTCGAATTTAAATCCTGCACCCATCCTTTTCCCAGCATTGATAGCAAACAATGCTTTCAAATGATCTTCTCCATTGTTTTTGTCTCCACATTCGTTGTAGCTTAGGTTGGTAATGGGTGACAAGGTGTTTGTAAAATGAAAACTATCAATGGGGGTGATAAAAAAGTCGTAGGGTTGCGTAAACATAAATTGTTGTGGGAGTGTTCTGTCTATAAAAATACGATTGATTCGAGGAGCTCCCACATTGCCTAAGGTGTTGTATTCTCCACGAAGGCCAGAGGTGAAGACAGTGTTCATGAACATATGTGACATGGTGTCTACTTCGGCTTGCTTAATGTCGCCGAAACGATTGTCTACAGTCCATACTTTTAGACCTTTGGGGATTTCTTTATTGTTATGTTTCAGAGAGTCGTTACGATTTGTTGCGCCCACTCCCAAATCCCTGAAGTCTCCATTCTCTATCTGATTAATGTCTTGTGCCTCACAAACTGTTATGAAGCACAAGAACATCAGAATAATGCTCAGTTTCTCCATTTAATTAGTCTCAATGCGCATTCAATTATTTTGAAAACAATCGATGTCAATATAATATAGGTTCCCGTTTCGCGATTGGAATAAAAATAGATAATCACACCCACAACGGCTCCTATCATGAAAACTATGTTTAATATCTGTCGAATCTTCAAAATGCGACTGTCGTTCATATTCTTGCCTCCCTTACAATATACTAATCAAACTATTCTTGTGTTTTCTTTGTTAGCAATTGGACTATGCTGCTAAAAAGATAATCTTTACGGTCGATGGTCTTGCGGCGGAATTTTGCCACGCCTTTATACATCTTGGTCTTTTTCTTGTTTAAGGCATTCTTGTCATTAATGTATTCTTCTGCTTTCAATACATGTCCGCCTCCTTCTCTTTGTTCCTCATAACGATACATCAGCCGATTCATTTTCACATTCACATGACCATCGGTACAAGTGGTGACAAGATTGTAGAAAAACTTCGTACGGTCTAAAGCAATGAAATTGTCTTTGAACACAAGCCACTCTTTCATGTTTGTCACAATAATATGGTCTTGCTTGTTCACCAATGCCACCGTACTACCTTCAAGTTGGTTTTCTTCTTTGGTGATGCTTGTCATATATCCGAGCATGGTGTCATACAGCTGTTTGGCATTCTTGCCTGGCACATCCACATCAAGTTGCCATTCCACCTTACCATTCACCTCTGGAACAGCATTGGCGAGATATCGCTCGTCAGACAATGGTTCTTTTTTATTGGCTGTTTCTTTCTTAGGCTGTACTGTTTCCGTATCGGGACGTTCCCATACATTCTGCGCCATCATTGAGACAGGCACACATACAATTACGGATAATATAATGTTTTTTATGTTCATGCTGCAAATTTAGTAAATAATACGTTATTAGTTTCTGATTAAGCATAATTTAACTTTTTCATCTGTTCTATGCTGAGAGTAATTAGAAAGCCTTTAAAACATGGTTTTCATTAACGAGTTTCGCGGAAACATTCTATGTTTTCATATCTATTTGCCATGAAACGATTATATATATTTCTCATCCAAATATTCCTTGTGGCGATGAATAGTAAACCAATGGCTAACATGATACAGTAAGTCACAATGTCACTAAAGAAAATGCCTAATATGCTCAATATGATGACAGGAGCAAACATGGCTGCCATTTCAGCTCCCACAGCAAACCAGTTTGTGTTAACATTGCTTTTGCTCACCAACTTGCTGTTCAATGGAACCGTTTGTTTATTCCACACAGCCATCTGCATAAATACGCAAAATATCGGACCTGCGGCAAAAAACATCATCGAGATGAGCATCAGAATGTTGTATTTTCCCATGAATACAGTAGGAAGCATGATGATGAATGGAAGCAGGAGCAATGCTGCATAGAAATAATACTTCGCATGTAGCAACTGCAGAATGTTTTCTTTATGGGTGAGCAGGCATTCTATATAATTCCCTTCAGCTCCCATAATTCTAACAAGCAGCATGCCGCCGTTGATGATGAAAACATAAACGATGAAGAATTTGCTGGAGAAGGCATCGTCGTAAATGTCGGTGTAGGATATCATCACACTGAGGAAAATGGTGAAGATTACACTATAAAGGAACGAATTGCGCATGTTCTTGTTGCGCATGATGCTTTTAATTTCCAATTTAATATATTCACCCACTTGGCCAAATCGGTCGAGCTGTTTGAATTCGCTTACGGTCTTCAACTTGGTGTTGCCATTGTTTGTCGTGTCAAGAATCGTGAAATGATATTGCACATAGCGGTTGATGAAGAAGTAAAGCGTGAGAATCAATATCAGTGCCAGATAGCCAAGTGGACTCCATGTGGCCAATTCCTCGCCGATGCTTCCAAACATGTTGAACATGTAATCGAAGTTTTTAATTACCCATGGCAGAAAAAGACATCCGTATAGAACGATCGGTGCAATCCACCATAAAATGTTGCGAGTGATAAGTGTGCGCCACAACATGTAGTTCTGGCTATTGATAACTACAATAAGCTGGAAACCTACGAGGAATCCGATAGCAGCCCATATACCACTACTGAATAAGATTGACATGATGGCATATGGTACGGTGATGGCCAGCCAGATAAGATTGTTCTCCGATACCATGCTTGTGAGTATAAAATTTTCCACACAGACATATTTCGGAATCGGCAACAGTAGGTAAGGCTTTATCAGTTGGGCGGGAGTCTGTTGCGCAAGGAACCTGAATAGGAAATCGGCCACCAGAATGAAAGGCAATAATCCGAACAAGAATTCGGTTGGCATATTTGTGGTGGAGCTATTGGCTATCAATGACAACAACACCGAAATGAATATCATGTACCCAATTACAAATCCCGACAGGATATAGATGCCAATCTTTGCGGCCTTATTTTGCTCGTATACGGCGCTTCTTTTTTCGCTGAGTTTTTTATGTCTGCGAAGTGTCTTGAATAATGAGAAACGTGATATATAAAACATATTTTGCAAGTAAAAGTTCGTTGATGGTTAATTCACTATAACCAAACTAACAGTATGGTTGCCTATCTCAAGTCTATCACTTCTGCAGAAGGATAGTCTTTTGAATTGAACTTGAACACAGAATCGCTCAGTTTCTTTTTCTTGAAGTTGGTGATGTTGATGACACTCCATCCTTTGTTGGTGCGCATTTTCACCTGTGTAGGCTGATAGCTCTTATTGATGGTGATGTACAACTCCTTGATGGTGCGTTGTTGGTTTTGCGCCGTGAGATGTACCTGAGTGTTATTTCCAACATTCTTGCTCGACATGTTGAATCCGTTCTTATATATGTTAATGAACTTATATGGATTCATGGCTTGTTGTTGAGCTTCGGTAGGGGTGCTGATATTCACCTCGTCGGAATTTTTGTTGTATGTCCACTGAGTCTTCCCGTCATACCAAATAATGGCAGTGCTTGTATATGCACAAAACTTATTGCCTTTGATATTGATGGTTCCTGATGTGTTACCGTATTTGCCGCTCATGGTGAAACTGGCCGATGCACCTCCTTTGTTGCTGACAACAGCAGCAGTCTTGTCGAGTATCTTTCGAGTTTGGTCGGTGTTTTGTGCATACATGCCTGTCACAAAGGCAAATATTATTGATAATAATACAGTTCTTTTCATAGTCATATTCCTTTTTAATATTTTGATATATTTGATATCGATGTTATCCTAAGGTTTATTTCTTTTTTGAATTCTTAACGCAACACTTGTAGTGACGTTATCTTCTCAACGATGCGAGCAGTGACTCAAGGGAATTCATGTCGGTTATCAACACTTCTCTTGGCTTACTACCCTGTGCGGCACCTACAATACCTGCTTTCTCGAGCTGGTCCATCAGACGGCCTGCACGATTGTAGCCAATGGAGAACTTGCGCTGAATCATGCTGGTTGAACCCTGTTGTGAAACCACAATCGAGGCTGCAGCTTCTTCGAAGAGCGGATCAAGGGAGCCTGTGTCCATATTGCTACCTCCACCAAATGAGTCTCCTTCGTCAGTAGCTGGTTCTGGAAGTTCAAGCGGTTCAAGTGGTCCGGGTTGGGATTCTATATACTTATTGATACGTACCACCTCTGGAGTGTCGACGAAAGCACATTGCACACGCACGGGCTCATTGCCAACAAGAATCAGCATATCGCCCTTTCCAACAAGTTGATTGGCGCCTGTCCTGTCAAGAATGGTTCGTGAGTCAATCATCGCGCTTACACGGAAAGCCATTCGTCCAGGGAAGTTTGCTTTGATGTTGCCAGTGATAATATTGGCGGTTGGACGCTGCGTGGCTATAACCATGTGTATACCCACAGCACGTGCCAGTTGGGCAATGCGTGTGATAGGTGTCTCTATTTCTTTGCCGGCTGTCAGAATCAAATCGCCAAACTCATCAATAATCACCACGATATATGGCATATACTCATGCCCTTTTTCTGGACTGAGCTGATGGTTCAGATACATCTTGTTATACTCCTTGATATTGCGTGCACCAGCCAGTTTCAACATATCGTAACGAGTGTCCATCAATTTGCAAAGACTGTTGAGGGTTTTCACCACCTTTGTCACGTCGGTGATGATGGCTTCCCCCTCTTCTCCACCAACCTTTGCCATGAAATGGGCTTCAATTGGAGCATAAACGCTGAACTCCACCTTCTTTGGGTCGATGAGGACAATCTTCAATTCATTTGGGTGCTTCTTATATAGAAGAGATGTAATAATGGCATTCAGACCCACCGACTTACCTTGTCCTGTTGCACCGGCAACCAAAAGGTGAGGAATCTTTGCCAAATCGGTCATGTAAACTTCATTGGTGATGGTTTTACCCAATGCGATGGGCAGTTCCATGTCTGTCTCTTGGAATTTCTTTGAGTTAAGAATACTTTCCATAGAAACTATATTGGGCTTTTGGTTTGGCACCTCTATACCAATGGTGCCTTTTCCTGGAATAGGCGCAATGATACGTATGCCCAGTGCTGCAAGGCTCAATGCAATGTCGTTTTCCAGGTTCTTGATTTTCGAAATCCTTACTCCTTCTGCAGGCTGTATCTCATAAAGCGTGATGGTTGGTCCAACAGTGGCCTTGATACTCTTGATTTGTACGCCAAAGCTGTTGAGCACTTCGACAATCCTATTCTTGTTGGCCGTTTGCTCTTCCATGTCAATAAATGGTCTCCCGTCACTCTCATACTTTTTGAGTAAATCGAGTGTCGGGTACTTATAGCGTGTCCATGGCTCCTTTGGATTGATGGGGGTCAACTGTCCATTCTCACCTCCGACAGTGTTTCCCTTGGCGTTTTCTTCATTTCCTGCGGCTTTCACCACCATACCTAGGTCGTCTTTCTGCTTGTTTTTATTGCCACTTTCACCCTTTTTCTGGTCGGAATCGGCCTTTTCTTTGTCATCTGAGTTGGCTGAATTCACAATGATGGGTACCTCGTTTTCAATGAATTCCACTGTCTGTGGCTGTGGATTGTCAAACACTTTGGGGTCTTCTTGTGTTTGAATAGGCGATTCTTGTGTGTCTTTTTCGTCCTTCTTGTCGTTGGTGATGATAAACTGTACCCTATTGGTAATATACCCAATCGGGTTCAGTATCTTACGTATGACACTGATTGTCTCACTGCTCAGATAGGTGAGAAAAGCAATGGCTACAATTGCTAGCACTGCTGTCAAACCAGGTGTGCCAATGACATTCTCCAGAAACTGGCAACAGAACAGTCCGTGATTTCCGCCAGGGTTGAACACCTGGTCGCCCATAATAGGAGTGAGAAACTTGGCGAAGGTTACAGAGCACCATAACATGACTACCACTAAGCAAAGAAACCATTTCAGCAGATTTATGTTGTTGTAGGCATGCATCATGCGTAACCCAATCAGTATCATGATGACAGGTATGATAAATGCTGCAATACCAAAACAGCGTGCAATGAAGAAATGCGACATGAGGGCACCCATTGAGCCGCAACTGTTTTGAAATTCTTTGTTTGTGTTCATCCATTCGTTGGGACGGAGGTCCAATACAAGACTTTGGTCAGCCTGTCCTGTTGAAAAGTAAGATACGAAAGCAATGATGGTATACACCGACAACAGGAGCAGTATAAAACCGAAAATGAAATTAAATATATCGTTTTGGAATATATTCTTAATTCCCAACGCATCGCCGAACGATTTTGCGGGCTTTTGTTGTTTCTTCTTTGCCATTTTTGAAGATTTTTATCTAAATAATGTGCAAAAGTAATTGAAATTTATCAGAATCTGACATGAAATCGCATTTTTTTTCTAATTTTGCACATTGTTATATAATGAAGATGAAAAAAATACTCTATAGTAGATTCGACAAAAAGCTAATCAACACTCTTCCTGTGGTGCAGTTCGAGGGGAGGATTATTGTGGTCATCTCTCCAGGAGAGACCAAACGGGCTGTCGACTATCTGCTATCTAAGGATGTCCTTGGTGTTGATACAGAGACTCGCCCTTCTTTCAAAAGAGGTGTGTCTCATATCGTCTCGCTTCTACAGGTTTCCACTTGGGACACATGTTTCTTGTTTCGACTCAACTATACTGGACTCACTCCGGCAATAATTCGTTTGCTGGAAGATACCAAAGTGCCCAAAATCGGTTTGTCGTGGCACGATGACATTCTCTCGCTTCATAAACGCAGCGACTTCACCCCAGGATATTTCATCGATTTACAGAAGCGTGTCGGCGAACTGGGAATTGAGGACATGAGCTTGCAAAAACTATATGCCAATTTCTTCGGACAGAAGATCATGAAGCGTCAGCAGTTGAGCAATTGGGAACAAGACGTTCTCACTGACAAACAGAAAATTTATGCAGCAACAGACGCTTGGGCATGTTTGAAACTCTACGAAGAGTTGCTGCGCCTTGAAAAAACAAATGATTATCAATTGCAAATAGTGGAAGATGAATTACAAGAAAATATTTCTGAAACCAGGAAAGGATGAAAGTTTAAAACGATTTCATCCTTGGGTGTTTTCCGGAGCCATTCATCATATTGATGAGGACATTAAAGAAGGTGATATCGTTCGTGTTGTTAATTCCGACGGAGAGTTTATGGCTGTCGGTCACTATCAGGTTGGAAGCATAGCGGTGAGGGTTCTTTCTTTCCGTGAAGTGGAGATTGACGATGCCTTTTGGAGAAGCCGACTGGAGAGTTCCCTTGAGGTAAGGCAATGTATCGGATTGGCCGACAACCCTGACAATAACACCTTCCGATTGGTGCATGGCGAGGGTGACCATCTTCCGGGCTTGGTTATCGACTGCTATGGCAAGACTGCTGTCATGCAAGCGCATAGTGTAGGAATGCACGTTTGCAGAGAAGCCATTGCGAGACAATTGGTGAATGTGATGGGCAACCGCATCGAGAATGTCTACTACAAAAGTGAAACCACCCTTCCATTCAAAGCATCTCTAGGTCAGGAAAATGGCTTTCTCTATGGTGGAAGCGATGACAATATCGCCGTGGAGAATGGACTGAAGTTTCGCGTCGATTGGTTGAAAGGACAGAAGACGGGCTTTTTCGTCGATCAGCGTGAAAATCGTTCCTTGCTCGAGCAGTATGCAAAGGGCAGGACGGTACTGAACATGTTCTGCTATACCGGTGGATTCTCTTTCTATGCCATGCGCGGCGGTGCCAAACTGGTACATTCCGTCGACAGCAGCGCCAAGGCTATTGAACTGACCAACCAGAATGTACAGTTGAATTTCCCTGACGATTCGCGCCATGAAGCCTTCTGTGAGGATGCTTTTAAATTCCTTGATTCCGCCGACAACAAATACGATTTGATTATCCTCGACCCACCTGCTTTCGCCAAGCATCGTGCTGCCTTGCATAATGCGTTGAAAGGTTACACCCGCTTAAATGTGAAAGCATTTGAGCGTATCAAAAAAGGCGGAATTTTGTTTACATTCAGTTGCTCGCAGGTTGTTACTAAAGACAACTTCCGTAATGCGGTATTCACGGCCGCAGCCATAGCCGGAAGAAAGGTGCGTATTCTACACCAGCTCCATCAGCCCGCCGACCATCCCATTAACATCTACCACCCCGAGGGCGAATATCTTAAGGGGCTGGTTCTCTATGTGGAATAATTGATGAAGCCAACTCCCAGACACAGTGTTGTAGACAAGGTGGCGCAATTCATCATGAAGCATCATCTTCTCGCCTCGGACAAGCGCTACCTTGTGGCTCTTTCCGGTGGTGCGGATAGCGTTTCCTTGTTGCTGATACTTAAAGAGTTGGGATTTTCTGTTGAAGCAATACATTGCAACTTTAATCTTCGTGGTGACGAGTCTCTGCGCGATGAACAGTTCTGTGTCGATTTATGTCATCAGCATCATGTCATTTTGCATCGCATCCATTTCGACACCTTGCAATATTCTTCGCTTCATGGTGTGAGTATTGAGATGGCTGCACGCCAATTAAGATACAACTACTTTTCGCTTTTATGCCGCGACATTCATGCAGATGGCGTTTGCGTGGCACATCATCAAGACGACTCTATCGAAACTGTTTTGATGAATCTCATTAAAGGCACAGGACTTCATGGACTGACAGGCATTCATTATAAAAAAATATTAACAAACCATGGAGACTGTCGTGTGCTTCGTCCGCTGCTTTGCCTCACGAGAAACGAGATTGAGGATTATTTAAAAGACCAAAACCAATGCTATGTTACTGATAGCAGCAATCTCTCCGATAATGTGATGCGCAACAAAATCCGACTCCGTGTTATTCCGCTACTCAAGCAACTCAATCCTTCCGTAGGCGAAAGCATTGCTCGTACAGCCATTCATCTTCAGGAGGTTGCCAAGGTTTTCGATAGTGCCATGGTGACATCTGTCAGTGAGTGCACCGTTCCTGTGTCTTCCTTTGGTTGTGCTGCCACGGCTGTCTGCCTCGAACGTCTACTCCTGCAGCCATCTCCCGAGTCCACCCTGTTTGCCATTCTCCATCCGTTGGGGTTCTCCTCATTTCAGGTTGAGCAGATTTTTCACTCCCTTATTGGGCAATCCAACCATGTAGGTAAGGTGTTCTGTTCTTCTGGTTACAATCTGTTGGTGGATCGTGAGCAGATGATCATTGAGCCGAACGGCATTCCGCCCGTCTATCTGACCATACCCGAAACGGGTATTTATGTTGTAAACGAGTCGTGTCGTGTGAGATTGGATGTCGAAGAGGTGGAAGCTACAATGGGTGAAAAGTCTGCTAAGATATCCCGTGATAGACATCTTGCTACACTCGATGCCAATATGTTGCGTTTTCCCTTGACGCTTCGAACGGTGCACGATGGTGATCGCTTCCATCCTTTTGGTATGTGTCATGTGGATAACGATAGCCAGCGTCCTCCCAAATTGATAAGCGACTATATGACCGACAAGAAGTTCTCCTTATTCCAAAAACGTCATCAGTTGGTGGTTGCCGATGCCACTGGTGCCATCTTGTGGCTTGTCGGGGAGCGTACCGACCATCGCTATCGTGTTCGGCCATCCACCCAGCGTATCCTTTCCATCGGATGGGAGTCATCGGCGTCTTAGTTCCCAAAAGGCAACAGCCGATGCTGCCGCTACGTTGAGTGAGTCAACGTTGTTCCACATGGGTATTCTAGCAACATAGTCGCATGCAGCAATAATCTCGCATGGCAGTCCGTCACCCTCCGTCCCCATCACAATGGCAAGTCTTTCTTCACTCTTTAGCCGCTCGTCGTCGATGGCAACCGACTGGTCTGTCAGCGCCATGGCAACGGTTCGAAAGCCCCATTGTCCCAGATAACTTACAGATTCGTCCATCCAAGTCCAGGGAATGAGAAACACAGAGCCCATCGACACTCTCACCGCCCTTCGGTTCAATGGGTCGCATGAGTCGCGCGTCAGCACCACGGCATCTATTCCCAGGGCAGCTGCCGAGCGGAAAATAGCACCAATATTTGTTGTATCCACTACACCATGTATCACCACAATGCGATGGGCATCACTGCAAACATCGGCCAAGCTCTTTTCTTTAGGCCGACGCATGGCGCACAACACACCACGGGTGAGGGTGTAGCCGGTAAGCTCGGCTAACAGTTCACGCTTTCCTGTATAAATGGGAAAAGACGGTCCATACAGGTTTAAGCATTGAGTGATTATCGTAGAGGCATCGCCTTCTATATGCTTCTCCTCACATAATATAGCCGTTGGTTCGTATCCCATATTGAGAGCCACCTGAATCACTTTCGGGCTTTCTGCTATAAACAGTCCTTTGTCGGGCTCTAGCTTGTTGCGCAATTGTGCTTCGGTCAGTGTGCCGAATATTTCCACGCCTGGATGGTTCAACGAATCGATACGAACAATAGCCATGGTTTCTTGTGATGATTATCCTTTTCATTCAGTGATAGTGGCAAGTCCTCCTGTACTAGTCTCCTTGTAGAGCGATGGCAGGTCGTGACCCGTTTGTCGCATCACGTTCACAACGCGGTCGAACGAAACGCGATGCTTGCCGTCCGAGAACGAAGCATAGAGATTGGAGTCGAGCGCTCTGGCTGCAGCAAATGCATTACGCTCTATACACGGAATCTGCACCATTCCGCACACTGGGTCGCATGTCATGCCCAGATGGTGCTCCAGTCCCATCTCCGCGGCGTATTCAATCTGTGCGGGACTCCCGCCGAACAACTGGCAGGCAGCCGCCGAAGCCATGGCACAAGCCACTCCCACTTCGCCTTGGCATCCCACCTCTGCACCAGAGATGGAGGCGTTCTCTTTCACCACGTTGCCAAAAAGACCGGCAGTGGCAAGGGCATGCAGTATACGCGTCTCACTGAAGTCATGTGCTTTGGCAAGATGGTAGAGCACCCCTGGCATCACACCGCACGAACCGCAGGTGGGAGCAGTCACTATGGTGCCGCCGGAAGCATTCTCTTCGCTTACGGCCAAAGCGTAAGCGTAAACCAGCCCCCTCGACTGTAAAGCGGCACGATAGCCTTGAGCTTTCACAAAATAGGTGATGGCCTTGCGAGACAAATTTAGCGGTCCGGGAAGCACACCTTCGTTTTCCAAACCGTTTTCCACCGACAATTTCATTACCTTCCACACTTTCTTCAGGTAATCCCAAATGTCTGGATTCTCGCATTTTTCTACGTATTCCCAGTACGAACAACCTTGTTTCTCGCACCATTTCTGTATCTGGGTGATGGTGGTCAGCTCGTATATGTCAGGACTGTTGAACATGTCGTTGTCTTTTCCTTCCGAGAGTGCGCCTCCGCCAATACTATAAACCGTCCATTGGTCAACCATGTTGTTATTCTTGTCGAATGCTTTGAATGTCAGTCCGTTAGGATGAAAGGGCAGAAAAACCTGTGGTTCCCATACAATTTCCAGTGGTGCAATGGGCTGCAGCACATCAATGATGGCTTTATCGGTTAGGTGCCCCTTTCCTGTAGCAGCCAGGCTTCCATAGAGTGTCACCTCAAATCTGCCTGCTTCTTGGTGGTTTCTGGCAAAAATTTGTGCCGCCCTTTGAGGACCCATAGTGTGACTACTTGATGGCCCCTTGCCAATCTTGAATATCTCTCGAATCGATTTCATGTCTGTTCTTATTTGTTTTTAGAGTGCAAAGTTACTAAATAACGATCAAAAAGCCAAATCCATTTAAATTTTTCGGGATACTAGAGTTTCTAATCATCAATTATTCATTTGTTCTTTTTATCTTATTTATAATATAAAAAATATAAATTGTTTTAAATTAAGACTTAACTAATGTTAATTAGTAAAGGGGTGCCTCCAGTTTTGGGACACCCCTCGATTTATCTTTGCTGCAGAATATATGATTGTTCAATTTAATGTGTAAATGTTATGGAAACTAAGAAACTGTATTTTATGGACTGCCACTTGGCTGGCAGAATGTATCACGATGCTGATGAGGTGTGGGAAGACCTCAAGGTTGGCACAATTCTGAGACTGGAGCGTGACAAGGA
>CACZPU010000055.1 GCA_902783165.1 uncultured Prevotellaceae bacterium
GGGAAAACGGACAGAAAGGATGGAAAGACGGCGCGGGGAAAGGGGGCGAAAGAGAAGAACAAAAGGGAATAGGGACGCGACAAGGGAATACTGCAGGGGAAAATGGAGTAATCGCCACAAGAAGGGTGGATGCTATTGGCCTTTATTGGTGAAAAACACAATTGGATAAGAAACGAGCAATTCTGTGAGGTCTGCTTTGAACCTATGCGCTTTCACATTGATACCGATTTTCAAGCCATTAAGCTTGGGAAATCCATAATTGAGCCCTATCCGCTCATAATAAGGCTTTTCCAATTCTTTTGTCCACGTACCCATCTTGCGATAAAGATAAAAGCCCAAAGAAACGTTAAGCGAAAGGTTATGATAAAATGTTTCGTGCTTAGCTGCGACACCCAACGACCATGGACTCACAGTTTCGTCGTAGCCACGAGCCAAGCTAATCTCTTTCAGTCGTTTGTCGTAGTTACCATAGAACAGGTCGAAGCCTAATCCAGAAGCCCATCTACAGGCATAACGATAAATCACATCAGCCGAGGCTGCAAAAGCCAAATAATGTTTGAAATTTGCAGTACGATAATCTGCCTCACCTGGGGTGGTATAAAACTGCGTAAGTTGCCATTCCTCCATAAGCGTTCGTGCGCCAATGGATGTAGAAAGGTTAACATACCAATACTTTTTGAATGAATTGCGGACATCATGCTGCTTTTGCATGGCCCCATCGTAATAAGGTTGATAGACAAGGCCAAGCGAAGGTGCAACGATATTGGCGCCCTTATTGGGACGATCCAACGCCCCATTACTGTGGTGATAGAAATCGACACCCATTTTCACGCCCCAGGGGTGGGAGAAGTGATACATAGCATGCAATCCTGCCCCAAAGAATATGAGCATTCGAGAACCTATCAATTCATTGTCTATGTTGTCAATCTTATTATAAGCAGAAGGACTCCAAGCGACACCCATATCAATAGTATAGTCGACTTCCCATTGGGGTGTACGCAAAAAAGGGCGTGCGAACTGCCCATAAAAACTGAGAATGTTTCCCATATGAGAATCATAGTCAACTTCCTTCAGTACATTCTCCTGTTCACCCCAGAATTCAACGCCCTTATGGACTATGACACCATGATTGAAACTCCAACGAAGCCCCACGGAGAGTGTGGGAAAGCCATAGTCGCGAGCAAAACCGTCGCTATCGGAAGGTAGCGTGGCACGGGTTACTTTTATGTCTATAGCCCAGTTTTTTGTTCCTTTCTGCCACTTTTTTTGCCATTTGTCAATAACAACGGCACGACCAGGCATCACACTGAATGAACCTCCCCAGTGTTTCAAAGAATCACCATCAGCCATTGAAGAAATGACATAGAGCACGAACAACAATATGGATAGTTGTCTTTTCAATATTTGTTTGAGTGCGAACGTATAGTTATATAAAAACGACTTACTAAACCTATCTTATGCAAAAATAATTATTATTTTCATCATTTCAAAGCGATTATTCAGAAAAGTTTCAAAAAAAAAACTTGTTTTGATTTTCACCAAATCATTCCATGAAAAGGAAACTGAAAAGTTTACCATTCTATTAAGTTCTATCGATTGTCATGAAAAAAAATGTAACATTGATATTTCACATCAGAGGAAATAATAAAAGAGATATTTTTACGTTATAATGAATGTCAAGAGACACGACCTCAGAGGTTGCTAAACAGATAACAAGAATAGTATGTTTCGAACACTAACACACAAAAGGACACAATAATTCATGGGAAAAAAGTTTGTCGTTTTAGTAATATGTATGTTTTTTTGTGCAACTGTTAGCGCACAAATTGGATTTGGAGTGAAGTCTGGTGCTGTATTTGCCAACCAAAAAATGGGAAAACATTGGGACGCCAAGTCAAAGTGGGGAATGATTACTGGTGTTATCGCCACGTATCCCCTGAACGAAAAATTGGATCTCCAGGGGGAACTGTATTATGCAAACAGAGGATTTACTCAAAGCATATACACAAGTTTCGACCAGACAAAATCGAGCAATTGGGCTTTCACCTATCACTACATGAACATTCCCTTGCTTGTCAAGTTTTTCCCAATGGGGAAATGCATTTATTTAGCGGCAGGTCCACAGTTTGGCTATCTGATGGACCACAGCAACGACATCGAGGACTGGCCAAAAGACGAGCCCCGTGAAGAACTTGACTGGAAAGATGAATACCGCCGCCTAGATTTCTCATTGGTTGGCGGAATTGGAGCCATTTTCAACAATGGCATATTCGTAGACGTGAGATACGACTACGGACTCACCAAAGTACTTAAGAACGGAGAAGCAAATAATCGAGGACTTGAGCTAAGCATTGGCTACATGTTTTAGTTGCTGCACAAACAACAACTTCAGCAAGGTCACCAATTTCTCAGACCATTAACCAATCTGTTGAGTCCCTCTGCCAACATGGCTCGAGGGCAAGCCAGATTAATTCGGACAAAGGGTTTCAACCTTTCGCCATACATCTCGCCATCGTTAACCCATACTCCATGGTCGCTATAAAGGCACTTGGCAATCTTTGAAGAAGGTACATCCAACACAGAACAGTCAACCCATGCCAGATAAGTTCCCTCCAATTTCACGACAGGATAATCTGGAAGTTGGCTATGAAAGAATTCACACAGATATTGATAGTTTCCGTAAATATACTCATTCAGTTGGGAAAGCCATTCTGAGCCTTCGTCGGTATAGGCAGCCTCGGTAGCAACGACACCAAACGGATTAACGTCGCACACTTCATGCAGATTGATGGCCCTATTGACTCGCTCCCGTATCTGTGGGTTCTTTGCAATGATGTTGGCTATCTGTAATCCGGCAATATTGAACGCCTTGGTTGGTGCAACACAACTTACACTATTCATCAAGAAATCTGGTGAAATCGAAGCAAAAGGCGAATATTTGAAACCTGGCATTACTATCTCGCAATGCACTTCATCGGAAATGACAAGCACATGATTCCTCTGACAGATTTCCCCTATTCTTCCCAACTCATCTTTGGTCCACACTCTTCCTGCAGGATTGTGAGGGTTGCATAAAAGAAACAAGCGCACGCGTTCATCGGCGCACTTGTTTTCAAAATCCTCCCAGTCCACTTCAAAAGTGTTGTCTTTATATACGAGGTGCGACTCCTCTACTGTGCACCCTTGATTTCTTATACATGTGAAAAAGCAATTGTAGACAGGAGTCATCACAAGCACCTTGTCACCAGGAAGCGTAAGAGCACGGAAGATAGCAGATATAGCTGGCACCACGCCCGATGTATAAATGATATCTGATGGCAAGACGCCCCTTAGTCCATGTCTCTCGTCAAACCACCTGATAACAGCATTGTAATAACTGTCAGGAACATGAGTATATCCGAATATTCCATGGCCAACTCGTTGGTACAAGGCATCGGTTATCCCGGGAAATGAATGAAAATCCATGTCAGCAACCCACAAAGGAATCACGTCCTCGCGGTCGGTCTCGTCCCATTTTACGCAGTTGGTGTTGCGGCGATTGATAACTGTATCAAAATCGTATTTCATATTTTCTATTGCTTTTGACGTATTACAATTTCACAGTTGGCAGGTTGCTTGATATTCTCGTCAATGGTCACGCTACCGATGCCATCGGCGACAATGCGTCCCGTGCGAGGATTCTTGATATTGGTCACGCTACCAGTGATAGTGGCATGCACATCACTGTCTTCAAACATTCGGTCACATTCAGTATCGAAGGTACAATCCTCCAAAACCAAATTTTCAACATAGCACAACGGCTGCTCGCCCGAGATGTGGCAACGCACCAACCGAAGGTTCTTAGAGTGCCAGCCCAAATATTCCCCATTCAAATCGCTGTCGTAAACCTCCACGTTCTCACATTCCCAAAACGAATCCTTTGTGACAATCCTTGCATTGCGCACAACAACATCCTTACAGTATTGGAACACATACTTCGAGTCACTTTCCAATCCATCGACATCCACATCTTGACAAAACATGAAAGGATAGGTGCCATCATGGAGTTTCACATTTCTCACCTTCAAATGGTTTACCCTCCAGAATGTTTCGTCGGCATCGTTTACAACAACATTATCGAGCGACAGCCAGTTCATCTCACGAAAAAGTTTCGGTGCATCAATCACCGTGTCCCTCATCGTCATGTTGTTGCTATACCAGATGGCGGAACGACTGCCAACCTCAAAATAGCAGTTGGTTATCAGCGAGCGGTCAACATGCCACCAAGGGTATTTCCCCACAAAGTTGCAATGGTCAGCCTCTATGTTCTGGCAACACTTGATGCCTGATTCGCCTTCAGTAATTGTCACGTTTTCCAAGCGTGTATCACGAATGGCAAACAACGGTCTCTCGCCTTCAAACCGTTTGTCTTTTAGAAGTTTCATAATCTTTTTTGTTTTCGGTTGCAAAGATACAAAGAAAAATAAAAAAACATACAACTTTTTTATGGTCATTCATACCATAATTACGGAAAGATTTCTTAATTTTGCATAATGAAATGGAATTCATAAAAAAATGAACACCAAGAAAAGAAAAACATCACACCTAATATATATCATTTCACTTCTTGTAGCGGCCGCAGTATATCTGCTCTGGCTTCTCCACAATACAGAAGAACGGACACAAAACAGCATTGTGCCAGTGGAGTGTCGCTATTGTTTCGCGTTGGAAGTGAATGGAAAAGAAGTACTATATGTCAAAAATCCCATGGCTGATTGGTGCAGCTATGCATTCTCTACCACAAGTGACACGCTCGTTTGCGACACTTGCAAGAGCGACGGACGATGGGTTAACCGCTTCATGCTACTGCCATCCTGCAGCGGACGCATCAGAATTCCTGATATCTACCAATCGCTCGACAGCCTCTGTGCCCAAGCAAACGACAGCATCAAGGGCATCATAGCTAACCAGCGGATAGCCTTCGAACAACGGTTGCGCATGCTTACCCACGTCTGTCTGGAACTTGAATATTACTTAAGCGTGCACAATGTGGCCGATGAAGGATTTAATACTATTGCTTCACATGCAACCCTCACCAACGAAAACAAGGCCAATACAGCAAGGGCGCTGGCCGTATTGGAGCGCATCACCGACAAAGACTCCGTGTCAATCAAGATGATTTGCCATTTCACCGCTATCATCATCAATAAAGATACCATCGTGAGCAAACGCAAATCCGTGCGAAACAAAGCCGACTCACCAAAAACAATCCCAATAGACTGTATCCTCCTGTCAGACAAACGGGGAGGGCACTTGCTCATACAGACAGCCCACAAACGGCTCCCCCAAGGCAAGCATGCCAACTATTTCTACCGACCGGAGCCACAGGCACAAGCTGTTATCAGAGAGCCCGTCGTCTACAACGGTGAATATGAGAATGGGAAACGCCACGGACATGGCATACTCACACTAACCGACGGCACCTATTTCGACGGGTTATGGCAGCAGAATATGCGCAACGGATTCGGTTTTGGCATCGACAACATGGGCAATCTGCGTGTGGGCGAATGGAAAGACGACCGCTATCTGGGTGAGCGGCTCACCTATACCAGTGACCGTATATACGGAATTGACATCTCGCGTTACCAGCACGATATAAAGAAAAAGCACTACAAGATTGACTGGAAACGCGTTAGAATTTCCCACCTTGGCACCAAGAGCAACAAGCGCATCAGTGGAACTGTCGACTACCCCGTACGCTTCTGCTACATCAAGTCGACCGAGGGCACCACCATCCGTAACCGTTATTTCGTCCACGACTATGCCAATGCTAAGAAACAAGGCATACGCATAGGTGCATACCATTTCTTCTCCACCAAAAGCGGTGGCACTGCACAGGCAAAATACTTCCTTAACAGCACTTTGTTCAAGCGAGGCGACCTGCCCCCAGTGCTCGACGTTGAACCGTCTCCAGCGCAGATACACGCCATGGGCGGTACGTCTGCCCTCTTTGCCAACATCCGTGCATGGTTGCGCGTGGTGGAGCAGAACGTGGGCGTGAAACCAATTCTCTATGTCGGACAGACCTTTGTCAACAAATACTTGGTGGATGCCCCCGACATCAAGCGCGACTATCAAGTGTGGATTGCCCGCTATGGCGAGTACAAGCCCGATGTAAGGCTGGCTATTTGGCAGCTATGCGCCGACGGCCGTGTCAATGGCATTCATGGTGCAGTTGACATCAATGTCTTTAACGGCTACAGCGACCAGTACGAGGAATTTCTAGAGAAAAGTTGTATCAAATAAAATGCCCCCATATGCTCCCAGCAACAAAGCCATTTTCGTTGTTCCTCACAAACCGTCCACTTCGTACTATATCACAGGTTCATAGCCTAAACACCTAATTGCGGTAAGGAACAGCAAGAATGAAAATTTAAAGTCGATACATTTAGATAGCTTTTTCGAATTGTCTACAGGCCATTGACAAAATGAGAGCAAATTAAATAATGTCGTCAAAAACCATACTATCACCATGCATCTCAGCTATCTTTGATGAGTACAGGAATGGATGAAGTGCATAAGAACCTCGGTCACTGGAAACAACAGAAAAGACATATGAATGTCTTGACGACCCATTTCTGTGGATTCCACAGCTTTCGAGGAGGATTAAAAAGAAAACAGGACTTGTTTTTCCTGTTGCAAGTCCTGTTCTTGTATCAAAAGTTATGCGGTGAAGGCACCGGGACGACTGTTATTCTTCGGGAGCCTGATCTATAAGGTCCATGAACTGGTCGAGTTTTGGCGTGATGATAATCTGGGTGCGGCGGTTACGCTGCTTGCCAAGTTCGGAGTTGTTGCTGGCAAGCGGATTGTATTCACCGCGACCGCCTGCAGTAAGTCGTTTCGGATCAACACCATAGTTGTTCTGCAGATACTGTACGACGCTCGAAGCACGCAGACAAGAGAGGTCCCAATTGTTGCGGATATTCTCACGCGAGATGGGCACATTGTCGGTGTTCCCCTCCACGAGTACGTCGTAGTCCTTGTAGTCCATGATAATCTTAGCAATCTTAGAGAGTGTCTCCGCTGCACGGTCGTTGATTTCGTATGAACCTGTCTGATAAAGCATGTTGTCGGCCAACGAGATATAGACCACACCCTTGAGTACCTGGACATCCACTTCCTTGAGTTCTTCCTTAGAGAGCGAACGGGTAAGGTTGTTGGTAAGTACCATATTGAGCGAGTCGCTCTTCGACTTAAGTTCGGTGAGATGACGTATATATTGGTTGCTCTCATTGATCTGGTCCACCAATTTCTCAATGCTAACATTGTTCTGGTTGGCATTGTTCAAACTCTTGTCGAGTGAGCGTTGCAGAGCGGCATATGCTTTTTTCTGCTGTGCAAGCTGTTCCTCGAGAGAGGTGACACGCGTATTGGCGGCAGCCAACTGCTCCTTTGCCACCTGGTAATTGGTGTTCAGTTCCTTGTTCTCGTTCATTAGGCTCTGGTTGTCGAGTCTGCAGTTGTCAAGATCTTTTTTAAGCGCACAACTGCTCAAGAGGACGGCTCCGGCAGCCATTGCCAACAATAAACTTTTCTTCATTTCTTTATTACCTTTCATTATTATGTTAATAATCCGTTTCTAATTCTCCATCACACAACCGCTGGCAAAAAAAACCTTCAAAGATGGAATTTGTTTGCAATTATAATGCAAATTCATCAATTAGACCTCAAAAATCGTATCAAGTTGAATTAGTTTATGGAATTTTAACCACATTTGGCCACCACTTATTTTATATTAACGCAATGAAAAATACACTTTGCCTCTGATTGTGTTTTGCACTTTCGCATTTTTACATTACCTTTGCAGAAAAGAAACAAACGCACAAATATGAAAACATCAAAGTTCTTAACGATAGGAGTATGCATGATTCTATTAATAATAATGTCGTGCACAGAAAAGGATATGTTGCCAATAGTGGAAAAAGGCGTCAGCCAGCAGTTGGCCATATATAGGAAAGCCAATATTGAGAATGTGCGATACACCTTGTTCTTCGACATCCCCGACAAGAAAGAGGAAAAGGTAATGGGCAACGAGAGGATATCATTCCAATGGAAAGGCAAGGACGACTTACAAATAGACTTTCAGGGAGAATTGCTCTCCCTGAAAGTAAACGGAGAAGAGATGAAGGCCGACTATCATGACGAGCACATCGTAATACCAGCCGACAAGCTGAAACAGGGAGAAAACAACTTTGACATCCGCTTCTCCAGCAAAGACAAGGCACTAAACCGCAACGACGACTACCTCTATACACTATTTGTACCCGACCATGCTAGAAGTGTGTTCCCCTGTTTCGACCAACCCGACCTAAAGGCGCACTTCTCACTGACACTCTCCATACCCGAGGGGTGGACAGCCATCAGCAATGGTAAAGAGATGGATAATATTTCAAACAATCTTCCCCAAAAACAAGAAAATGGTTCTATACTTTATTTTGAAGTAACCGAAAAAATACCCACATACCTGTTCTCGTTCACCACTGGCAAGTTCCAAGAGCAGAAAGCTGTACGCGATGGACGCCAGCTAACCATTCTCTATCGTGAAACTGCACCGGGAAAGGTGGCACAACTGCCCACGGTGTTCGACGAAATTGCCCTTTCGTTGCGATGGCTGGAGAACTATACGGGCATCCCATACCCTTTCAAGAAATATGGATGTGTGGTTCTGCCAGGCTATCAGTTTGGCGGAATGGAACACCCTGGATGCATACAGTTCCGTGATCGCACCATTTTTCTGAGTGAAAATCCAACTCCCGATGAAGAACTGAACCGCCTACAACTCATTGCACATGAAACAGCACACATGTGGTTTGGCGACTTGGTTACCATGCGCTGGTTCAACGATGTGTGGACAAAAGAAGTTTTTGCCAATTTCATGGCCGACAAGATAGGGCGAGAACAGTTCCCGAACATGAACCACGACCTGAATTTCATAAAGACACACTATATTGCTGCACTGGTCACCGACCGCACTCAAGGCACTCACCCTATCCAACAACCTCTAGACAACTTGAATAATGCAGGTCTGCTTTATGGAAACATCATCTATCACAAAGCACCTATTATGATGCGAAAACTGGAAGAACAGATGGGTGCAGAGCCATTCCGCAACGGACTGCGAAAATATCTCAATCAATACTCTTATGGCAATGCCACCTGGGATGACCTTATTGCCATCCTCGATGCTGAGAATCCACAAGCTGGTATCAAAAAATTCGACCAGCAATGGGTAAAATCGAAAGGGGTTGAGATAGTCCACGTGAACACGGCAGGCAATCAACCACTACCCAACCTGGACGGAATGGGCTATGCGCGCTACCAGTTTGACGACAGTACTGCCGTGCAACAATACATCAATCGCTGGAATGAACTTTCTACAGAACAGAGCCGCATTGCTGCCGCCATGACAGTATACGAGAACTATCTGATGCACAAAGCACCTATAGGAATGGTTTTTAAGGCCGTACGCTCAATGGCTAACTCAGAAAAGAACGAATTAGCTCTGTCCACTTATTTCATGATTCTCAACCAACTAGCACACCAGGCAGGCACAAATCAACGTACTAAGATGGAAGAAAGTTTGTGGACAATGGCCAACGAACATCCTGTCAAATCGTTCCGCCAACAGATACTTCAATCGTTGTGCAGTTCAGCCATATCGCCAGCACTCACCGACAGTATCAAGAGAATTTGGCAGTCTGCATCCAACCCATTGCTCACCGAGAGAAACTACATCAACATGTCGTACCATTTAGCCTTGCTACTTCCTACGCAATGGAAGAGAATTCTAGCCCAGCAACGGGCAAGGCTGAAAAACGAAGATGTTATCAAGGAATTTGACTTTGTTTCAAGAGCATGCAACCCTGACACTCTTGAACAGAAAAAACTGTTCGAGATGCTTCTGAGAAAAGAGAATAGAGCCATTGAACCATATGCTGCCAACATACTATCGCTGCTCAACAGCGACCTTCGCGAACCATTTAACAACCAATTCGTTCTCCCCGGACTAGAAATTTTGGAGGAGATACAACGCACTGGCGACATTTTCTTCCCACTCGATTGGTGCAATGCTCTCCTGGCCGGACACCGCAGCTCAGAGGCAAAAGCCTTGGTAGAGAAATTTTTAAAAGACCATCCCAACTATCCAGAACCACTAAAGAACAAACTGCTTCAGGCAGCCTTTATGATGCTTAACAGAGAATAAAGAGTTAACAACCTTCTGTTTTTTGTGTTTTGATTTTAAATTTATCGTGCATCTCGGCGGTAATCGTAAAGAATGCATCACCACTAGAATTTAGTGCAGTTTCCACCGAATCCTGCACCACACCGATAATGAAACCAACCGCTACTGCTTGCATCGCAATGTCCTGCCCGATGCCAAAGAACGAACAAGCCATCGGGACCAACAGAAGCGAACCGCCTGCCACACCTGAAGCGCCACAGGCTCCAAGAGTCGCAATCAAGCTGAGGAACAAAGCAGAGGTGAAATTGACCTTCACGCCCATTGTGTGAGCCACGGCCAACGACAATACTGTAATGGTTATCGCGGCTCCATTCATATTGATGGTAGAGCCAAGTGGTATGCTTACAGAATAGAAGTCCTCGTCAATCCCCATGCGATGGCAAAGGCTCATATTGACAGGTATGTTAGCAGCTGAAGAACGAGTAAAAAAAGCGTTCAATCCGCTTTCCCTAAAGCATTTCCATAGCAAAGGATAAGGATTGCGGTGAATATAGAGAAATGAAATAAATGGATTGACGATGACATAAGAAAACAACATGCATCCCACCAACGACATCAACAATTTGCCATAATCAGTAAATATATCCAATCCACTTTCAGAAACAGACGAAAACACCAAGCCGAAAATACCAAACGGAGCGAATTGAATAATCCATCTCACAACCTGGGAAATGACTTCGGCAAAGTCGCAGACCATCTCGATTGTTGCCTTACTGGCCCTCAACTTCAAGGCCACACCACCAATGATAGACCAAAACAATATGCCAATATAACTAGCAGAAGATATTGATTGAATGGGATTGGCAACCATATTATTCAATAAAGTGGAGAAAACATCGGCTAATCCACTCGGGGCGGTATCGCCAGCCGCATCTTTCAGCATAATAGTTACGGGAAACATTGTACTGAGAATAACCGCAATGAGAGCCGCAAAGAACGTTGTCATCAAATAAAGGGTGATGACTGTCTTGAAACGTGCGCCAAGTCCTCTGCCAGCTTTGGCTATAGAACTGGAAACCAACACTGCAACCAAAACTGGGGCAACTGCCTTAAGGGCATTTACAAACACTTGTCCAAGAATGGAAATTGCCGTAAAATGTGGGGCTACTATGCCTATGAAAGCGCCAACCAGGAGACCAACAAAAATACGCAACATCAAGCTGATGCTTGTCCACTTTTGCAATAACGAAGATAATCTGTTTTCCATAAGTGTCTGACTAACGATAGTTGATACCAAATATTAAACTAAAGCATGTCCGTTTAAAGGCGAACGCACCGCAAAAATAAACAAAAAATACGAACTGACAACTAAAAACTACCACAAAAACAAAAATCTTCATAACGTCGAATCATAAATTCGATATTTTTATGTATATTTGCACCTTAGAACTACAAATACAATTTAAACAATGATTTTTTTCTTTAAGACCCTATCACAAAATGTGATTGCAACAGAAGTTGACCATCAATTCAACCAACAAGAAATCAAAGAATTATGTTGGCTCTATGACAATGCAGAATGCCTCACGGAAAAAACCTTGAAAGGATTCTTCATTGGTCCACGACGTGAAATGATTACACCATGGAGCACCAATGCTGTGGAAATCACACAGAACATGGGTTTGAAAGGCATCTCGCGAATAGAAGAATTCTTCCGTGTTGAAAGTAAAGATGCCAAGCACGACCCTATGCTACAACGCATGTATGAAGGTCTGAATCAAAATATTTTTACCGTAAATATTGAGCCACAGCCCATCAAGCATGTGGAGAACATTGAGGAGTATAACGAGAAGGAGGGACTCGCTCTTTCTTCAGAGGAAATTGAGTATCTCCATCAAGTAGAAAAGCAATTAAGCCGTCCGCTCACCGACAGTGAACTGTTTGGTTTCGCCCAAATCAATTCTGAGCATTGTCGCCACAAAATATTCGGTGGTACTTTCATTATCGACGGAGAAGAAAAAGAATCAAGTCTTTTCTCTATGATAAAAAAGACCACCAAGGAAAATCCCCACAAGATACTATCAGCATACAAAGACAACGTAGCCTTCTCTGAAGGTCCAGTCGTTGAACAATTTGCTCCTGCAGACCAAAGCACTTCCGACTGGTTCAGAGTGAAAGAAATAGAAAGCGTCATCTCCTTAAAGGCTGAGACCCATAATTTCCCTACCACGGTAGAGCCTTTCAATGGCGCCTCTACAGGAACAGGTGGTGAGATACGTGACCGTATGGGTGGTGGTGTAGGCTCATGGCCAATAGCAGGAACTGCTGTCTATATGACAGCTTATCCCAGACTAAGCGAAGATGTTGTACAAGACACCAGCAGAAAAGAAACCACCAACAATCTATCGCGCGATTGGGAGAATATCCTGCCGGTTCGCCAATGGCTTTATCAAACTCCCGAACAGATTCTAATCAAGGCTTCAAATGGTGCTAGCGACTTCGGAAACAAATTTGGGCAACCATTGATTGCTGGTTCGGTACTTACATTTGAACATCAAGAAGGTAACGAAAAATACGCCTACGATAAAGTTATCATGCTTGCAGGTGGCGTGGGTTATGGCAAGAAGCGTGACTGTCTGAAAAAGGAGCCTCAGAAAGGAAACAAAATTGTTGTGGTTGGAGGAGACAACTACCGCATTGGGTTAGGTGGTGGCAGTGTGTCGTCTGTTGATACCGGACGATACAGCAACGGCATCGAACTGAATGCTGTTCAACGAGCTAATCCTGAAATGCAGAAGCGTGCATACAATCTTGTACGAGCATTGGTAGAAGAAGATTTCAATCCTGTTGTAAGTATTCACGACCATGGATCTGCCGGTCATGTAAACTGTCTTTCCGAACTGGTTGAAGAATGCGGAGGAGAAATCGACATGACTAAACTTCCTATTGGTGACAAAACACTTTCGTCAAAAGAAATTATTGCCAATGAGAGCCAGGAACGCATGGGACTGCTCATCGATGAAAAGCACATTGAGCATGTACGCAAAATAGCAGAGCGTGAGCGTGCACCATTATATGTGGTGGGTGAGACAACGGGCGACGCCCATTTCTCTTTCAAGCAAGGTGATGGTGTGAAGCCTTTCGATTTGGATGTTGCACAGATGTTCGGTCATTCACCCAAAACAGTGATGGTGGATAAAACAGTGGAAAGGATATACCAAAATGTTGAATACCAGCTAGATAAACTTGATGAGTACGTTGAGCGTGTTCTACAGTTGGAGGCTGTGGCATGCAAAGATTGGCTAACCAATAAGGTTGACCGTTCTGTAACAGGCAAGATTGCCCGCCAGCAATGCCAAGGAGAAATACAACTTCCCCTCAGCGATTGCGGAGTTGTGGCACTAGACTACCGTGGAAAGAAAGGTATTGCCACAGCATTAGGGCATGCTCCTCAAGCTGGACTCGCTTCACCTGAAGCGGGAAGTGTGCTCTCTGTAGCCGAATCGCTTACCAATATTGTATGGGCTCCTCTTGAAGATGGCCTTAATAGCATAAGCCTTTCTGCCAACTGGATGTGGCCTTGCCGCTCTCAGGAAGGCGAAGATACTCGTCTTTATAAAGCAGTAGAAGCTCTAAGTGATTTTTGCTGTGCCATAGGTGTGAACGTTCCAACAGGAAAAGACTCACTTTCCATGAGCCAGCAATATCCCAATGGAGAGAAGATAATTTCTCCGGGGACAGTCATCGTTAGCAGCGGTGGCGAAGTTAGCGACATTCGCAAAGTGGTTTCACCTGTTTTGGTAAACGACAAGAACTCGTCAATCTATCATATAGACTTCTCTTTTGACGAGCAACGTTTGGGCGGCAGCGCTTTTGCCCAATCATTAGGCAAGGTGGGCAGCGATGTTCCAACAGTCAGGAATACTGATTATTTCGTTGATTGTTTCAATGCCATACAAGAACTTATCCGCCGAGGATGGGTCTTGTCCGGTCACGACATCAGTGCTGGTGGTTTGATTACCACTCTCCTGGAAATGACTTTTGCCAACAAGAAGGGCGGTCTTCATATCAATTTGCATAATCTGGCAAACGGCGATGTAGTAACAAATCTAATGGCAGAGAACCCTGGGGTTATCATTCAGGTATCCGACGAGCACAAATATGAACTGAGAGATTTTCTAGAAGACTTGGGAATAGGCTTTGCCAAGATTGGTTACCCAACTCCAGATAAGCGAACCCTCTGGATAAAAAAGGATGAATACGAACACAGTTTTGACATCAACCACCTACGTGATGTGTGGTTCAAGACCTCGTATCTACTAGACAGAGATCAAAGTTTCAATGGTTGTGCTGAAGAAAGATTCAACAACTACAAGCTACAACCTTTGGAAATGACATTCAATCATAATTTCACCGGTAAACTTTCACAATACGGACTGAATGCAGACCGTTGGAAGAAAGACGACACCTCAGTACATCCAAAGACTGCCATCATACGTGAGAAAGGTACAAATGGAGAAAGAGAAATGGCCTACTCACTATGGCTGGCTGGCTTCGATGTGAAAGATGTCATGATGACCGATCTTATTAGCGGTCGTGAGACTTTGGAAGACATCAACATGATAGTTTTCTGTGGTGGATTCTCCAACAGCGACGTACTTGGTTCCGCTAAAGGTTGGGCTGGTGCTTTCCTGTATAATGAAAAGGCAAAAAAATCGTTGGACAAATTCTATAATCGAGAAGACACGCTCTCGTTAGGTATTTGCAACGGCTGTCAACTCATGGTGGAACTTGGGCTCCTTGAAGGAAAAGACGCTCAGGCTTCCTCCAGTCATCCACGTATGCTTCACAATAATTCACATAAGTTTGAGAGTGCATTCCTTACCTTGCAAATTCCAGAGAACAACAGTGTAATGTTTGGTTCGTTAAGTGGTAACAAACTCGGAATCTGGGTAGCTCATGGCGAAGGAAAATTCAGTCTTCCCAAACGAGAAGAAGAATACAACGTCATTGCTAAATACAACTATTCGAGTTATCCTGGCAATCCTAACGGAAGTGATTATGATGTGGCAGGTATTTGTTCTGCAAACGGCCGTCACTTAGCCATGATGCCACATTTGGAGCGAGCTATCTTCCCGTGGCAATGTGCATGGTATCCTGAGCGACATCGTATGGACGATGTGACACCTTGGATTGAAGCCTTTGTCAATGCTCGCAAATGGATTGAGAATAAATTGGCAAAATAAGAAGTCTATTTATGAAAAGGATCCTGATCACTTTGGGCATAATTCTGGTAGCAGTATTCTCTATGACAGCAGCCAATCCATATTTGCCCCTTTGGGAACATATTCCTGATGGTGAACCATATGTATTTGAAGACCCTGATCACCCTGGGAAATATCGCGTTTACATTTATGGCTCGCACGACAGTTTCCGAACAATGTACTGTGGGCCTGAACAAGTTGTTTGGTCTGCGCCCATTGAAGACCTAAACAACTGGCGATACGATGGGGTAATCTTTGAATCGAAAACCAACGCAAGGGGCAATCTGCTTAACGAGGGTGGAAAAGGAGATGTGTTGTTCGCGCCAGACATCGCCGAAGTAAAAGAATCAGACGGCACCAAAACATACTATCTCTACCCCAACACGCAGAATGGAGGCCGACAGACTATGGTCGCCAAAAGCAAACGACCGGACGGTCCGTTCAAGGTGTGCAATTGGAATATCGAGAAACCCAATGAGACTGTAGGCATTCTTCATTTCGACCCTGCTGTGTTTGTGGATGACGATGGTCGTGCCTATGCTTATTGGGGGTTTGGTGAGTCGTGGGGTGCAGAACTCGACACCAAGACAATGGCTACATTAAAGACAGGAGGCCAACGTATTGAAAATCTTGTTCCCGGTTTTAAACAAGACGACACTTTCCGTTTCTTCGAAGCATCGTCAATGAGAAAAATCAAAGACAAGTATGTATTCATCTATAGCAGATGGACTCGTGATGGAGAATTTGGACTTCCTGGAAGCAATTACACATTAGCCTATGCCTACAGCAATTATCCTTTAGGTCCATTCACTTATGGCGGTACACTTATTGATGGACGTGGCCGTGAAAAAGATGCCAACGGTAACACCATCCCATCTGCGAACCCAACAGGAAACACCCATGGAAGCATCTGTGAGATTAACGGACAATGGTTTGTTTTCTACCATCGTCAAACTGGTATCAACGAATATAGTCGTCAAGCCATGGTTGCACCCATCAACGTGAAAGTTACCGAGGGACTTGATGGAAAAGTGGTAATCAGTGAAGGCGAATACACATCAGAAGGATTCGAGACAAATGGACTATCGGTTGGCCGAAGATATCCAGCTGCCATTGCTTGCTGGCTCACTGGTCCCTCCGCAACTACTCGCAATCAAAACGGGAACTCTGTTTTCACTGGCTCATATGTAGAAGCCACTTATATCAATGGCATTCCCAAAGGAAATGTTTACGACCTGCGTTGGAACTGCAATCCTGTGGTGAACAACACAGACGGTTCCATCGTTGGCTATAAATATTTCAACCTTGATGGCATAAAGAAATCATCTATACAACTATTGCTACGAATGAAATCATTAGGCCCCCAAGGACAAATAAAAGTGATGATTGACAGTCCTTGGGAAGGCAGAGGCGGACAATGCATTGGGCATCTTAACTTTAATGGCAAGACTGCACAAGAAACGAAAGATGTAGCTATTACTCTGAAAGGTATTTATGGAAAAACTGGCAAACACGCAATTTATTTAGTTTTCTCATCACCTTCCAAGCACCAATCACTCTGCACGTTATACAATCTTTGTCTACAGAACAAATAAAAAAACTCATTTGAAATAAGTGGAAAAGAAGAACTCGGAAATGTTAGAGGCATTTAGGACCTTCTTCAAGATAGGACTAGTGACCTTTGGTGGAGGCTATGCCATGATACCATTGATAGAACAAGAGGTCGTCAACAAGCACCAATGGGTGAAGAAGGAAGAATTGCTCGATTTGATTGCCATTGCACAAAGTTGTCCTGGTGTGTTCGCAATCAATATCAGCACATTCATCGGATACAAACTTCAAAAGAAGAGAGGTGCCATATGCGCATCCGTAGCCACTGCGCTCCCCTCGTTTATTATCATTTTGCTTATTGCAATGTTTTTCCATCAGTTTCAGGACAACCATATAGTACAAGCTATCTTCCGTGGAATTCGACCTGCAGTAGTAGCACTAATTGCAGTGCCAACCTTCAATTTGGCAAAGAGCGCAAAAATAAATCTTGCAAACTGTTGGATACCCATTGTATGCGCCTTAGCCATTTGGGCACTTGGTGTGTCACCTATCCTGATTATTATCATAGCAGGCATCGGTGGATATATTTATGGAAAATACATCGAACCTACAGAATAATATCATATTATAAAAAATAAAAAGGACAAATCTAAAACAAGATATCTCAGAATGCTATACCTATATTTATTTATCACTTTCTTTGAAATCGGCCTCTTCGGTTTTGGTGGTGGGTACGGTATGTTATCGCTTATTCAAAGTGAAGTGGTATATCATTGGCACTGGATAAGCATTGCAGAGTTTACAGACATCGTGGCCATAAGCCAAATGACTCCTGGCCCAGTAGGCATCAACAGTGCCACATATTGCGGATATACGGCAGCCGTCAATTCTGGCTATAGTATTCCTATGTCCATTCTTGGCAGTTTTACCGCAACATTTGCATTGGTGTTACCCTCGCTCATCCTGATGATACTGATAAGCAAATTATTTATGAAGTACATGAAGACCTCACTGATTCAAAGTATATTCACTGGGCTTCGTCCTGCTGTTGTCGGACTTCTTGGTGCAGCCACACTGATGCTAATGACTTCAGAGAACTTCTCCACGCCAAAAGTCAACCTTTGGCAATTCTGCATCAGCTGTTTCCTTTTCGTTGCCACCTTCGTTGGAACCAAATTCTTCAAAATCAACCCAATACGCATGATTGCATATAGCGGATTTGCAGGGCTCATTCTTCTTTATTAATTAAATATGTTATACAATTTTATATTCCTCATCATCGGTCTTATTATGGGAGCTGCTGTCTGCTGGTTGATTGCAGACTCCAAGCACAGGAAGACAGTTAGAATTGATCAAGACACCATTGGCAATCTTAACATCAAATTATCTTCGTACGAAACAGAACTGCGCATCAACAAGGATACCCACACTAACGATAAGGCTAAAATAAGTGAATTGGAATCGGAAATCGACACCTTGGAGGACGAAAACCGCAACCTTCATGCTGCCGTTGTCTCTCAAAATAAAGAGTTGGAATTAAAAGAGGAACAACTTCAAGAAAACGACAAACGACTGCAGAAAGAAATGGAAATGGTGCAAGAACGCATGACCAATATTACAACCCAACTATTGAAAGTGCGTTCCGACGAACTTGAAAAAAGTAACACACTGCATTTGGGCAATGTTGTAAAGCCTCTTCAAGAACAGATTCTCGCACTTCAACAATTGGTTAACTCAACCCGAGAAAACGACATCAAGAACACTGAGTCTGTAAAAGCGCATATAGAAAACATGATGAAGCGCTCAAAGGAAATGAGCGACGAAACCACACGATTGGCAAATGCTTTAACCCACCGCACTAAGTTTCAAGGCGACTTGGGCGAGACTGTGCTCGACAATGTACTCACAAGTGCAGGATTGCGCGAGGGTCGCGACTACGAAATGCAAGAGTTCATCCGCACCGAAACAGGGCAGGTGATTACTGACGAAGAAACAGGCAGGCGCATGCAACCAGATGTAATTCTTCATTTCCCTGACAAGAAAGATGTCATCATTGACTCGAAAGTGTCTCTCACGGCCTACATGCAATATGTGAACGCTGAGGATGAACACCAGCGAGACATGGCATTGAACCTGCATCTGAACAGTGTGAGAAAACATGTGGACGAGTTGGCTCGGAAAGACTACTCTAAATACATTGAGAAACCCAACACCACTTTCGATTTCGTTATCATGTTCATGCCCTTCGAAGGAGCATTCCAATCGGCTATGAATGCCGACCCAAAACTTTGGTCGTATGCCTTCAACCGCGGTGTGTGCATAGCTGGAGAGTTGAACATCTCTGTTATACTGCGCATGATTAAACTATCCTGGACACAATTCGAACAGTCAAAGAACCAGCAACAAGTGTTCAAGGCTGCCGACGAGCTGATTCAGCGTATCGGTCTGCTCCACGATCGTGTTGTTGCAGCACAAAAGTGTCTCGACAACATGCAGGAAAAGTTTGAAGACATCATGAAATCAATAGACGGGCGACAGAGTATTACCACATCTGCACAAAAAATTGTTGCCCTCGGAGCTAAAGACGACAAGCGCATTCCCCGCACTCTCGAACAAGAGATTGAACAAGAAGAGGATGCTATTCAAACCACGAATTAGTTCATTCTTCACATTAAACTGCCCATTTGTAGGTCTGCCGTATAATACTTTCAATACTATAATAAAACCGTCTACGCCATGTAGACGATATAAATGTTTTATACAATTATACGCAAAATGAGTTTAGGCCATCTGTCAATGTACATTAACTTCTGAAAAGTTTGTGCTCAAGATATTGAACATCCTACATGAAATAAGCAGAAATGATGCAAAAGTCAACGACCATCCACTTATAAACATCAAGATTCTATATAACAAGTAATGAATCAGATGCAAAAAGTCAGCAAGTTTTTGTTCGTTAAACAATTCGCATTTTGTTTACAAATAACAAGAAAAAAACATAACTCCCCCTATCCACGGAAATAACATTGACCCGTTGGGAGTCCCAAAAGGGATGTCTAACCAAACATCGAGACATCCCTTCTCATTATTTTAGAACTCTACAATAAGCGATTGGCGCGGTTTAAGAGGAACAGGCTTGGTCAAATCAATGATATTGCCTGTCACAACATCCTTTGCCTCATGATGATTCCCGATAATTTCAGCATAACGCGACACATCAAGCAAGTTGTCAGTACTTTTTCCGTTAAGGATTGTAAGCACATTCCCACCTTGATATTGTCTTGCAATGACATAAATTCCCTTGTATGGAATAAACTGTGTCATGCTACCTTTAACAATGACGTCATTGTTTTGCCGCCAATGAAGCAGGCATGAAAGCCAATTGAACATGTCATTCTCAATTATGGAACGTCCCTCTTCAACGAAGGCATTATGTGTGTCACCAGGAAATCCTCCAGGGAAATCCTTACGCACATTACCGTCGGTTACATCCTTGGTTCCATTCATCAGCACTTCAGTTCCATAATAGATTTGAGGAATCCGCTTTACCGTCAGTAGTAATGCCAACCCTTGCTTCAGCGATGCCACGTCCTTACCATTTTCAAGGAAACGGTCGGTATCATGATTGTCCACAAAAGCCATCACATGGCTAGGGTCTTCGTACAAATAATCATAGCAGAACGAATTGTAAAGTCGGTTCAGTCCTTCCCACCAGTCATCGGTTTCTTCCTTCTTTGCTTTGGAAAGTTTGTCAAAGAACGAAAAATCCATCACAGTCTTAAGATAACTGTTATCTTTCGAGAGTCGGCTGTTCTTTTGCCATGAGGCCGTATAAGCTGGTTCTGTCACCCATGTTTCACCCACCACATTGAAATTGGGATACTCTTCATCAAGGATTTTCATCCAGTATGCCATACCTTTGGCATCAGCATAGGGATAAGTATCCATTCGGATGCCATCAATGCCAATGGTTTCAATCCACCAAATAGAATTCTGAATGAGATAGGTCATCACATGGGGATTACGATGATTCAAGTCGGGCATGGAAGGCACGAACCACCCGTCAACGGTTTCATGCATATCAATTTTCGAAGCATAGGGGTCTTTCACGGGTGTAAGCTTATAACTTGTCTGCAAATACTGACTTTTGGCTGATGCCTTACCTATGCCATCATCCACATATCCAGTCATAGGATTTCTTCCAGAGGTATTCTCTCCTTTATTCTCGGAAAGCCAATCTGGAGTGTTAAGCCAATCTTTTGACGGCATATCAGAAACCCATGGATGTTCGAATCCACAATGGTTAAAAATCATATCCATCACAATTTTCAGTCCATGCTTATGAGCCTCATCTGTGAGTTGTCGGTAATCTTGATTGGTACCAAATCGTGGGTCTACACGATAATAGTCTGTTGTGGCATATCCGTGATAAGTACTGAAACCGTTGTTGTCGGGCGAATTGTTCTCAAGTACTGGAGTAAACCACAATGCAGTCACACCCAGCTGGTTGAAGTAGTCCAAGTGCTGGCGTATTCCCTCCAAATCACCGCCATGGCGCAAACTGGGTTGACTGCGATCGTTCACATAGGCATTCATCCCCTTGATCTGGTCATTGTCAGACCGTCCAGATGCAAAACGGTCAGGCATGAGCATATAGAGAACATCCGCATTGGTAAAACCCATTCGCTTTTCTCCATCCATCTCGCGTTTTTTCAGTGTATAAGTTACTTTTGTTTTGTCAAACTTAAGCGTCATCTCACCTGGTTGTACATCCTTTAGGTTAAGGTAAATCAGCAAATAGTTCGGCGAATCAAGCCGCACAACACTATCAACACGCACCCCAGGATAGTCGATTGTAACGTCTTCCACCTTAGCAACATTCTTGCCATATACCATCAACTGCAATTGAGGATTCTTCATACCCACATACCAATCGGTTGGATCAATACGCGATATTTTCAACTTTGGAAAAGCACTCATCCCAACCATCATACTTAGAAATAAACCGATTAACAATAACTTTTTCATATTCTCAAACATATACTTACCCAATATCAAAAAATAATATAGATTTGTATTAACTATTAAAAGATTATCCAATAAGCCTATGGTTGATACAAAATCAAAGCCGACTGACCAGAGACAAAGATTGTACTTCCAAATGTTTTGGAAGTAGACTGCTCATTGATGACTCCATCTTTGCAAACCACCGTATACATTCCTTTGGGAACTGAAACCTTCTCCACTTGCTTGTTGGCATTCAAGACAACTATAATGTTGCGCCAATCATCACGACCTGCATAGTTTTTCAGTCTGAAGGCAACGACACCCTGAGGGGTATCGAGAAACTCTAAATGTTTTCGCACCAAATGAGCATCTCCCAAACGAAATGCAGGATGATTGCGGCGCAAGCTAATCAAATCGCTATAATAACGAAACACATGCGGATAGCGTTTTAGATTATCCCAATCCAAATGATTTATGCTGTCAGGCGAATTATAACTATTGTGAACACCTTGTTTAGTACGCAACATTTCCTCACCGCAGAGCATGAAAGGAACTCCTTGTGATGTAAAAACAGCGGTCTGAGCAAGTAAGTCTAGACGGATCAATTCATCAATCTGTTCTTTTGACAAACTACCATCTTCTGTTTTTAGAGAAGGAACGCTTGCTTTCAATCGGTCAACAAGGCACATATCATCGTGACACGAGACATAACTAATCATTTGCGTAGGCTCATCAGCCCAAGGTTCTTTGCTGTAGTTCACTTTCGACATATCAACCTGTGGATGTTGAATACCGCCAACAATACCAAATTTGATACTTTCTTCCATTCCGGAGACTCCTGCAAGGAAGCCCCCCTTGGTATCATCGGAGAAAGGACCACGCAATCCGTCACGCAGTTCATCACTGAAAGCGGCAATATTGGGCATTTTCTTCAAATTAGCCTTCATGCCCAACTGTTCTTGCGGATACGCGCAATTGTTGGCGCTCCAACCCTCACCATAAATAAAAATATTAGAATCAATCTTGTTTAGCTCCGTACGTATCACATTCATTGTCTCTATATCGTGAATGCCCATTAAGTCGAAACGGAAACCATCTACTCTATATTCGTTTGCCCAATATTTCACACTCTCTATCATAAACTGTCGCATCATAGGCTTCTCCGATGCGGTTTCATTGCCACAGCCAGACCCATTACTATAACCCCCTTCGGCATTCTTGCGATAATAGTAGTCGGGATATGTCTTTTGGAAGTTACTTCCTTCTATGTCAAAAGTATGATTATACACTACATCAAGTATGACGCGGATATCTGCCTTGTGTAAAGCTTGAACCATCTGCTTAAATTCGCGAATGCGCACTTTCGGGTCATATGGATTAGTGGAATAAGAACCATCTGGGACATTATAGTTAACAGGATCATATCCCCAATTGAATTGCGGCTTGTCCAACTTCGTCTCGTCAACCGAGGCATAATCGAATGAAGGAAGTATGTGAACAGCATTCACACCCAAAGCTTTAAGATGCTCTATCGCCTTTGGCTCGGTTAATGCTAAGAACTTGCCTTTATTTTCAATACCAGAAGAAGAGTGGATTGAGAAATCGCGATGATGCATTTCATAAATGACAAGGTCTGCTGGCGATTTCGTCACTGGACGCTGATCACAACACCAATCGTCTGGGGCTGTTTCTATCATATTGATAATTGCTCCACGACGGCCATTCACACCTACAGCCTTGGCAAAAACACCAGGACATTCGCCATGCCCTATGTCGAAAGTATAAAATTTGTCGCGCATGTCACCTTTTACAGAGACAGTCCAAATCTGCTTATCCTGATTGAAACTCATCTTTGCGGTTTTAATGGCTTTGCCACCAACCCCATCTTTGTAAATCCGGACTTTCACTAGTTTGGCGTCTGAAGGGGCAAAAAGATTAAATGTCGTTTCCTCGGGATTGAGCTCCACCTCGTTGAACTTAAAGGTTTGGGCTTGGACATATGTTACCATAGCCATAAAAGCAATTGTGATTGTTTTCTTCATTCTTTTAAATATTAATCTTTTGCTATTATTGATACAGCAAAGCCTCCCCCACTCGCTTCCTTTAATTTCAGAATATCGCCTTTTTTCACAATACGCTTGGTGATGACATAAGACTGGGGATTTTTCTCATAATGTGCATCTTTTGCATCAGCATATATAGTACAGTCATATTTTCGTCCCCTGTCGAGGAAATCGAGTTTCACCACAACACTATGACCATTCTCATCGCACTTGCCTCCAACAAACCAATTGTCTGTACCCTTGGCTTTGCGCGCCACGGTAATGTAATCGCCTGGCTCAGCCTCTAAATAACGGGAATCTTCCCAATCGCATGCCACATCTTTTATAAACTGGAAAGCATCCATAAACCTTTCGTAGTGCTCAGGCAAATCGGCTACCATCTGCAAAGGTGAGTACATAGTGACATAAAGTGCGAGCGTGCCAGCAATGGTAATACGTGCCCACGAATCGTTATTGCTCCATTCCGAAAGTTTGGTCACGAAGATACCTGGAGTGTAATCCATGGGACCACCTTGCAAACGTGTGAATGGCAGAATGCATGTATGGTCAGGATTATTGCCTCCAAAAGCCTCATACTCCGTACCTCGTGCACTCTCTCCACCCACCAAATTAGGGTATGTGCGACATATACCAGTGGGACGGGTAGCTTCGTGGGAATTCACCATGACATGGTGTTTGGCAGCTTCTTTGATGACATAAAGATAATGGTTGTTCATCGATTGAGAATAGTGATGATCGCCACGTGGAATGATATCGCCAACGTAACCGGTTTTCACAGCATCATATCCGTAGCGGTTCATCAACTCATATGCCTCCTTAATATGACGTTCATAGTTCTGTGCCGACGAACTTGTCTCATGGTGCATCAAAATCTTCACTCCTTTTGAATGAGCGTAGTCATTCAGCGCCTTGATATCGAAATCAGGATAAGGAGTCACAAAATCGAACACGTCGCGCTTCCACATATTTGCCCAATCTTCCCATCCTACGTTCCATCCTTCTACTAACACTTCGTCAAGACCATTGGCGGCTGCAAAGTCGATGTAACGTTTCACATTTTCGTTGTTAGCAGCATGTCGGCCATTTGGTTTCACCTTATTCCAATCAATCTGTCCAAGTTTGATACTGGGATAATCATCTGTGTAATTCCACGAACTCTTACCTACAATCATCTCCCACCATACACCACAATATTTAGTAGGGTGAATCCAACTCGTGTCCTCAATCTTACAAGGTTCATTGAGATTCAATATAAGTTTAGAAGACAACATGTCGCGTGCATCATCACTAACCATCACTGTGCGCCAGGGAGTGGTGCAAGGTGTCTGCATTGCTCCTTTCAATCCTGTGGCATCAGGAGTAAGATGACTCACAAAAGTCAATGGAGCTGGCAGGGGATAAACAGATGGCTTGGGATTCGGAGTATAGGCATTGCTACCGCCCCCGAGCTTCGTGGTAAGCACTTTAGTCTGATCATCCACCAATTCAAGATGCATAGTGGCATAGTCTAGGCACGCTGCCTCGTGAATGTTTATATATAACCCATCATCGCTTTTCATCTGCAATGAAGTCTGCACTCCTGTAGGGGAAAAAACAGCCACCGAAGAGTTCCCCCAATTCACTGCTTCCTGCATTTTACTTCGGATTTCCGACAAGCGAGTCTGTTGAGTAATCTGCTCTTGAGTATCATAGTCACCAGGAAGCCACCAAGCCATATGGTCACCAGCCATAGCAAATTCCGAATGTTCTTCCTTGATTATGAAGTAGTTTAGATGTTTCTGCTGTGGGAATTCGTAGCGGAATCCGATACCGTCGTCGTATACTCGGAAACGAATCAACATCTTCCTGTCTTTCTCACCTTTCGGATGAACAGGAGATAGTTGACTCAACGTGACCGCCATTTCGTTGTAATGATTTCGGATGTATCGTGTCTCGCCCCAAACAGGCTGCCAGGTATCATCAAAAGAACAATGTTCAGTCTTGGAAATCTCAAAGCCATCCATTAGGTCTGTTTCATGAAGGCCTTCCGATGCATGCTTGTCTTTTGCGAGTTCCAAACCGAGAAAGGAAGGCTTGACTACCACTTTACCTTTGTATGTCATTTCATAAGTGGGACGTCCATTACCAGTCAACGAAAAGGTCACAATAATATTGCCATTAGGCGATGTGACGGTCTGAGCCACGGCCATCAGAGGCAGCAGAAACATGAGCAGGAAAACTTTTCTCATAATCATATAAAATTATTTTCTTCCAGATTGTGTAATCAATTCTTTCAAGTTATCATTAAACGAATGGCTCTCCATCAACTGCTCAATAGTTATATGCATGCGATAGCGCCAATAGTGTTTGGGATTGGCTGGGATGTTGATGCGCTCGGCATTCTTGTCTGGCAGGCGAAGTTTCTCATCAATAGCCAACCAATCTTGGATGGAAAGGATGCAGAGCATGCTCGGGGAAGTAAGGTGACGCGAGATGATATCACGTGCCAACCAACCTGGCAACGGATGCGGTGCACTATCGCCACGATATAGCATAGTGTTATAATATTCCTGCGTACGGGCTTCATCTTCGTCCCACCATTGTCGCAATGTAGGCATATCATGACTGGAAATAGTGCATACACTACGATACGGATTACGAGAAAGATGCCCAAACTTTACGGCCGGATCTTTTGGCATCGACTGAAGTTCCAACGAAAGTATTCGTAGTTCGTTCATAACCCAAGGCACACAGTCTGGCACCATGCCCAAGTCTTCAGCACAAACCAACATACGAGTGGCTTGAACCAACTTGGGTAGTTTTTTCATGGCTTCACGATACCAAAATTGATTGTTCCGACGATAATAATAATCATTGTAAATTCTGTTAAATACAAATTTGTCACCATCACTAAGACTTTCATATACGAAATCTAGTTGTGCGGAAATACGTGGATGGAATTTGTTATAATCCTTATGGTCACGCACAAAGAGAACGTTGCTTAACAATGCATAAAGACTGTCCCGCAGGTTGGCCAATTCTGTTTTTTTGTCCTCGTTCTGGCATTGAGCTGATAGTTTTTCATACCATTTCTCCACCTTACGCTGGGTGTTGAACTCTTCTTTCATACGATAGAAGCCATCGCCCTTGGATTCCAGATAGTGCTTACGCACCTCATCGGCTTTTTCGTTGAACATGCGGTCAAGAACCCAGTCGGCAATATAAGGCTCCAAAAAAAGATCCTCATGCCAAAGCAGGCCATAGGCTTCAATCTCTTCAGATGTCATACCCAATGACGGAGCGAACTGACCAAGCAGCCCATGGACAGCATTAAAAGGTATTTCCCATATACGGAAGAAACCGAGCACATGGTCAATTCTGTAAGCATCGAAAAACTTGGCCATATTTGTAAACCTTCGAACCCACCACAAACAGTCATCCTTGAGCATTTCATCCCAATTGTAAGTGGGGAATCCCCAGTTCTGACCATTTACAGAAAAATCATCGGGGGGTGCACCAGCTTGTCCGTTCAGGTTGAAATAGCGTGGTTCCTGCCATGCATCACAACCATGACGGTTTACTCCAATAGGTATGTCACCCTTGAGGATGACACCTTTTTGACGGGCATATTCGTGTACCTCGCTCATCTGGTTGTTCAGAATATACTGGATAAAATAGAAGAAAGCCACTTCCTTATAAACAGCTGTACGCGGTGAGGAAAGGGCATCGCGGTCGGCTTCATCCCAAATCCGATGGTCAGGCCATTGGGTATAGTCGGCAGTTCCATACTTGTCGCGCAGACTACAATACTGGGCGTATGGCACAAGCCACTGCTTTGTTTCTTCAAAGAAATGCTTGTATTTGGCCGAAACCATCATTTTCTTCCCTTCCTGAGCGAACAAGAGTCGAAGATATTCCGTTTTAGCATCATTCACACGTTCATAGTCAATCTGAGGAAGGGCATTCAACTCTACTCTCAACGCCTCAAATTTTTTGCGCTTTTCCTCATCGTTCAGCATTGGAAGGGCTCTCAAATCAACATACTGCGGATGTAGTGCGAAAATGCTGATGCACGAATATGGATAGGAATCGGTCCAGGTGTGCGTAGTGGTTGTATCGTTTATTGGCAGAATCTGGAGCACTCGCTGACGGGTAGACTCCACCCAGTCAATCATTTTCTTCAGGTCGCCGAAATCACCCACGCCAAAACTGTCGTTGCTCCTCAGCGAGAAGACTGGAACCAATGTTCCTGCCACTTTCTGATTGTAGATTGGGAAAGAGGCTTGCGGAAGCTCATAGACAAGCACATCTCCCGCATTGACAACTGGCAGCGTCACTACACGGTTTTTCCCCTCTTCCCAAATAGGGCTCACGTCCTTGTCTTCATCGAGCACTACAAACTTAAACTCCATTACTGGTCGCTGAAATCGCGTGGCATCAATATTCACAATCCACTCATTGTGCTGATGCTCTGTCATTGCCAAACTCTTCAGGATTTCCCATCCGCCCAGCAATGGGTCCTCTCCAACAACTGCCAGCCTTTCGCATTCGCGCAATTGCGGAGCACGAACTTTTAATCGGACAGTGGAAACGAATGGCTTCAGCGCACTCTTTACAGGTGTGTGCCGTGCTATACAATCGGTGAAAGCGCTACTGTAGAGATAAGAATCTTCAGGAATGTCTATCCAATGGTCGTATATCATATAGTTAGTGCCATTGTTGCTAACCAATTCCAATCTGTGTGGGGCTATCAGCCATTCATGACGGCTTTGCATTCCGTTGCACTCAACACTGTAGTAATAGTCAATCACATTACCAACATTAAATTTACCCCTCATTTCATAAAACCAATGGTAGCCATCGATGGTACTCATACGATAGGCCGACTCCAAAGACGCGCCCTGCACATCCCGGGTCATCAGATTCAATATCAGCTCTTCGCCGAACACTGTCTGATACTCTATATTAAAAACCAATTTCATAGTTTGTCGGGTTAGTGTTTACAATGCGAAAGTACATAAATTCGTGCAATATCGAATGTGTTTTATGTAGGTTACTGCCCTATTTGTTGCGCAAACGATTGCATACAAATAGAATGTTGTCAATCAGCGAATTTCATTTTTTCACAACAGTCTTTCAGGCTTTTGTGCAAATGATCACGCACAGTCTTTCTACAAGTTCAAGAACATAGTCTGAGAAATGTGCAAAAAATCGAAAAAGCTAAAAAAAAAAATACTAAAAATCGAATGAATTGATGGGAGAATAAAAATAATAATTCGTATATTTGCACCAATATAAATATGATTAACTAAAACTATCTGACAAAAAATGAAAGACTTTAAGTTTTACTCGCCCACACAGGTGGTATTTGGGAAGGAAGCAGAAGAACAAACGGCCCAACTCATTAAACATTTTGGAGGAACTAAGGTGCTGGTTCACTATGGCGGCGGCAGCGCACGTCGCTCAGGCCTGCTTGACAAATTGACAAATATTCTCTCCAAAGAGGGTATCCCTTATGTTGAACTGGGAGGCGTTGTTCCCAACCCTCTGCTCTCTTTGGTTTACGAAGGCATTGAACTGTGTCGCCGCGAGAAAGTCGACTTCATTCTTGCCATAGGCGGCGGCAGCGTGATTGACTCTTCTAAAGCCATTGCCTACGGTATTCCGTACGAAGGTGATGTTTGGGATTTCTGGGATGGTAAGGCTGTCCCTACCAAGAGCACACCAATTGGAGCGGTGCTCACTATTCCCGCAGCTGGAAGCGAAATGAGCGACAGTTGCGTGATTACCAAAGACGAAGGATTGCTCAAACGTGGTGTCAACAGCGACCTTTGCCGATGCAAGTTCGCCATCATGAACCCTGAGCGTACATTCACACTTCCGCCTTATCAGACGGCCGCAGGTATTACCGACATCTTAATGCACACCATGGAACGCTACTTCTGCCGACATCAGGACATGAACCTCACCGACAGTCTGGCCGAGGCATTGATGCGCACCGTGAAAGACAGTGCCTATGTGGTAATGAACGAACCCGAAAATTATCGTCATCGCGCGCAAATCATGTGGGCAGGAAGCCTTTCGCACAACAATCTGATGGAATGCGGAATGGAAAAAGACTTCGCCTCGCACAAGCTAGAGCACGAATTGAGCGCACTCTATGGGGTTACCCACGGCGCCGGACTGGCTGCCATTTGGCCCAGTTGGGCACGATATGTGATGAAACATAGCCTAAGTCGGTTCGTACAGTTCGCTGTCAATGTGATGGGTGTCACCAACGACTACACAAACCCCGAGGCAACAGCACTTCGCGGCATTGAGGAGATGGAACGTTTCTACAGATTCCTCAACATGCCTGTGAACATTCACGAACTGCTCGGCCACAACATTACAGATGAGGAGGTCGAAGAAATGGTACAAAAGTGCAGCCGTGGAGGCAAGATATCCATCGGCACACTGGTAAAACTCAACGCCGATGACATGCGCAACATCTATCAGATGGCACGTTGACAAAAATGCTGGTATATTATGGCACTATATTCAATTGTCTACATAGCATAGACATTTTGTAAATAATAGTTTTTCGGGCTGTAAATAATACAGCCCGAAAAACGTATCAAAACATTTTTTCCAATCTTAATGTCTGATCGCAATAGTCCACCACTGCTGGCCTGTGGGTGATGAAGATGATGGTCTTGTTGCTGTTAGCGAGAATGTTCTTTAATAGCTGGCGCTCGGTATCGGGGTCGAGCGCGCTGGTTGCTTCATCGAAAAGCATCACACTGCCACTACGCAGTAAGGCGCGAGCTATGGAGATACGCTGGGCCTGACCCTCGCTCAATCCTCCCCCACTCTCGCTGCAAGAGGAATCGATGCCTTCTGGCAGCTGGAACACAAAGTCGGCACACGCCATGCGAAGAGCGCTCTCCATGTCCTCGTCGGAAGCTTCGGTATTGCCCAAGCTAAGATTCTCGCGGATGGTGCCGCTCATCAGGGTGTTTCCTTGCGGCACATAAACAAAATTGCAACGCATGCGGGGAGACAATTCGCGGATTTCCTTGCCATTATACAATTCAATGCTGCCGCTTTGGGGACGCAACAAGGCAAGTATCATGCGTATGAGAGTGGTCTTCCCCGCACCTGTCTCTCCCAAAATGGCAGTGCATGAACGTGGTGGAAAATCAAAACTGAGTCCGGAAATGACTTTTGATTGTTGAGTTCCTTCTTTGGTAGGCTCCAAAGGATAGCTATATGAGATGTTGTTCAAACGGATTCCACAGGGAGCTTCAAGTGCAATGGGATCACCTTGTTCTTCCAGCGGGTCCTCTTCCAGTTCCATCAGTCGCTCAGCAGCGGTAAATACACTGACAAAGGCAGGTACAAGCTTGGTAAGACCACGGGCTGGGCCTTGTATTTTGCCCACCAGTTGGAGAAACGCAGTCATTCCACCAAACGTCAGTGTGTGGTTGTACATGCGCAAGGCACTCCAAAGAAATGCCACCAAATAACCCAGTGCAAAGCCGAAATTGAGAATCAAATTACTGAACACACTGAATTTGGTTCGCTGCACCACGTGATGGCGAAGTGTGCTCTGGGTGTCTTCCAATTTGTCAACCATCAGTGAGTCGCTCTCAAGCGTCTTGATGAGCACTCGGTTTTGTACCGTTTCCTGAAGCACACTTTGCACCTTGCTGTCACTGTCACGAACCTGTCGGGTGAGACGACGCATCTGCCGCACATAAAATTTGCTCACCAATATGAAAATCGGGAGCATGACAATAATCACCACTGACAACAGCTTGTCCATGGAGAACAGATAGAAGAACGCTCCTAGGAAAAGGGCCAAAGTGGAAATCGTGCTGGGAATAGTCTCTGTGAGAAATCCTACAACAGCACCGACATCGTGCTCCAACCGGTTGATGACATCGCCACTGTGCAAGCGCTCACGACCGTGCCATTCCGAACGAAGTATACGGTCGAGCATACGCTGTTGCATGCGGTTCTGAGCCTTAATGCCAAGTATATTCCGCACCCAAATGGCACTAATGCTGATGGCAAAGTCGCACAATATCAGCACTCCCATCAGGACAACGGCCCATATCAAATTGCCCTCCACCGTATGCGAAGCCACGTCGATGGCATGCTGTACAGCCCATACCTGAAGCAGGCTAAGTGCTACTCCCGCCAAGCCAAGCATGGCATTGAGCACCGCTTGCAACTGGTTTCCGCGCCATGCCCTCCATAACCATTTCAAAATGGCCTTAATGGTATATTTGCTGTCTTCTCTTTTAAAAAAATCCTTGAACATGTATTGTCATATAATTCTTCAGATTCCACTTTCATTCTTTTCTTCCATCCACTCCCCACATCATCTTCTCACGCAAAGTTGTAAAATAACTCTGACCGGGACGTCTGACGATAAGGATATCACAAGGGGCCTTGCGAATGGTAAGTTGCATGCCTTCACAACATTTGGCAGACCGCCCGTCAACAGCAATCAGGAACTGATGACTGCGACTCTCTACGTTAAGAGTCACCACACTCTCATCTTTCACAACAATAGGACGTATGTTCAGACTGTGAGGAGCCACTGCAGTAAGGCACAAATTTCCTGCCTGTGGAACAATAATCGGGCCTCCGTTCGACAGATTGTAAGCAGTGGAACCAGTTGGCGTGCTTACAATAAGTCCATCGGCCTGGTAGGTAACTAGATATTCTCCGTCAATAGAAGTATGAACAGAAATCATCGATGCATTGTCGCGTTTAAGCACAGCTATATCATTCAGCGCGCGAGTACAAATACTAAGGGGCTCGCCATCGGTTGACACTTCTATCATTGCATGATGCTCCACATCATATTTGCCATGGTACAATGCATCAACAGCCTCTTCCATTTCTTCTGGACCGGCATTGGCAAGAAACCCGAGACGCCCCATATTGATACCCAAAACCGGTATATGCTTGTCGCCCACATAATGGGAAGAATTCAAGAAGGTACCATCGCCACCCATGGAAATCACAAAATCTGCATCAAAATCATCGCCTTCAAAAATATGCGAGACAGGAAAAACTACCTGCTGAACTTTAGTGAGGAAGTCATAATAAGCCTTTTCTACCAAAACGTCAGCATCCCTCTGCTGCAAAATGGATAGTAATTTCTGAATACTAGCAGACTTGCTGGCCTGATAAATATTACCGAAAAGAGCAAATTTCAACTTGCTTCGTGCACTTTTATCCATGTTTTATTAATCTTTATCAATTGAAAACATTGCGATTTGCAAAAGATTTTGTACATTTGCAATGGTTATGCGATTGCAAAAATACAGTTTTTCATCGAATATCCGTTATTTCTAACCCATAAAAATAGAAAAAACATGGCTAAAGTTTATCAATTCATGGCTGATGGTTTTGAAGACATCGAAGCCTTAATACCTGTAGATGTCCTCAGAAGAGGTGGTGTTGATATCAAGACCGTAAGCATCTATGACCAACTTCTTGTAACATCGGCTCATGGTGTTGAGATTGTTACGGATTTGTGCTTCGATGAAGCAGACTTGAGTGATGCCGATCTCCTGATGCTCCCAGGAGGTATGCCTGGCGCAACGAATTTGAACAAACACGAAGGCGTAAAGGCCGCATTGCTAAAACAAAATGCTGCAGGAAAAATGATTTCTGCTATCTGTGCCGCTCCGCTCGTATTAGGTGGACTCGGACTTCTGAAAGGTAAACGTGCCACATGCTATCCGGGCTTTGAACAAACTATGGAAGATGCCCAATACACTGCAGAGCTGTTCACTGTCGACGGAAACATTATCACAGGGGAGGGTCCTGCCGCTGCATTTCCTTATGCCTATTCACTATTGGCTTTACTAACCAACCAAGAAACAGCCAACGAAGTTGCCGAGGGCATGAGGTTTGTTCACTTGATGGAGAAGTGAACTGCATAGAAATGTTGACAGACACTACTGAGTAACCATGATAGACTACGCGATAATTCTTGCAGGAGGCAAGGGAATGAGGATGGGAGCAGGCATACCCAAGCAGTTCTTGCCCATCGGAGGGAAACCCATTCTAATGCGCACCATAGAGCGATTCAGAGAGTATGACAGCAAGCTACAAATAATTCTTGTATTGCCAGAAGCACAGCAAGAATATTGGGAGGTATTATGCGAAGAATACGACTTTCAGGTGGACTACAAAATAGCTAAGGGTGGACGAACTCGTTTCCATTCCATACAAAATGGATTATGCCAAATTCCCGACGACGCACAAGGTGTTGTCGCAGTGCATGATGGAGTACGGCCATTTCCTTCCGTGGAGGTCATAGGCAGCTGCTATAGGAAAGCAAGAGAAACCGGCGCAGCTATTCCTGTCATTCCTGTCTTCGAGACACTTAGACATATTCCTCCTTATGCCGCCAATCTACATCAGGCAAATGCAATGACCTCAGTAACTGTTCCCCGGTCGGAATATGTTCTGGTGCAAACGCCACAGGCATTTCACATACAGTTACACAAACAAGCATACCGGCAGGAATTCAAAGAGCAGTTTACAGATGACGCATCAGTGGTGGAATCACTTGGTCATTCTATTCATTTGGTGGAGGGCAATCGCGAGAACATTAAGATAACCACTCCATTAGACCTTATGATAGCTGAAGCTATTATCAATAATTCATAAATAATTTAAGATTGTCAATTGCTTTGTTCGACATACTCCAACAAGACATTAAATTTATTCCAGGTGTTGGTCCCCGACGTAAAGAACTTCTCAACAAGGAATTAGGAATCGAAACTTTCGGTGACTTGTTGGAGTATTATCCTTATAAATATGTTGACCGAAGCAAAATTTATACCATTGGTGAACTTGTAGGCGAAATGCCATTTGTGCAGATAAAAGGAAAAATACTAAGTTTCGAAGAGTTCGACATGGGTCCCAGAAAGAAACGAGTGGTTGCTCATGTCACCGACGGAACCGGATTTGTTGACTTGGTTTGGTTTTCCCGTGCACAACAAATCACAAAAAATTACAAGACTAACACTGAATATATCATATTCGGAAAACCTTCCGTATACGGTGGGCGCTATCAATTTGCTCATCCTGAAGTAGAAAAAACAGAAGACTTAAAACTCTCGGAAATGGGCATGCAACCTTATTATGTCACTACCGAGAAAATGAAAAAAGCAGGTATTACCTCACGCACCATCGAACGAATAACCAAGTGTATGCTTGAGCGCATCAGCATTCCTCTGCATGAGACGCTACCGCCATTTATAACAAACCGACTGAGGTTAGTTTCGCGTGACACAGCTTTCCGGCATATCCACTATCCGAAAACCTCTGAAGAAATGAGTCATGCGCGGTTCAGACTGAAATTCGAAGAACTGTTTTATGTTCAACTGAATATTGTTCGCTATGCTTCCGATCACCGACGTAAATATAGAGGCTACATCTTTCAATATGTAGGAAACTATTTCAACACTTTTTACAAAGAGCATCTGCCTTTCCCACTCACAGGAGCACAAAAAAGAGTAATACGTGAAATACGTAATGACATGGGCTCAGGGAGGCAAATGAATCGTTTGCTTCAAGGTGACGTAGGATCAGGGAAAACTTTGGTAGCACTCATGTCTATGCTGATTGCCCTCGACAACAACTACCAAGCCTGCATTATGGCACCGACAGAAATTCTTGCCGAACAACATCTTGCTACAATTCGCAGTTTTCTGGAAGATATGCCTGTAAATGTTCAGTTGCTTACTAGTATCGTGAAGGGCAAGAAAAGACAACAAGTTTTGGAAGGGGTGGCCGATGGAACCGTTCAAATCCTAGTTGGAACACACGCTATCATCGAAGATACTGTCCAATTCCTGCGATTGGGTTTCGTAGTTGTCGATGAACAGCACCGCTTTGGAGTGGCCCAGCGCGCCAAGCTATGGAGCAAGAGCTCTAATCCGCCCCATGTTCTGGTAATGACTGCAACGCCAATTCCAAGAACATTGGCCATGACTATCTACGGAGATTTAGATGTAAGCATCATCGACGAACTACCACCAGGACGAAGACCTGTGGTGACAATTCACAAATACGACAACCAAACAAGCAGTTTGTATAATGGTATCAGACAACAAATACATCTTGGCCGACAAGTATACATCGTCTTCCCGCTCATCCAAGAAAGTGAAAAAAGCGACTTGAAGAATTTGGAAACAGGATTTGAAACCTTAAAACAAGTGTTCCCAGAATTCCGATTGAGCAAAGTGCATGGAAAGATGAAACCTTCTGACAAGGAAGAGGAAATGTCTCGATTCGTAAAAGGTGAAACGCAAATACTTGTGGCCACAACGGTTATTGAAGTGGGTGTAAATGTGCCGAATGCCTCAGTAATGATTATTTTCGATGCCCAGAGATTCGGCCTTTCTCAGCTACACCAACTTAGAGGACGAGTAGGAAGAGGTGCGGATCAGTCATATTGCATTTTGGTCAGCAAACGTGAACTTAGCAATGAAACTCGCAAGCGATTGGATATTATGTGCGACACCAACGATGGTTTCATGATTGCCGAGGCTGACTTGAAGCTACGCGGTCCAGGTGATTTGGAAGGCACCCAACAAAGCGGCATAGCATTTGACCTTAAGATTGCTGACATTGCCCGAGATGGTCAGATTGTTCAGATGGCTCGAGATGAAGCGCAACACATCATAGACAACGATCCACTCTGCAACAAACAGGAATACCAAATGTTGTGGAACAGATTGGCAGAATTAAGAAAAACAAATATCAATTGGGCTGCCATCTCATAATATCTGTCCCTTTTATTTCAAACATTTATTATCATCATTATCACGTTAACAGATTCGGCATTTTAAACCGTAATAATATAGCCAGCAGATTTCAGGCAATCATATTTAAATAGTAAGTTCACACATTCTTGATTATTATAATATGAAATATAACCAACTAATTCTGACATTTAATGTAGTAATCAGAACACCTGCAAAATCCTAGCATAATAATCAGAACATAAAAAACACATATCATGCATTTTGGTTTCAATTATTCAATAAAAAAGCATGAGGATAGTGAGAACCATCCCCATGCCATTTATTAAAACCAAATACGATGAATCATTATTCAGCAACAAGCGTGAAACGCTTGAATGCTACAATTTTCAATTCCTTATCCTGAGAAGCAAGCCACTGAGAAACAGTAGCCTTGTCGCCATCACCAAACTGGAACTCCTGGTCAACCAAGCAATTCTCTTTCAAGAATTTCTGCACACGACCTTTTGCAATGTTTTCAATCATCTGAGCAGGAAGATTTGCAGCCTTCTCGGCAGCAGCCTTCTCTTTCAGATCACGAGCTTTCTGAGCTTCTTCCTCAGTAAGCCAACCCTTCTTGATGTTAGAAGCAATGTGGTCTTCGCTGTCTACAAGGTTAGGATTAATTCCATTCTTCTTCAACACAGACTCAACATACTTCTCAACCTGCTCAAGTTTGGTCTTCTCAACAGCAGTCTTATATTCTTCGTCAAGAACTGACTGTGCTACGCTTTCTGCGTTAAGAGCAACTGGTTTCATGGCAGCAACCTGCATAGCCAATTTGTGACCGGCATCAACATTTTCCTTGTTCAACTGCACCATAGTAGCCAACATGTGCTTGCCCATGTGGTCGTAGATTTCAACATTCTCACCTTCGAGAATGAGGTATCCATCAAGTTCCATCTTCTCGCCTGTAATACCAGAACGATGGGTAACGGCATCCTGCACTTTCTGACCATCAGACAAAGTGAGTTCCTTCACCTCCTCTAAAGACTTGCTCTTATTAGCAACAGCAGCATCGAGGATGGCACGAGTAAGGGCAATGAAGTCAGCACCGTTAGCAACAAAGTCGGTTTCGCATTTCAACGCAATCATTGCGGCAAATCCGTCTTCTTTCTTAACGAGTACACAACCATTTGAAGTTTCACGGTCGCTACGCTTTGCAGCGATAGCCAATCCGCGCTCGCGGAGCAGTTCCTTGGCACGGTCGAAATCTCCTTCTGCCTCGGTCAAAGCTTTCTTCACGTCAGCCAGACCAGCACCAGTCATAGCGCGCAGTTTCTTGATATCATCAATTGAAATAGCCATTATTAACTTAACTTTTTGATTGTTTCTTTAAACGATTAAATAATTACTCAGCTACAGGAGTTTCCTCTTCCTCTGCTACGGGAGTTTCCTCTTCTATAGTCTCCTCAGCTGGAACATCTTCCTTACGGGCCTTACGAGCACGAAGACGTGGTCCTGCAGCCTCTTCTGCTTGTTCTTTAGCAGCTTTTTCATCAGCTTTCTCAGCCTTACGCTCCTCTAGACCTTCGGCAATGGCAGAGCAGCAAGCGTTCAAGATAACTTCGATAGAATCCTTTGCATCGTCGTTTGCAGGTATCATGAAATCGATATTCTTTGGATCGCTGTTGGTATCAACGATAGCGAACACAGGAATACCCAAACGGTTAGCTTCCTTAACTGCAATATGTTCCTTCATTACGTCAACCACGAACAAAGCAGAAGGCAGGCGAGTCAAATCAGCAATAGAACCGAGGTTCTTTTCCAACTTTGCACGCTGGCGGCTAATCTGCAGCACTTCGCGCTTAGAAAGGTTGCTGTATGTACCATCGGTCATCAGCTTGTCGATACTTGCCATTTTCTTCACAGCCTTACGAATGGTTGGGAAATTAGTGAGCATACCACCTGGCCAACGTTCGTTAACGAACGGCATATTAACCGAAGAAGCCTTTTCTGCAATAATATCCTTTGCCTGCTTCTTTGTGGAAACGAAGAGAACTTTCTTACCCGACTTTGCAATTTGCTTCAAAGCTTCTGCAGCCTCGTCAATCATTACTACAGTCTTGTGAAGGTCAATAATATGAATGCCGTTGCGCTCCATGAAGATATAGGGAGCCATTGCGGGATTCCATTTGCGCTTGAGGTGGCCAAAGTGACAACCAGCCTCGAGCAACATGTCAAAATTTGTTCTTGCCATTTTTTTAAATGCTTTTTATTTGTTTACTTTCTTTTTAATTCTTTTTAGAACCAGCCCATGAGTAATTGAACGTCTGTAAATCATGCATAGATGTAAAAAACACCTTAGCACCCATCTACAAAAAACTCAAGTCTCACGGGTTTAGATACTAAACGATATTTTGTGGCTTTGCCGTTGGCAATGGATGTAGATAGGTATAGAAACCATCGACATTCCACAACCAACAATCCACAAAAACATTAACGCTTGCTGAACTGGAAGCGACGACGAGCCTTGGGCTGACCTGGCTTCTTGCGCTCCACCTCACGGCTGTCGCGAGTCAGGAATCCCTGATCCTTCAGTTTCTTCTTGTCCTCTGCATTGATTTTCACCAATGCACGTGCAATTGCAAGGCGAAGAGCCTGGCTTTGGCCAGTGAAGCCACCTCCATCAAGATTAGCCTTGATGTCATACTTCTCTGCTACTTCGAGCAGATTCAGCGGCTGCTTTACCACGTACTGGAGAATTCCCGAGGGGAAATATTCTGCAATGTCTCTTTTGTTTATTGTGATTTTACCGGTTCCTTCGCTAACATAGACACGTGCGACAGCACTCTTGCGACGACCGATTGCATTAATTAATTCCATCTTACCTTTTTATTTAAACTGGTTAATATCAATTGCCTTAGGCTTCTGAGCCTCATGTGGATGCTCTGTGCCATTGTAAACATAGAGGTTGTCGATAAGCTGACGTCCTAGACGGCCTTTGGGAAGCATACCCTTCACGGCATGACGCAAAATGCGTTCTGGACCGAAATCGCGAGTGCGCAACTTTGCTGGTGTAGTAAAGCGCTGACCACCTGGATAACCAGTGTAACGTGTGTAGAGTTTCTCGGTTTCTTTCTTACCAGTGAAATAAACCTTTGAAGCATTAATGATAATCACATTGTCACCACAATCAACATGCGGAGTGAACGATGGCTTGTACTTTCCGCGAATCAACTTCGCTACTTTAGAAGCGAGGCGACCAACCACTTGGTCAGTAGCATCAACAACCACCCACTCCTTTTTTGCTGTTTCCTTGTTAAGGGAAATAGTCTTGTAACTTAAAGTGTCCATTTGTTAAATGAAATAAATGATAAAATTGTTTCTAATACGGATATGTCGCCATCCGACCGCGCCTGGCTTCACGCACCTGGAAGCGAGCAGACTCTCCGTCTGCCAGTGAACAGCGATTCACAAACCACAACGATTGCTCTTATGCAAAGGCTGCTATTTACACGCTGCCCTCGGGGGTTCTAACGGCCCCACTATAATTTCGGACTGCAAAGGTAGCGGTTTTCCTTCAAATAATTATAACGGGGGAGCCACCCTACCTAAGTTTTATGTTTATTTAACTTTTAAAGCACGTATGGCATTCAAAACCGCCAGCACAGTAACACCCACATCGGCAAAGACTGCAATCCACATGGTGGCATATCCGAAAGTGGCCAAAATCAGCACGGCAATTTTCACTCCAATGGCAAACCAAATGTTCTGGCGGGCAATGCCTATTGTTCGGCGGGCAATACTGATAGCAGCAGGAATTTTCGATGGTTGGTCGTCCATAATAACCACATCGGCAGCCTCAATGGCTGCATCACTGCCAAGTCCACCCATGGCTATTCCCACATCAGCACGCGCCAATACAGGTGCGTCATTGATGCCGTCGCCCACAAATGCCAATCCACTTTTGCCGCGCACGCCACTATCGATTGTTCCGATATCGGCCATAAGACGCTCCACGCATTCCACCTTGTCGGCAGGTAACAGCTCGGCATAACAAGTATCGATGCCCAATTCACGAGCCACATGCTCACCCACTTCCTTGCGGTCGCCTGTCAGCATCACTGTCTTCTCTACGCCCAAATCTCTCAACATGGAAACAGCACGTCCGCTATCTGCCTTTATCTGGTCGTTAATCACAATATGCCCTGCGTATTCTCCGTTGATAGCCACATGGATAATCGTTCCTATGTGGGTGCATTCATGCCATTTTGCACCAACGCTTTCCATCATCCTCGTGTTCCCAACACACACTATGTCGCCAGACACTCTTGCCCGAACGCCTTGGCCGATCACTTCCTCCACATCAGCAACTTCGCAGCCATCGGTGGCCTCGTCGGGAAACGCGTCTCTCAAAGCTGCGGCAATGGGATGGGTAGAATAATGTTCCACATGGGCTGCCAAATGCAACAGATGGTTTTCATCGCACATTTCCGGATGGACCGCCTCAACAGCAAACATGCCTCTTGTCAGCGTTCCTGTTTTGTCGAACACCACAGTGCCCACCTTTGAAAGCACGTCCATATAATTGGCACCTTTCACCAGAATACCCCGGCGCGATGCTCCACCAATGCCGCCAAAGAAAGTCAATGGAACACTCAGCACCAAAGCACACGGGCATGACACGACCAAGAACATTAGCGCACGATAAAACCACGTGGCAAAACACTCAGAAAAAGTCAATTGGCCACACAACGAAAGAACAACTGGAGGCAGAACGGCCAATAAAAGAGCCGCGATGACCACCATTGGAGTATAGACCCTTGCAAAACGCCTGATGAAAGTCTCACTCTGCGACTTGTGCTCGCTGGCATGTTCCACTAAATTGATAATCTTAGAGGCTGTACTCTCGCCATAGCTCTTGGTAGTAACCACCTTTATCACTCCCGAGAGATTCACGCAACCCGAAATCACTTCATCTCCTATCGTCAACTCCCGCGGCATGCTCTCGCCTGTAAGTGCCACGGTGTTCAGGGCCGTGCTGCCTTCCTTTACAATACCATCAAGCGGAACCTTCTCACCTGGACGTATCACGATGATCGTTCCAACACCCACATATTCTGGACTCAAGTCTTCCGTTTCTACGTGTCCATGTTCATTTGCCGCTTCTAAAGGTTCCACCACCACATGCACCACTTCAGGACGGATATCCATTAGATGGGCAATGCTCTCACGGCTCTTGCCTTCAGCGTACCCCTCGAACAATTCGCCCACTTGAAAAAACAACATCACGAAAACTGCTTCAGGAAACTGAGTCTCAACACCAGGCAAGAAACCGATGTATAATGCACCTATCGTTGCTATCGCCATCAACAAATGCTCGTTAAATGCCTCCCCATGAGCAACCCCCACGGCGGCATCTTTCAAGGTTTCATGGCCTACTAGCAAATAGGGAACAAGGTATACCAACAGTAATTGCCATGTGGACAGATGACAGTTCTTTTCTATCAACACAGCCACTACCAATAATATTGCGGCCGCCACAATCAGCAACAATTGACGTTTTGTACCATGATTATGCTCATGGTGTTCACGATGTCCTTCATGATGTCCATGGTGGCAGCAACAGCACTCAGAATGATGTGAATATCCCATATGATTCTCTCTATTAAATTGTTTCATTTTGATGCTCGTTGCAATCCGGTTTCCGCGAAACCATATTGTCAAGGGCATACTTAGGTTTACGGATGCAAAGATATGACAATAGTTTCGCAACTCGGTTGCAAACACTTCAAGCCAACATTCTTTGCAACCAGGTTGCGCATTCCGTTTAGAAGTGAGAACACAAAGATGGCTTTATCAATTAATAATTTGCAAAAAATGTACAGAAAAAGGAAATGTTTTTATTTGAGCACAAAACAAAAAGAAATGCAAAAATGGCAAATACCGATTTTGATGCATTGTTCCGCACGTACTATGCCCCATGGTGCTCTTCGCAACTCGTCTGCTCAAGAAAAAGGAGGCCGCAAAAGTCATGGCACATGACGTGTTTGCCATATTGCCACAGCAGCAAAAGCCGCTAGCGGCTTAGAAAAACCAGCGCAACAATCTGATGACCATCCTTCACCATCGCATCATCGACACTTTCCGCTAGCAGATGCACATGTCCATGGAACGTGTTGATGGCCAATTGTACGAAGAAACAAGCCGACTTGAACTTTGTATACTCATCACAGTTGGCAAGCAACTGGCCTAAGATTACCATTCGTGCCACCAAGAAGCCGGGAGAGGAAGTCATTCAACAAGTGATTAATCTCATTAATTGCACATACTCCATCAAAAACAACATCGTAACCATTACCCAGCAGAAGTTGAGCGGAAGGGAACGAACAATGAAAGGACATGTGCGCGACGAGAACGGCGAACTGCTTGTTGGTGTGTACAGCTAGTGAGCATATCTCTCGACAAGAACCAAGCCGCCTAGAAGTCAATGGTGAAGAAAGAGAACCTTGCTTGGGCATAGTATATCGTTAAGGGCGAATTCGACTGTATGCTCTGCAAGCAATATAGTGTTACCGGCATTCCCCGATTAATGATGTTCGACAAGAAGGGTAACATTGTTTCATTGGATGCTCCACGCCCATCCAATCCGAATATCATAGAATGGAATTGAAAACAACCTAAAATAATCAATAGCAATAGAAAAGGGAGAATTAAGACTCTCCCTTTTTCTATTGTTTAATATTATCACATAAGCGACTTACGACCTTCCAATGTATCATGGTTGTTGTTGAGATTTCGCCAGTCAACATTCTTTTTCGGGTCGATGCCATTGATATATTTCTCGATGTTGGTATAGCCATCACCGTTACAGTCTTTTATAGCATCAGTCGGATCGTTGGGATTCAATCCGTAAGAGCGTTCCCAAGCATCGGGCATTCCGTCGCCGTCGGAATCAACCACTGGTTGTCCAATATATGTTGGCAGTCCACCCACTTGACGCGGGTCGGTAATGATACCTTGCTTATAAGAATCGGCTGGTAAGCGACGCTTCACGTATGGGGAAACGAATTCTGGCGCATTGTCCACATAAAATGGTTTTCCTGTACGGACAAAGTTCACAATGCGGGTGTCCACAGCATCACGCTTCGGAAAAGATGCTCCAACATTTTTGAGCACATACTCATAAGCATGCTTGGTTTCCATAATGGTGACAGGTGCCATTTCGAAAGGTTGATTGCGACGGATGGATTTCAGATAGTCGGGATTGTCGTCACGGCCTTCAGGTTGAACACCACCATCCCAGTTATTGGCAGTTACTTTCTTGTTGCCATCAACGATATTTCCTTCAACATATAGTTGTCCGAAATGTCGAGTTCCACGATTGCCACGCCCTACTTCTGGCTTGATAATGCGATAAGAGATGGGCTGGTCAAGCGGAGTGATGGGCCCCGGCTTGAAATAATTATTAATAATGTTCAGGCTGCTTGAGCTATCGCCTCCGTCGATGGAACGATTCCACCAATTGAACACCACATTGTTTACAAAGTTGAATGGTCCACTCATTCCTATAGAACAGTTGCGGCTGATGTTGCATGCATAGAGATTTCGGGCGAACATACTATTATGACCTCCGATGGTGGAGCCAAAAGCATGATTATAGCTATCGAGCGCTTCACTGAAGATACTGTTCTGGATAGTGATGTTCACCGTGGGCAGCTTCAATCCGTGACCTTCTGCATCACGAGCATAGACATGGCGATACATCGACATGTTCTCGTCGAGGCCCCAACTGGCAGAAACATGGTCGATGATGATGTTGCCAATGCCATTACCGCCCAATGCATCATCGCGGAATGCCACATCGGTGGCGCCACGACGGAATCGCATATGGCGGATGATGACATCATGGGTGTCGATGAGGAAAGAATGACCCGTCACACAAATGCCATCGCCGGGAGCAGTCTGACCAGCAATAGTCACGTATGGTGCTAAAATGTTAATGGGTGACTTCAGACGAATAACGCCTGAAACATTAAACACAATGATTCGAGCGCCACCTGTAAGACAAGCCTCACGCAATGTACCAGGTCCAGAATCTTCAAGTGATGTTACTACCAATACTTTTCCACCACGACCACCTGGTGTATACATACCCCCTCCCTCTGCTCCAGGGAATGCAGGTATATCAGCTTTCAATAAGTCAGAAGGCGAAGAAGCCCAAGGACAATAAATTCTACCCTCTCGGTGTTCTCGTATGACAGTTGGCAAGGCTCGCTGCCATGCTTTCATCGATGCGTTCTCCCATTGGCGCTCCGTCTGAGCTACACGTTCTTTTATTGAATCGGGAATTGTCGGATACTGAGCCATGGCTATAAACGTAAAAGCCATAGTTACATAAAGAAAGAATGTTCTCAAAGCTGGCATATTCAATATATTTAATGATTTATAAATAGACGTTGTCTGCTTCAATTTGTAATATAAAAATATATAATTTTGGGGCGAATAATCATCTTTCGGTTGGCTATTGCAAATTTAGTTTGTAATTTTGCCACGCAAAAAAACACATATGAAAAGAAGTATTCTGAAATCCATCCTACTTTCGTTTATTGTAGGAGGTATGCCGTCATTTGCACAGACAAAAGATCAGGGTAAGTTGCATATTACCGCAACAATGAAGAACATGAATGACACTGTATTAATTATGGTGGCTGATATGCAAAAGATGCAGAATCATGAGCCAATTTATACAGACACTTTAAGAACTGCCAATGGGTCTTTCAGCACAATGATCCCGATGGATTGTGCATGGACAGTTATGGTGTATAATATGAAAAATGGGCAACCTGTCGGCCAATTCATGTTCTGCGGCGTACCAGGAGAAAAATGTGAAATTGTAGGTGATTGGGCAAACGAATGCAAATTAGGCGGATCAGATTTCTACAATCAATATAATGCCATGACTGAAACCACCGCCTCACTTCAACAGGAAAACACAAATCTGATGATAGAATGCGACAAGCGACTGGAGGCAGGAGAACCTGAAAAAGATGTGATGGACTACCATAATCGGAAAGCTGGTGAAATTCAGGATCGCATTACTGCCAAACAAATGGAATATGTGAGGCAAAACCCAAAGAGCGAGACTTGTTCTATTTTACTCTATGATTTGCCAGCAGAAAAGGTGGAGGAGACCTACGCAATGATGGATACCAGCATTAAGAATGGCAGAATGAAAAATTATATTCAGCAAGCTCTCCTACAAGCAAGAGAGGAGTTGAAACATATGGTAGCAGCCGCAGCATTGGAACCAGGGGTAGAAGCTCCGGATTTCACATTACTAGACATAAACGGTGAGCAACTCAGTTTGTCAAGTCTTCGCGGGAAATATGTAATACTCGATTTTTGGGGAAGTTGGTGTGCATGGTGTATGGAAGGAATGCCCAAGATGAAAAAGTATTATAAAAAATACAAAAACAAGATGGAGATTCTGGGCATCGACTGCAATGAAACAGAAAAGATGTGGAAAACCGCCGTGAAACAAAACAAACTGCCATGGAAACATGTCATCAACGGTAAAGGGGAGAACAGTATTCTTCCTCTCTATGGTGTAGACGGATTCCCCACAAAAGTAATCCTCGACCCCAAAGGCCGTATTGTGCGACTTATCGTTGGCGAGGATCCTCAATTCTACCCTTATTTGGACAGTCTGTTCGAATAATCAGAACAACATTTCTTTAGTGAGAATACTTTCTAATTCCTCAGCTGATAGGCGGAGTTGAAAAGAGCCATTGATGGCTACACTAATGCGCCCAGTCTCTTCAGAACAAACAATGGCAATAGCATCGCTTTCTTGAGAAATGCCCATAGCCGCACGGTGACGGAGTCCAAGTTCCTTGGGTATGTCAATATCATGTGACACTGGGAGAATACAGCCCGCAGCACAAATTCGCTTGTGAGAAATCACCATCGCACCATCGTGTAAGGGAGAATTCTTAAAGAAAATATTTTCAATAAGTCGCTGGTTAATATTAGCATCTATCAAATCACCGGTTTTAACGATGTCAGCTAGTGGGGTGTCACGTTCAATAACTATAAGAGCGCCCACCTTCTTCTTGGCCATACTCATACATGCCATCACTATGGGCATAATTACCCCCTTGTCTACCTTTTCTCCCTTTTTCCTATCACTCTTGAAAAAACGAGTGATTGTTTGCACTCTCTGATGAGCGCCCAAATTATATAAGAACTTACGAATTTCGTCTTGAAAGAGAATGAGCAGCGCAAGAACTCCCACGCTGACCAACTTGTCCATGATGCTACCCAATAATCGCATTTCCAGAATCTGACTCACAAAAAGCCAGATGACGATGAACACCATGATACCTATAAACACATTGAGCGAACGACTTTCCTTCATCAGTCTGTATACATAGTAAAGCATCAGAGCAACAAGGAAAATGTCAACAATATCTTTTATACCAAAATCAAACACAATACTTATTATTAATTTCGTTTTTAACCAACTGCAGAAACCATCTTCACAACATCAACGGCAACTTTCACATCGTGGACACGAAGAATGCTTGCACCTTTTTGCAAAGCAATCGCGTTGAGAACTGTCGTGCCGGAAAGTGCATCGTTGGGAGTTGTCCCCAGAAATTTCCAAATCATACTTTTGCGAGAGATACCCACCAAGAAAGGCAAGTCGAGCACTTGAAGTTTATCCAACTGGCTCATCAATTCATAATTCTGTTGAAGGGTTTTACCAAATCCGAAGCCGGGATCAAGAATAATGTCCTTCTGCCCCATTTCACGCATGCGCTGCACTTTTTCTGAAAAGAACATCAGCGCCTGACGGAAGTCGGATTCTGATGACATCAATATATATGGAACACCTTTGCTTGCGGAAAGACGCATCATCTCCTCACTAGCCGATACATCATTGATGATAGCAACATGGAATTCCTCAATAGCCATTTGAGCAACAGAAGATCTGAATGTATCAACAGAAATAATCGCATCAGGCAACACATCGCGTACAGCAGACAATGCAACCCTTAGTCGACTCATTTCTTCATCTTCTCCCACAGGCTCAGAACCAGGACGAGTTGAGCAAGCACCTATATCAATAATAGTACCACCCTCAGAGATAATCTGTATGGCACGGCGAGCGGCATCTTCTCCGCTTCGCATACGACTGACCTCATAAAAGGAGTCAGGCGTGGCATTCAGAATTCCCATTACCAACGGCCTCTGCAAGTCAAGCAATTGGCCATTAACATTGATTGTATATTCCATATCCGAGTGCAAAGATACTAAAAATCATCATTATCAATTCACAAACACACACATTTTTTGGTTTTATGGCTAGAGAATGTCAGTAATTTTCAGATAATCGCTTTTTCTTATCACATTTATTCATTTTCTTTGTTGTCGTCAACTACAATTCCAAGAATTTTATCTATATTTGCACAACTATTGACAATTTGTTATGGACATTAAGCAACTATACAATTTATACAAACAGCATCCGGCAATTACCACCGACAGTAGGAATTGTCCCAAGGACAGTATTTTTATTGCCTTGAAAGGAGCTTCATTTGATGGGAATAAGTTTGCTTTACAGGCTCTGAAGAAAGGATGTGCCTTTGCAATCATTGACAATCCCGAAGTATTGAAAGAAGTAACACAAGCAAATGCATCTGAAACGCTAAAGGATTATTCTCATCAGTTGATTCTTGTTAACAACTGCCTTCAGACGTTCAAGGACATTGCACGCGAGCACCGCCGCCAATACGACATTCCTGTTATTGGCATTACTGGCACTAATGGAAAGACAACGACCAAGGAACTTATAGCATCCGTTCTCAGTGAAGAGTATCACGTGCTGTTTACAGAAGGGAATTTCAATAACGATGTTGGTGTACCCAAAACTCTTCTTAGACTCAACGAAACACATGACATTGCTGTTATTGAGATGGGAGCCAGCCATCCGGGTGACATCAAGACACTTGTTGAAACTGTAGAACCAACATGTGGTTTGATAACCAATGTCGGGCGTGCCCACCTCCAAGGTTTTGGAACGTTCGAAGGAGTGAAAAACACCAAAGGAGAACTCTACGACTATCTTGGAAAGAAACAGCGAGTAAGTATCGACGAAGGATTGCTCTTCATTAATGAAGACGATGACGATTTACGAGAAATGGCCGACAGACGCAATATTCTTTTCAGAAGCAGTTATGGTATTGGCAATAGCGACGATATTATCGTGAAAGGAAAAATCGTGTCGTGTAATCCGCTTCTGACATTCAAATGGTATATTCACGATGAAGAAGAAGGTGATTCAGAACAATTCATGGTCCAAACCCACCTCATCGGTGCATATAACCTCTATAACATGCTTGCAGCCATTACTGTGGGATTGGAATTCGAAGTAAGCGTTGAGAATATCAATCATGCACTCTCAAATTACATTCCAACAAACAACCGAAGCCAACTCACACAAACACGACACAACACGTTGATTGTAGATGCCTACAACGCTAACCCAACCAGCATGGCCGCTGCCATTCGCTCGTTTGCTGTATTAGAAACGCCTAAAAAGAAAATGGCAATTATTGGAGCAATGCGTGAATTAGGCTGTGTATCCGACTCTGAACACCAAAAAATCGTAGAACTGATGAAAGAATGCGGACTCGAAGATGTTTGGCTGGTAGGAGAAGAGTTTGCAGACACCCAATGTGAATACCGCAAGTTCACTGACGTTGAAGCAGTGAAAGCTACCATTACCGCTGAGCATCCCGAAGAACGCTACATCCTCATCAAAGGTTCAAATAGCACCAAACTCTATCAACTTCCGGAATTGCTTTAAGAAAGATGAAGTGGGGCTTTTGGATTGGATTATTACTCTGTTTATTTGCCATCAGTTGCCAGAAAAAAAAGGAACTTGAAGAAGGCAATGCTGTCTACTATTGGCGCACAGAGCTACGGTTGGACTCAACGGAGCGAGCATTCATGAAGCATCACCACATAAGGCGGATGTACTGCCGATACTTTGACGTGTTGATGCGCGACTCAACTCCAATGCCCAATGCCACCATTACCTTTACTGATCGACTGCCAGACAGCGTGGAACTAGTGCCAACGGTCTACATCACTGAGGACTGTATGCACCAACGGCATCAGGGACTGGCCGCAAAATTGGTGTGCCGTATTCGCCAGATGAACGAGACGAACAACCTGCCACCCTTCGGTGAGTTACAGATTGACTGCGACTACACCGCCCGCAGCCTCCAGATATACTACGAATTTCTGGAGGACGTAAAGCGCGAGCTGTCGCTCCTTGCTCCTCATTACTCATTCACCCTCTCCACTACCATCCGCTTGCACCAACTGCAGATGGCCGCTCCACCGGTAGACTATGGGGTACTGATGGTATACAACACAGGCAATCCACGCCGCTTTATGGATCGCAACCCAATTCTCGACTGGCGCGACGTGAAGCCCTACCTGCGCCATTTAGGTAGCTACCCGCTACCGTTGTGCGCAGCCTACCCCGTTTATCGTTGGCAGCGGGATATTCACGGTGTTAGGGTAGAGCACACTGTCGAGGCCGACGAGATACTGCGGGTAAAGGCGGCCGCCGAACGGGAACGCCCAGAGCTGCGCAAAACTATCCTAACCTTCCACTTGGACAAAGAGAACATTAACCGATATAACACCGAGACCTATGAAAAGATTTATAGCCATTAGTCTGCTGACATCAATGACAGTCTTGCAGGCGGTAGCCTGCGCGTGGAGCGAGTCGTACAACTACTACCTGTTCCGTGCCTACAACCCGCAGGAGTTCCGGCAGCGTGTGGACGAAGTGACC
>CACZPU010000056.1 GCA_902783165.1 uncultured Prevotellaceae bacterium
CACATCATAATGACGCTTGTTGTAAGCTTCCTTATAATAGAAATCAAAACTGCTCTTGGTGTCATCTATGCCATAAGGATAGTCGAAGAGTCCTGCCTTACGCTCCAGCTCCAGTTTGTCGGCAGCATTGAGCAGGTGATAAGAGGTGAGGTCAGGTACTTCTAAGGTTACACCAGCCTCTACGTTCACTCTCAGTTTTCCCGGCTCCGGCTGCTTAGACACAACCACGATAACACCATTGGCACCACGTGAACCATAGATAGCCGTAGCGGCGGCATCCTTCAGGATATTGATACTCTCAATCTCCTCATCATTGTAGTCCATCAGTTTGGTGAGTGAAATCTCAAAACCGTCCATGATAATCAGCGGTGTGTTGGGGTTGCTCGACTGTCCGGCATTAAACTCCTCCACGCTCATTGGCAGCGACGATGTACCACGGATATTGATGTTCGGAAGGTTGTTCGGGTTAGAACCATTGATGTTGTCGAGACTAAAGTTGATGGATGCATCCACATTTTTCAATGTCTGCAATAGGTTCTGGCCGCGGAATTGCTCCAATTGCTCCTTGTCGATGGTAGACACCGATCCGGTATAGCTTTCACGTGCTTTGCGGAAAATACCCGTTACGACTACTTCGTCGAGTTTGTTGTCAGCACGCATCACCACATCGCGCTTCACGTCGCCTGTCCCTTGGGCTATCTGTATATATTCTGTTTCTAATCCAACATAGGAAAACTTCAGAATTGTTTCTTCTTGGGGAATGGGAAATGTGAAAAAACCGTCGGCATCGGTCACCGTGCAAACACGCGATTCCCCAATACAAACAGGCACGCCAATGAGTGGCTCACCAGCCTCGTCCTTCACATAACCAGAAATGTTCCTGTTTCCCTTTAACGCGGGTTGTGTACGGCGGGTTGACTTCACCGTCACCAACTTGCCTGAGATGGTATACTCCAGCGGCTTACCACTTAGTAAATAACTCAGCACCTGCTCGAATGTCTGGCTTTTCAGCCTGCCAGAAACTCGAAAATTTTCCACCTCGTTGTAGGTGAACATAATCTTATAGGTGCTGGCTTTCTCCAGTTGTCGCAAAGCGTCCGACAACTTTTCGTTTTTAAAATTCAGGCTGATCTTGTTGCTTTCTTGTGCCGTCACCGACGTCAAGCTAAACAAAAGAATCAGCAGCATGAACAATAATCGTCTTTTCTTCATAAGCGATGTCTAATGGTTAATAATATGGTTTCACTATTTATTCTACGGATGAAAATCATTTTTGGTATCAAGAAATAATGTATTTTTTATTCTCAAGAATCATCAATAGACAGTGGGCGTCTCGTATCCTACCAGATGTGCCACATACAGGAAATCACAAACCTTTCATTATTTGTCTACACCCTGTTGAGAAAACGTCTATGACGTGTAGCTTAATTATCTACAGGCAGTAGACAGATGTCTAAAAAGATTGAATTAGCCATAAGATATTTTAAATATGAATGAAATAAAAAGCCGAAATATTTTTTACGTTTTTTCTATTATCTCAGTATTATTTGCTATCTTTGCAACCCAAACCTAATCATTGAAGATGGAGACGAGAGAAGAGTTCAACGAAATATTCCGAACCTACTACAAGCAGCTATACTTCTTTGCAAGGCATTATGTTGATGATACTGAGGAGTGTCACGACATTGTGGAAGATGCCTTCGAAGATGTGTTGCAAGCTTATGCCTCTATCGAGAAAGCCACGGTAAAACAATTTCTTTATACCAACGTGCGGAATAAATGCATCGACCGGCTACGGCATCTTGACATACACAAGCATTATGCGGCACAGCAGATGCAAATGGGCGACATGTATTACGACCCCCATCGCACATTAGAACTGAAAGAACGCGAGAGCATCATCGAGAAAGTACTCAATATGCTCAAATCGCCTACCAAAGAAATTTTCATAGCATGTTATGTAGACAGAAAACGCTATAAAGAAGTGGCCAAGATAATGGGTGTTACAGAAGCTGTGGTTAAAAACCACATCATGAAAGCTCTTAAGACTATCAGGGATTTGAATCTTAAAATGTATTAAATATCATACTGTTTTTCAACGATAAGCGTAATAGTATAAAAACGTCATAATAGGATAAATATAGCATTATTTGAATAAGCATTAGCAATATGATAACAGAAGAAGTTCTCGACATCATGGAACCCGGAGCCTCTGTTTCTGAACAACAAAAGCAGAAGCTGAAGGAAGACGCAGACCTGAGACAGGCTTGCGAGGACATTCATATTGCAGCCCATTTGCTACGACAGCAGAAAGAAGATTTCGATGTGGAAGAGAAATTGGAACAGTTCAACAAGAACCATCAATTTCAAATAAATCATCAACATAGAAAATCCATGGTCAGAAGGATGATTCTCGCTGGAGGAATTGCCGTTGCTGCGGCCATCCTATGGGTAGTGTTCTTCGTTCATCCATCTATAGACGGCTCTTCGAAAAAGACGGAAACCGACCTTCTCTTTGCCGCTAACGAGGATGCAAGTCAGCCTGTACTTACAAATTCCAAAGGGAAGCCCGTCGATATGGCAACATATCTTGACATGGCAGAAAACCCAACTACTCCTAACAGCACTGTTGTGAAGGTGATTGACGACGAGACAATCCCTCTTGACACACTGCGACTTACCATTCCCTATGGCAAAGACTATACGGTGGAGTTGCCCGATGGTAGCAAGGTGAAACTTCGTCCTGGCAGCCGAATTAGCTATCCTACCCGCTTTGTTGGTAGCAACCGACAGGTGGCGCTCCACGGTGAGGCTTACTTCATGGTGGCAAAGGACGAGAAGAAACCTTTCGTCGTAAAAACTGGAAATGTCTACACACGTGTACTCGGCACAGAGTTTAACATCAAAGCCAAGAACGAGCATGAGATGTCTGCCAGTGAGATTACGCTGGTGAAGGGTAGTGTTGAGGTGTGGGCAATGTCCAGTAACGGACAGCCCTCCAAGGCTCTATCAAGAAAAGTCTTGAAGCCGGGCCAGCAAGCCAAACTAAACACCCAGTTCACAAACATTTATGTAGAGGAAGTGGATACAGATCCTTACACCATGTGGCGTGACGGATATTTCTATTTCGACAATATCAACATGAGAGAACTGCTCCTCGCCATCGGTCAACGCTACAACATGAGTGTAGTATGCCACAACAAGGACATTGAGAAGTTGCGTGTGCGTTTCATTGCCGAGCGCGATAGCAACATTAATTATATTATAGAGAAAATCAACGGTTTGGGTACAGTTGACGCATCTGTTGAAGATGGACATATCGTGGTGAGATAACCTGCTGTTGTCCATCATCCGTAGAATTGAACACAGCCAAAGGTTCAGAAATATAAAAGGAGCAAGAAGAACAATAAACATTCTCTTTGCTCCTTTACCTTTGAAATATAATATCATCATAACTTTTTACATTGCTCGGAAATGAATAGAAAAGCGAGTCTTCTGTTTGCATTTCTCTTGTTTTTTATTTATCTTTGTACCCATGAACGGAAACCTTAATGAAATAATTCCTGAAATAGGTTGCTTCGATAATGGAACAGAGGTAAGGGAATATCACGTAATGCTTCATGTAAGCGATAGCTCTCTGAACTACAGTGATCAGCTGGCTGCCATCAACCACGCCCTCACAAAGTTGTTGCGAAATGAGTTGGCTGGCGCAAAAATTATTTTTAAGCGCTATTTCCTCAGCGATGCCTACAATCAAGCAGATAATGTCATCACATTGGAACGCGACCATGTCGACTATGCCATTTCTATCATTCAGCAGCCGCCACTCGACGGAACGAAAATTGCTTTGTGGGTAGTTCTGCAAACAGGGGTAACCGTACGAAGATTGCATAGCGGACTACACGAAACGGTTCATGGCAAATACCGTCAGTTGTGGAATGCTTGTGCATATCATCTCGCAAATGGGGCGGAGCAGCAATCACGATTACTGCTGAATGACTATGTTGCACAACTGGCACAAGAGGGTTGTACTCTGGCGGATAACTGCATTCGGACATGGCTCTTCGTGAATGATGTAGACAACAATTACCAAGGTATGGTGAAGGCTCGCAACGAGGTGTTTTTCACCCAAGGGCTCAACAATGACACCCATTTCATTGCGAGTACCGGGATTGGTGGACGTCAAGCTTATGCACATGTGCTTGTTCTGATGGACAGCTACGCAGTGGCAGGGATCAGAAAAGAACAGGTGCACTATCTGTATGCCTCTGATTATCTTAATCGCACAAGCGACTACGGTGTGAGTTTTGAACGAGGCACGTACATCGATTATGGTGACCGTAGGCATATCTTCATCTCTGGCACAGCCAGCATCAACAACAGGGGAGAGGTGGTTCACCAAGGCGATGTGGTCGCACAAACACAGCACATGTGGAGAAATGTAGAAGCATTGCTCAACGAAGCAGGTTCGTCCTATGATGATGTAATGCAAATGATTGTCTATCTACGTGACTTGGCCGATTATCAAACCGTAAAGACTCTCTACGATGTACGGTTTCCCGACAAGCCGAAAGTGGTTGTCAATGCACCCGTCTGCCGCCCAGGATGGTTGGTAGAAATGGAATGCATGGCTATTAAAAATATTCACAATAATTTGTTCGCCTCTTTCTGATTGCTTACTACTCTGATTAGTTAACATCTTGGTTGAGAAGAATAAAGAAGCAAAAGGAGACAGTTTTGGAAGAAAAAATATGGCAATTTTTTTTGACATATAAGAAAATAATGTATCTTTGCAACAAAATATAATATGTTGAAAACTAAAAATCCAAATAACCCGTTGAAAAAGAAAACCAACAGTTCTTTGTGGGGTCTATTGAAAAAAGCCTTTGTTCTTATCATTATCCTACTGGCATTCGTGGCATGCAACAACAAAGAAAACCGTGTGAAGGAGGCAGACTTTGACTCTTATTGGAAAGATTTGTCGGTGGATACTGCTGAAGCAGGTGTGACAAGCACCAGTCAAGAAACTGAGGAAAAGCCGCTAATGAACAATGTAAGCTCAAGTTCAGTTCAATCGTCAACCAGCAGTGAACAACGAACCGATAATATGCGGGGCTTCGACCCAGCTTCGGAAGACGATATGGACGACAACGGCATGAGTCGCTACATAGAGAACGATGACGAGGAGGGCTGGGATTAATCTATTTGTTTTTGTTCCATTACTAAAAAGGAAAAGAATATGCTACACATCCATGAAGAGGCGGTACACTGCCTATTGTGCGAAAACGCTCCCTGCACAAAAGCGTGTAAGAATGGCGACCCGGCACGAGCTATACAGGCCATACGATTTGACAATGAAAAAAACGCATGGCGATGGTTGGAGAAATGCACCGATGCAGACCTTGAACGTGCAGAGCAAGCATGCATCCACTACGACCGTCCCATCCGTATCCGTGAGTTGTTGGCTTCATCGCTAACAAAAAGAGAGTCTTCTACTCCTCCATCACTCGCCATTAGTTTCTGTGGCATACAGTGTGAGAATCCTTTCTTCCTAGCTTCTTCAGCGGTATGCACCAACTATGAGATGGTGGCAAGAGCGTTCGAAATGGGTTGGGCAGGTGTCTTCTACAAGACCATCTGCAAGCAAGACATACATGAGGTGTCGCCACGCTTCGATGCTGTAAAGGAAGGAGCTTCATTCGCTGGATTCCGAAATATGGAACAATTGTCTGAGAATCCCTACGAAATGGACTTCGACATTTTGCGCCGCCTGAAGCAGAATTATCCGTCTAAGGTTGTTGTGGCCTCCGTCATGGGACAGTTTGAAGAAGAATGGATAGAACTGGCGAAGATGGCTGAGGAGGCTGGCTGCGATGCTGTGGAGTTGAATTTCTCGTGCCCTCAAATGCGACTGGCTGGCATGGGCAGCGACATTGGACAAGATCCCGAACTCGTGAATTTCTATACATCCTACGTAAAGCGCTCCGTGACAATTCCAGTCATTCCGAAGATGACGCCCAACATCACTCAAATAACACGACCTGCTATGGGTGCATACTTCGCTGGAGCCAATGCTATATCTGCCATTAACACCATCAAAAGCGTCACCATGTCACCTGAAGCTGAGGTTAGTGGCAAGCAGACACTCTCAGGCTATAGTGGAAAGGCTGTGAAACCCATAGCACTGCGCTATATCCTTGAGATGGCTATGGATCCCGTCATCAACGGTTCCCATGGCAAGCCGGTGGAACTGAGTGGAATCGGAGGCATCCAGACATGGCGCGACGCCTTGGAGTTTATTCAGCTCGGTTGCCGCAATGTGCAGGTATGTACCGCCATCATGGAGTATGGCTACCGCATCATCGACGACCTTGTACTCGGTCTGCAAACCTATCTCGAAGAGCGTGGCATTGAACATCTGGAGGATATAGTGGGCGAGAAGTTACCTGACTTTGTACTTCCCTCTGACCTCGACCGCGAAACACTGGTATACCCAAAGATAGATCGGGAAAAATGTATCGGATGTGGGCGTTGCTACATTTCTTGTCAAGACGGAGGTCATCAGGCCATTACCTTTGATTATGAAAACCGCCAGCCACGTATCGTCGGAACCAAGTGTGTGGGATGTCATTTGTGTCGTCTCGTCTGCCCGACAGAAGCCATCGGCCTGACAAAACGAATCAATAAAAAGCCATAAAGAATGCTTACAATAGGGTAAAATTTTTTTTATTTCCTTTTGTAGAATCTTTATGCGGACAGCAGATTTTTCCCACCCGTATAACCCCATCGATTACACCTAAGCGTATACCCTATTTGAAAAATCAAAAACAGCATAACAAAACCTTATCTTTTGTATGACGAAAGATAAGGTTTCGCCTTGCAAAAGATAAGGTTTCGCCTTGCAAAAGATAAGGTTTCGCCCTGTGAAAGATAAGGTTTTGCC
>CACZPU010000057.1 GCA_902783165.1 uncultured Prevotellaceae bacterium
AAGGAGATTGTCAATAAGTTGGCCGACAACGAGGTGGCAAACCTCTTCGAGCAGGCTCCTGCCAACATCAACGATATCTACACCGCCTACTGTAACGTAACACCGGGTCGCGAAATCCCTGCACAGATTCAGGGACTCTACGACCACTACAAGACCATGGTGCCCGGAGCAAAGGCCGTCAATTTCGACTTCTACGACCTGAACGGCAAGAAACTCACGCTCGCCAATCTGAAAGGCAAAGCACTCTACATCGACTGCTGGGCCACCTGGTGCGGTCCCTGCAAGGCCGAGACTCCCAACATGGTAAAGCTCTATGAACATTTCAAGGGCGACAAGCGCATCCAGCTGGTCAGCATCTCGCTCGACAAAAACGTCAATGCTTGGAAAACTATGGTCAAGAAAGAGAACTTAGCATGGCCGCAGTATATCGTCAAGGGCGAGTTCGACTGCATGCTCTGCAAGGAATATGGTGTCACCGGCATCCCGCGCTTTATGATGTTCGACAAGAAAGGGAATATCATCAGTCTTGATGCTCCGCGCCCCAGCGCACCCAACATCATTGAATGGATAGAGAGTAATCTGAAATAAAAAAGAAGTCTTCTCTCAAAACACTGAGACACTGAATTATATATTAGGGACAGTTCCTTTATGGTTCTGTCCCTATAATTATTTTCACTTCCTGACCAACCATCAGACAATATTGAGACACATTTCCATGATTTGTCCATCAACGTGCCTTTTGTTCAAAGTATATCAAAAGAAAAGAAAGAAATAATTTCTCGGGAAACATAAAGTGATATATCTTTGCATCGGAAACCACAAAAACAGGTCGTCTGTCACCATAAAAGGAAATTATTAACAACAAAAGTTTCTCACCCTCAGAAATTCCCAATAAAATAACGGTTTCTCAAAAATTTGTTGTATATTTATATTCGCTAAAATCACAATAGGTACAGCAAATTAACAAGAGCCGCTATGGATGCATAAAATAGACAAAATTTCCGAGTTGAGCAACATTTTGTGCGAAAAAGACGGCCATGGCAAGAAGACTGTTGCCCTGAACGAGCGCACGTCCCCGACATGCAGGAAGTACAAGTGCCGCTACTTCCGTAAGGACGTCGTTTTCGAGGGCATGCAGCTGCGTCTGTTGTTCGTGCAGTATGGCAGGAACAGGACTTGGAAAATACTGCTTACCACGGACAAGAGCCTCTCGTCTTTCAAGGTCTTCGAGTACTACCAAATTCGCTGGAATCAGGAAGTGATGCACACCCTACAGGCAGGGTGTGAAGAGGCTATGGAGATTCTGCTTGTCATCGACACCGCACAGGTAGTGGACAGGCAAAAGCAGGCAAACTTCAGGGATTAACATAGATTTTGCAAATCGTGCAATGTCTCTGGCTATTGACGTTACAAGAATCAAATCCACTTAAATTGAAGCGGAAACAGGAGTGGGAAAAATTAGTAAGAAAAGTATTCGATAAAAAAATATTTTCTGATTTTATATTCAAGCCACCCTGTTTCAGCTATTTATAGCGGAAAAGCGAGGAGGATTACTTGAAGATATGATCCTTCTCGGCAGCTTGTGTAGGAACACCAGCCTTACCACCGAAATGACAGTCTTGGAGAATCACATCCTCGGTATCGTCGAAACTGATGGCATTCTTCACCTCTCCAATGGTGATGTTCCGGAACTGAATGCCACGCAATGGTTTGGCTTTAGTGCCCTGAAGCACTAATCCACCTGCACGGGCCTTACGACACTGAATATTCTCAACTGTAATATTCTCGATGTCGGTGAAAAAAGTGTTGTCCTGTCCTTCACCTCCATACATGCTGGTGATATAGAAAAGGTCTTCCACCTCGTCGAACTTACAGTTCTTGAAGGAAATATTGCGGATGAAACCGCCACGGTCGGGATTGGTCTTGATGTAGAGGCCGCGCTTGCAGTAGCCTGCATAATCACAATCCTCCACAAAGACATTCTGAACACCCGCGGACATCTCACTGCCCAAGACCACGGCGTGGAGGCCTTTGAAATGACAGTTACGGATGATGATGTTCTCTGAAGGGCAGGCTGCACCTCGTCCATCATGGTCGCGTCCGCTCTTGATGGCTACATTGTCGTCGCCGTTGTTGAAATGTACATTTTCGATTAAGATATTTCGACTCATCTCGGGATCGATACCGTCGTTGTTCACCAATTTGGCATCGTAGCGAACGCCCCTCAAGACTGCATTTTCTGATTGCAGCAAGTGGATGCACCAGAAAGGAGAATTGGTGATGAACACGTTCTCAATGGTAATACGCTCACAATCGAACAGTTGGATAAGGTGAGGACGGAGATAGTCACCTTCGCCAAAGATGCGTTGTGAGACGGGTGTCCCAGTGTGATTCATATCCCGTGAACGCTGTTGTGCAGCCTTTTGTAAGCTCCGCCAAGTGGCAAACGTGGTCATGGCATTGCCATCGATTGTTCCTTTACCGATGATGCTAACATCGTGAAGTTGGTACCCATAGATGAACGGCGAATAGTTTTGCAGGAAGGTTCCCTCCCATGAAGTCTTCACGGCTGGCAGGTAGTATTTTGGTTCCGGCGCAAATTTCAGTGTAGCTCCCTCCTGAATATCCAAGCACACATTACTTACCAGATGCAAGGGACCCTTTATATAATAGGTGCCGGCGGGAACAACAATGCGGGCGCCTCCCTGACGGGCCGCCTTTTTGAACGCCTTTTTAAAGGCAGGAAGACAGTCGGTGGTGCCGTTTCCCTTGGCTCCCATCTTCTGAATGTTGATGACGTAATCGGGTATTTGTGCGCCTGTGATTTGGCTGAGGATAGCGTCGCGCTGACTGTTATCGGCCAGGCAACCCATGGCAGCCGCCAGCCAACAAAGCATCGGGATGATTCGTTTGTATGACATAACAGGAAGTTTTTAAAGTTCTTTTATGATAGACGGAAGAGGCGTGTTTTCATACCCATTGACATACAAAAATGAGCAACCCAAATGGGCTGCTCATTTCGTAAAGGGATACGTTTTTAATGGTTACCGCCAAAAAGGATATGACAATCCCTTATGAATAACCATAAGTAAAGTTCCTTCAGACTACAAGCTCCTGTTTACAGCGGCAATACTACACCAAACTTGATGAGACTCCAACCGTCGCCCTGCGTTTTGTAGTTGAATTCGGCCTTCAGGGACAATCTGTTGGATACGGGATATTCGATACCACCACCCAAGTTAAGTCCTAACTTAGATTCGCTTTCTCCCTCTTCCACTTTTGCGCCCAGCACATCAACACCTGCCAATGGATAGAGAATAAGTTTGCCATCAGCAACCCTAAACAGATAAGCTACATTTGCCTCCAAGTTCCAGAAGCTCACATAGTCCTTTTTGAAAAAGTAGTTGAACTCGGCAGTACCACGCAAATTGTTAATGAACTCATAGCCGATGTTTGCACCAATACCAAGATTGTTTGGAGAGTCTATCATGTAGTTGCCATGAAGACCAATAGTTGTTTTACCTTTCTGGGCAAATGATGATGCACTAACAAGCACCAAACAGATAACAAATAATAGTTTCTTCATAATACTAAGCTTTAAAATGTTAAAAAAATGATGTTATAAAACTGAAATTATTTCTAATATAGATGATGATGCGTTCTTAAGACTCGACCAAAAAATGAGGTCTCATCATTCTGGTATCCAATTGTTGTCCATTCTGAACACCTCTTGAAGGGTTACCTGAGAAGCTTCTTTCTTGGTGAGTTGACGGCTCCACGCTGCACGCTGGTTGATAGCGGCGCCTTCGCCCGTATTGTTGTATTCCTGATAGCGGGCAGTCTGCTCATTGGCTTTATTGCCCCAGTTCTGCCAACCTTGAGGAACAATATGCTTTCCTATTTCGCAATTCATGAAGAGCGTATGGGCATAGGGGCGCCAAGGCCGTCCCAAGAAGGCTTTGTTCACTCCATCATCAGCAATGAGCTTGCAACGGTTGAACACATAACCATATTTCACATCTTTCGGTGTGGAAGCAGCTGTAACGAAAGAGTTGGTCTTGTTCTTGATTGTGCACTGCTCAAACCAGGCTGTGCTCGGTCCGAAGATAAAATCGGTTGTCCCTTCGATATAACAATTGCTAAAATAGAGGCGTGTGTAGGCCATACCTGTATAGATGGTATCCTGATTGCCAAGAATGCGACAGTTGATGACCACCAGATGGTCGCCCTCGGTATGCAAAGCCACCGCCTGTCCCATACGAGGTGCATTGTTCTCGATGGTGATGTTTTTGAGAGTGATGTAGTTTCCTTCCACTTTCAAGGTATAAGTACGGAAAGTGCCCATAGGTTTTCCTGTGGGAGGATAAAAGATGTTGGCATGGTCGTCGTAAGTGATGATGGTATTCTCGGGACTCTCTCCACATATTTCTATATGGGTGAGCCAAGAGGGAATGATGAGTTTCTCCTTGTAAACACCCTTCTTGACGAATATCACCTTGTGATAATCCATGAAAGCCCGGCAGACTTCAATAGCGTCGTTGATATTACGAAACTCGGCAGTCCCGTCGCGCGCAACAAAGATGGTGTCGGGATTGTCATACGGGTTGGCTGCATGCATGCTGACTGCGGCAGTCATAAGTGCTAGTAAAATTAGTTTTTTCATTGTAGTTATAGTATTTGTTTGATTTCCTGGAGTCCAGGCACTTGTTTAAGTTCTTCAAGAATGACATGCACATCATCGCGGTCGTGTACAAAGAGTTCGATTTTAGCATCGAAAATATTATCTTCACAGTTGATGTTCAGGGTGTGCATATTCACGCTAAGCTGACGCGAGAGCACCTGTGTCACTTCGTTGAGCAGTCCCAATCGGTCAATACCTATCAGATGGATGGTAGCCTTGAAGAACATCTTCTTGTGCATATCCCATTTCACGTCGAGAATGCGGTTGCCATAGCTGGATTTCAGTTTGTTGGCCACAGAACAATTGCGCTTGTGTATCTCGATGCGGTTTTTGCCATCGATAAATCCCAAAGCGTCATCGCCTGGTATAGGATGGCAGCAATTGGGGAAAATGAATTGTGTTATGTTTACCTCGGTGATATATATAGGCTTCTTTCGATTGAAGTCTTTCCCGACAACGAAATAGTCTTGTTTCTTTTCTATCTGGGCTGCCACCTTAGCCTTTTCCTTGCCAATAAAAGGAATGTAGCGTCTCCAACCAGAATTCTTGTTCTTTTTGGATTTGCCACGTAACTCCTGAATATCCGATTCACCGAGAATGATGTTCTTCTCGCCTATTGCCTGAAGCAGCTCCTCGTGCTTTTTCAACTCATGCAGTTCGCACAATTTATCAAGCACCGACATAGAAGGCTCCATGGAATGGCGTTGCAGGAACTCTGTGAGAATGGTCTCGCCCTTCTTTTGGATTTCACGCACTTCACGGCGTAACACGGCTTGGATTTTCCCCTTGGCCTTTGCTGTGCTCACGAAATTAATCCATGATGGCTGTACATGCTGCGAATTGCTTGTGAGGATTTCCACCTGGTCGCCACTCTGAAGCTTATGACTCAGAGGCACCAATTTGTGGTTCACTTTAGCTCCTATACAATGGCTGCCGAGGAATGTATGTATCTGGAATGCGAAATCGAGGGCAGTACATCCTGCCGGCATAGTTTTGATTTCACCTTTTGGAGTGAAGACAAAAATCTCTGAAGCGAACAGATTGAGTTTAATGGCATCGAGAAAATCCATGGCATCGGGCTGCGGATCGTCGAGAATCTCCTTGATAGTGCGCAGCCAGTCGTTGAGTTCACCCTCATCCTCTGCCATCTCCTCGCCTTCCTTGTATTTCCAATGGGCGGCAAATCCCTGTTCGGCGATTTCATTCATCCTGTCACTACGTATCTGCACCTCTATCCATCGTCCCTGCTTGGACATGAGGGTTACGTGTAGAGCCTGATAGCCATTTGCCTTTGGATGGTTCAACCAGTCGCGCAAACGGTCGGGATGGCTTTTGTATATTTTGCTGATGGCGACATAGATGTTGAAACACTCGTTGATTTCCTCTTTTCGGTTTTTGGGTGTGAAAATGATGCGCACCGCAAGGATGTCGTAGATTTCCTCAAAGGTCACATGCTTGTTCTGCATCTTGTTCCAAATGGAATAAGGGCTTTTCACTCGGGCCTTTATCTCATATTTCACTCCAAGGGAATCCAGGGTCTCCCTGATAGGTGAAGTGAACTTTTCAAACAAATCGTCACGCGACTCTTGTGTGATAGACAATTTTTTCTCAATGGCAGCATATTCCTCGGGATGCTCAAAACGGAAGCTAAGGCTCTCCAGCTCAGTCTTTACCTTGTTGAGTCCCAAACGGTTGGCAAGAGGAGCATAGATGTAGAGCGTTTCGCCAGCAATCTTATATTGCTTGTTGGGTGGCTGGCTATCCAGCGTGCGCATGTTATGGAGTCGGTCGCATATCTTGATGAGAATAACGCGTATGTCGTCGCTCATGGTGAGCAGCAGTTTCTTAAAGTTTTCCGCTTGTGCCGAAGCCTGCTCACCGAAAATACCGCCTGAGATTTTGGTCAATCCATCGACTATTTGTGCTATTTTCGAGCCAAAAATATTCTCTATGTCTTCCACCGTGTAATCGGTGTCTTCTACCACATCGTGAAGGAGGGCGGAGCAGATACTCGTTGAACCGAGGCCTATCTCCGAGCATGCTATTTGTGCCACGGCAATAGGATGCATGATGTATGGTTCACCCGAAAGGCGTCTTACTCCCTTGTGCGCTTGCCGAGCAAAGTTGAACGCCTTGGTGATGATATCTATCTTTTTTCGATGGTTAGATGCCTGATAACTATCGAGTAGCTGTTGAAACGCATCGTCGACGAGTTTGTCTTCATCAATCTCCTTCTCGAATTTGAGGTTCTGCTCGTTCATGGTAGTTCCTCCTATTATTATAATAATAAAGGTGTATAGCTGATTATTTCACTTTCAGTTTCTTTCCGGCTCTGATGGTGTTGCCTTTCAGTCCGTTCAACTTCTTCAGTTTTGCAACGGTTGTGTGATTTTTGGCAGCTATTTGACTCAGTGTTTGTCCAGATTTCACTGTGATGTTTTGTCCGTGTCTGCTACTTCGTGCATTTCTGCCCTTGCGCCCTTTCTTATTTTTAGCCACGTTTCGACCATGTCTTGAATTGGCTTTCCTGCTCGAAACAGTTTGAGAACGAGTAACAGTAGACTCGGCCACGTCGTTCATTGTCACATCCACCTCAACACGCTTGGTGAGCAGTTTGTCTGCATCGTAGTTGTATACCGAATCCTCATTGTCTATAAACGCATTGATATATGTCTGAGGAAGACGAATGACAGAAGGCTTGGTGAATCCGTTTACAATGTCACGACGATATTGTGGGTTCAGAGTCCTCAACTCTTCGATGCCAATGCCGCACACACCAGCTATCTGCTTGAAATGAACATCCCTGTTCACGATGACAGTATCTGTCTTCAGCGGTAGTTTTGTTCGCATCGGGCAGATGTTGTGGTCGCAATAATAGGTCATGATATAGTTGGCCGCAATGAATGCAGGAACATAGCCCTGTGTTTCGCGAGGCAAGTATTTGTAGATAACCCAATAGTCTTTTTCTCCTCCTGCACGGTGAATGGCCTTATTGATATTCTCTGGTCCGCAATTGTATGCGGCAATCACAAGATTCCAATCGCCATAGATTTTATATAGGTCGCGCAGATATCGAGCAGCAGCATCTGAAGACTTGAGAGGATCGCGCCGTTCGTCCACGAGAGAGTTGAGTTCCAGGCCGTATTGTTTTCCTGTTGCCGGCATGAACTGCCACAATCCTGCTGCACCAACGCGCGAAGTGGCTTTTGGATTCAAGGCCGACTCTATGACGGGAAGATATTTCAGTTCAAGAGGAAGATTGTACATTTCGAGCGCCTCCTCGAAGATGGGCATGTAGAGATTGGCAGTGCCAAGCATGATGCTTACAGAGTGTCTGAGTTTCACGGCATAGCGGTCGATGAACTTCCTCACCACCTCATTGTAAGGCATCTCCATTACTGACGGTATGCGTTGGAGCCGCTCTATAAAGGTTTCTCTGGGGAAATCGGGATTGAAATCCCTGTAATTGCAATCACCTGGCTGCAGATAGGTTTTCGAATTGTAAAGATTCAGCAAGCTATCCACCTCCAGCATCATGCCGGCAGGTACTTCCATGATATCCTCTTCGCCTTCGTTGGTTGTCACCTTAATCTCGTTCTCGTTCTGCGCAATCATTGCACCGTGACACCCCAAGAGCATAGTGGCTATTATCAGTATTTTCTTTGTCTTCATTCTTTTTTGCAAATTAATTGTGTTAGAAATTCAGCGCGCAATGGACTCCCACTGCCGCAGATTTAAATAGATTTGTCGACGAACTGCCATTCTTGATAACCGCAGGTGTTACCCGCATGCTCAGATCGTCGGATATGTCAAACTCAGAAAGTGAGGCATCCACATAGGCATCTATAATAGACAGAGCATAGACACCAATCATGATAAACGCGCTCAAATCGCGATATCTGCGATAGTAGTCTTTCCGGCGTTTGAACTTATTTTCGTAAGTGGACTTGTTGTTTTCATCGATGGTTCGTCCAAGGTGCATGAACTGATTATAGCTCTGCGTCTCTGGATTGTCATCCATCAAGTCGAGATAAGCCTGCGAATAGTCTTTGTACATCATCCCGTTCCACCGCATGGCATAATAACAACCTAAGAAACCTCCATAGATGATGGGTAATTTCCAATATTTTCGGTTGTATATCTGTCCGCCACCAGGAATCACAATGGCCATCCACATGGCACGTTTGATATCGGGATGCCAAGAACTCCAATCGCGTTTAGACTTCTTTTTTTCTTTCTTGAGCAACTTGGCAATCGCGGCCGAATCTTCTGCAATGATTTCATCGGGCATAAAACTGCCAATGCCTTTGTCGACAGAGTCGTTGATAGCTTTGAGGCTGTCACCGGCAACCGTTGACTTCGTTTTTACCGTATCTTGTGGAACAACCGTCATGGCAGCCACCTTTGTGACAGCCAAAAGCAACAAGGTACATGCCGCAATACCTATTTTTATGATATGCCCGACTCTGTTCACTTCACAGCCTTCCGTTTTCACTTATCGTTCCTATCAGTTACTTTTTCAGTTGGTCGAACACGTTCATAATATGCTCCAACTCATCCTCGTTGTCAAAAGGAATACTAATCTTTCCCTTGCCCTTTGCCGAACACGACAGTTCCACCTTGGTATTCAGGAAGTCGGATAAGCGCTTCCTCAACATATCGAACTCGGCAGGCATCTTAGGCTTAACGGATTTCTTGCTTGGAGACTTCACCACCTCGCCGTCCTTGTATTGTTTCACAAGCTCTTCGACCTTTCGTACGGAATAACCGTTTTTCACGATTTCCTTGAAAAGCTTGATTTGCATAGTGGGACTATCAAGTGAAAGTAGCGCACGGGCATGCCCCATGTCAATATCCTTGTTCTGCAAAGCCATCTGCACCTGTGCGGGAAGTTTCAGCAATCGCAGGTAGTTGGCCACAGCCGTCCTACTCTTCCCCACCCGCTCGGAAACCTTCTCCTGCGTCATTCCGCTGGCTTCCATCAGATGTTCGTAAGCCAAAGCTATTTCTATCGCATTCAAATCTTCGCGCTGGATGTTCTCCACCAACGCCATCTCCATCACGTTCTCGTCGTTGATAGTGCGGATATAAGCTGGAATGGCCTTCAATCCAGCTATTTGAGATGCACGCCAACGCCGCTCACCAGCAATAATTTGGAATCGGTTGCTGTCTATCTGACGCAGTGTGATAGGCTGGACGATACCAATTTCACGGATACTGTTGGCCAGTTCCTGTAAGGCTGTTTCATCGAATTCTCTTCGTGGTTGGTTGGGATTAGCTTCAATTTGTGAGATAGCTATCTCATTGATAGTCGACGACCCTTGCGTGCGCACCTCCTCATTTGAGATGAGGGCGTCGAGTCCACGTCCAAGCGCATTATATTTTTTCTTTATTGCCATGCAAAAAGTTAAAATCTTTAGTTAATTGAGAGTTTTGAAAAAAACAAATGATCAACTTCTACGAATTGTTGTTGATTATTTCCTTTGCCAACGCCAGGTAGTTCTTGCTACCGGTACAGTCTGCATCATAAAGGATGACGGGCAGCCCATGGCTAGGGCTCTCGCTGAGCTTAACGTTGCGCTGGATAACGGTCTTAAACACCAATTCCTGGAAATGCCGCTTCACCTCATCATAAATCTGACGAGCCAATCGCAAACGGCTGTCGTACATCGTTAGAAGGAATCCCTCTATTTCAAGTCTGGGGTTCAGCTTGCTTTTGATAATCCTAATGGTATTCAACAGCTTGCTGATACCTTCGAGAGCGAAATACTCACATTGCACGGGAATAATCACAGAATCGGCTGCGGTCAGCGCATTCACCGTGATAAGTCCAAGTGAGGGAGAACAATCAATGAGGATATAGTCGTAGTCTTTTTTGATGGGTTCCAGCATTTTTTTCAGCACTTGCTCGCGATGTTCGATGTTGAGCATCTCAATTTCTGCCCCCACCAAATCGACATGGCTTGGTATAATATCAAGTCCTTCAATGTCTGTGACATACATGGCATCACGTATGTCTACATGATCGATGATACATTCGTAGAGCGAACTGTCCACATCCTTTGTATTCACGCCTAAACCGCTGGAGGCATTCGCCTGCGGATCGGCATCGATTACAAGGACTGTCTTTTCAAGAGTAGCCAGCGAAGCGGCCAGGTTGATGGTGGTTGTCGTCTTCCCCACGCCGCCTTTTTGGTTTGCCAATGCAATAATCTTTCCCATATAAATATTCAAAAATCGATGCAAAGTTACGAAATTATTATGAGAAATAGTTATTTTAAAACCTTTTTTCGTACTTTTGCAGCCAAAACAGATTATTTTTATGAAAAATAAGAAACCGTTAATACTTATTTCGAATGACGACGGATACCAGTCAAAGGGCATTCACTGCTTGATTGACATGATTCGCGATTTCGGCGACATTCTCGTTTGTGCGCCCGACTCAGCCAGGTCAGGATTTTCATGCGCTTTTTCTGCCACGAACTATCTCACACTGAACAGACAGTTCAAAGAAGAAGGACTGGAAATCTGGTCATGCAACGGAACACCTGTTGACTGCGTGAAACTGGCACTGAACCAGTTCTGCCAGGACCGTCTGCCCGACATGGTGATTGGCGGAATCAACCATGGAGACAACGCCTCTGTGAACAGTCATTATAGCGGAACCATGGGCGTCACGATTGAAGGTTGCATGAAATATATCCCATCTGTTGCTTTCTCGCTATGCGACCATGATGCAGACGCCAATTTTGAGCCTATGCGTCCATGGATAAGAGCCATCACAAGCAGGGTGCTTAACGAAGGCCTGCCTATCGGGGTTTGCCTAAACGTAAACTTTCCTGTTGTAGAGAAGTTTAAAGGTCTGAAGATATGCCGTATGGCTCATGGCACATGGGGAAACGAATGTGTGAAATGCCATCACCCACGCGGTTATGACTATTTTTGGATGGTAGGCAGCTACACCAATGACGAACCAGAGAACGAAGACACAGACAATTGGGCATTGACACATGGCTATGTAGCCATCACACCCACCCATATCGATGTGACTGCATATGAAGCTTTGCGCAATATGAAATCGTGGGAACAGGATTTGGACTTGACATCACGATAATTCCCTGAATAATTGTAAATTCTCTTTGCGTTCTCATTGAAAAAGGTTTCGTACGATTATTCCAGGAATGATTATTTGAGAAGGTAATAAAATGAAATACTATCTGATTGTTGGTGAGGCAAGCGGTGATTTGCACGCATCGCACCTGATGAGGAGTCTGAAAAAGAACGACTCACAGGCGGAGTTCCGATTCTTTGGAGGAGACTTGATGTCGGCAGAGGGCGGGACGCGTGTCAGGCATTTTAAAGACCTGGCTTACATGGGCTTTGTTCCTGTGCTAATGCATTTACCAACCATCTTTAAGAACATGTCTTTCTGCAAACAAGACATTGTGAGGTGGCACCCAGATGTAGTGATTTTGGTAGACTATCCGGGGTTCAATCTTTCAATAGCCAAATATGTGCATGCGAACACCGATATTCCAGTGTACTACTACATTTCGCCCAAGATATGGGCATGGAAAGAGTATCGCATCAAAAGCATACGCAAAAATGTCGACCAGTTATTCTCCATTCTCCCATTTGAAGTACCGTTTTTTGAGCAAAAGCACAACTATCCAATCCACTATGTTGGAAACCCGACGGCCGATGAAGTGAGAGAATTCCTGGCTACCAATAAAGAATCACACGAACCCCTTAGTTCGAAGAAGATAATTGCACTGCTGGCCGGTAGCCGAAAACAGGAAATCAAAGACAATCTGCCAGCCATGCTACAAGCCACGTCATCATTCACGGACTATCAATTGATAATCGCCGGTGCTCCTGGTATAGAAAAAGAATATTACGACCAGTTCCTCAAAAACACCAATGTAAAGATTGTTTACAATCAAACATACGAGCTGCTATCACAGTCCACGGCAGCATTAGTCACCAGCGGGACTGCCACACTTGAGGCTGCCATGTTCAAAGTGCCACAAGTAGTATGCTACAAGACCCCACTACCATATTTGGTTCGCTTTGCATTCAACCATATCATCAAATGCAAATACATTTCACTAGTCAATCTGATTGCCGATAAAGAAGTTGTAAAAGAACTACTTGCCGACAAATTTTCTGTAAAGAATATTCAGAACGAATTAAACAGAATACTTCCTGGCAGACCTTACCGTGAAACCATGCTGAATGGCTATGAGGAAATACACCGACAATTAGGAAACCTCAAAGCACCTGACAATGCAGCAAAAATAATGTTAAAACTGCTTAACAACCAGCAAAAACAATCTGACAACGCGAGTTTTATGTGTTAAAAAGCACATTTTCCACGAAAACGTTTGCGCTTTCACGTTTTTTTTGTACTTTTGTTGCCTAATTATACGCATGAGACACATGAAGAGGTTATCGCTGTTGCTGTTGTGCCTACTATCGATGTGGGCCACATCGGCACAAGGAAACACATGGAATGTAATCGATTTTGGTGCTTTAGGGGATGGCCGAGCTGATGATGCGGCAGCCATTCAAAAAGCTATTAACACATGTTCTTCCCAAGGAGGAGGAACTGTTTTGTTGCCCTCTGGTCACATTTTTATGGCAGGTCCGGTGGAATTCAAATCGAATGTAAATCTGCATATTGAATCCAATGCTACCCTTTTGGCAAATCCTAACGAAATCATTTACCACCTAAGCGCCTTCAAGAACAATGAGGGTGAGGGAATGTTGTGGCTATGGTGCAAAGACATAGAGAACCTGAGCATCACGGGAAAAGGAACCATTGATGGAAACGGCATCGCGTTTATGGGAGCAGAACTTAGCGACAGCTATGAGTTGAAACCTGTCACCACCTTCGATCCACGGCCGCATGTGCTGACACTGATTGGAGTCAAGAACTTGACCATCCGTGATGTCACCATTCGCAATGGTGCCTATTGGACCGTTCATCTCATTGGATGTAATGGTGCTAACATTGAAGGGATAGAACTCCTTAATAATCTCAAAATACGGAATGGCGACGGCATTGACGTGGATCATTCTCGCAATGTGCGAATTTCCAATTGCCACATCACGTCGGGCGATGACTGCATTTGTCTGAAGAACCGACGTGAATATGAAGAGTATGGCCCATGTCACGACATCGTTGTGACTAATTGCGTCATGACGAGCCGATCATGTGCCATCAAGATTGGCAGCGAGAACATGGACAGTATTGCCCGCGTGCTTATAGACAACTGCATTATTATGGGAAGCAATCGCGGCATAGGCATTCAGAATCGCGACGAAGGTACCGTGACCGATGTGGTGTTTTCGAATATCATGCTCGATTGCCGTTTGTGGAGTGATGTGTGGTGGGGCAAGGCCGAGCCAATCTATGTGACCAGTTATCCCCGTGCCAACGGCAATCACAAGGATGCCAATTGGCGTTTCCCGAAAGGACAAATTGAAGGAAGGTGTGGTGAAGTGGCCCGTATTTGGTTCAACAACATCACTGCCACCAGCGAAAACGGCTGTTTTGTAGGAGGCGACGTGATGGGGAAAGTGCACGACATCCATTTCAACAATGTTCATATCAATCTTGTGAAGCCTGCAAACGGTCCGTGCGGTGTGTTTGACAAGCGCCCTTGCAAAGGTGAGGGATTTGTAAAAGCCGACTGGGACGAACTGTGCCGAATGCCCGTAGCACTTTACACAGAGAATGTAGCAGTTGAAGGCGTGCCAAAAACGGCGTATGAATAACCATGCTAATGTTCATAACCTGGTTTCAACGAATGTAAAACGAACTTGATAATTCATTCATTTAATAATTTATTAACTAACAAATTATGCTAAAAGTACAAAATCTTAAGCAAGGAATGCTGAAGACCGTGCTCTTCATGTTATTCTTAGTAAGCAGTACCATGGCATTCGCACAAAACAAAGTCTCCGGTGTCGTAACTGATGCCAACGGAGAACCACTCATTGGTGTGACTGTTATGGAAGTGGGTACTCAGAATGGCTCCGTCACAGACATTGACGGACGTTTCGCCCTGAATGTTGCCCAAGGTAAACAGCTTCAGTTCTCGTATGTAGGCTATACCACGAAGAACGTAACTGTTTCGGGTAGTACAATGAATGTTACCCTTGCAGAAGACAATGCTCTTCTCGAAGAAGTGGTGGTCGTTGGTTACGGTACCATGCGCCGTAAGGATGTGACATCTTCTATCACCACTGTGAAGGCAGAAGACCTCAACCGCGGTGTGTTCACCGACCCGGGTCAGATGCTGCAGGGTAAGGTCCCCGGACTGGTAGTTTCTTCTACTGCCGACCCAAATGGTGGCCCAACCATCACTCTGCGTGGTGCCTCCACACTCCGTACAGGTGCTATGTCTCCTTATTTTGTCATCGACGGCATTCCTGGTGTTGATCCTTCAACCGTTGCTCCCGACGACATCGAGTCTATCGACGTGCTCCGCGATGCTACAGCTACAGCCATCTACGGTTCGAAAGCTGCTAATGGTGTGATTATCATCACTACCAAAAAGGGGGAGGAAGACAAGACCAACGTCACTTACAATGGTTATGTGGCCTTCGATAAGATTCTGAATACCTATGACATGTGTACTGCCGACGAACTGCGCCAGTATGCTAAGAACAATGGTGTTACGCTGAAGGATGGTGGCGCCAACGTTGACTGGCAGGAAGAAGTGCTCCGCAC
>CACZPU010000058.1 GCA_902783165.1 uncultured Prevotellaceae bacterium
AACATCGAGGAAGGTGCTTTCGGTGGAAAGGGCTCCTTTGCTCACAAAGCATGTATAGTGGGTGATACCGTCGGAGACCCGTTCAAAGACACGTCAGGCCCCTCGTTGAACATTCTTATTAAGCTTATGTCAATGGTCAGCATCGTGATGGCCGGACTTACCGTTGCATTTATGTAATCCAAAACAATGAGTAGACAAGAAGAAAGCATTCACACCGACAAAGAACGTGATTACCACTCGAGGCACCATCATCATGATGGTTCTTCGAGTGGCACATCCCACCATCACCACCACCATCACCACCAAGATGCCTCAGAAAAGTTCAAGACGCATTCACTTCAGTCGTCTAAGAAAAGAAAGATGCTGGCCAATTTCTTCTTTTACCTATTGGTAGTAATTGCCATCATCATTTCTCTTGCATGTTTCATAGTCTGGTATTTCAACATTACCTGACCATTATGACAAAAGTGATGCTTTGAGAAACAAACAAGGCTTCATCCAATTGAGGAATAAAAGAGTTTTTCAATTTATCTTTTAACAGAACGAAGACGAAATAAAGATTTCGAGATTCAACCAGCTATACATACGTCACTTGGTCACACGGAACCAGTCCACGTCAATCCATCCACGCCCATTGTCACCAGCAGGCTCTGTTGCCAAAAGACCTATTTTGGCACCAATCCACTTACCTTCACGCATGGTGAACTCACTTCCCACATCGGTGAATTTTTTCCCGTTTGTACTATACGAGAAGCTACATTTACTGTTGTTCACCTTCATTCGCAAGTAGATTTGTTCATGATTGGCAGGTTGATAATCAATTTTGTCTATCGACGTTGGCTTCAAAGTCAATAAGACATTAGCCGATTCAGGCTTTCCTTTGTCGGCACTCTTACATGTAAGCTGTACCAATTGGAAACTCTCGCCCACCCTCTTCACAACAAGTGCGCTATAGTCGAGGCCCATCATGATAATACCACCCATCTGATGGTCGTTCTTAGCGGTCAGTTCCAACTTTGCCGTGGCGGTAAAGCAATCAGCAGGAGTTTTCTGCAGAAGCATGTTCGGCACCATCCACATGTTTTGGGCTTTCTCGTCCATCTTGTGTGTATAGATTCGCATGGTGCCAAATGCCGTTGGCATTCCATAAGTCTGATTGTAATTGGCCTGCCACTGCCATTGTTTTCCTAAAAGAGGCGAGTTGAACTCATCGCTCTCAACCGGATTCTGAACGGTGGCCGACTCGCTTTTAGGTTTACGGAACGTGATAACAGGCTCTCCACAATAGCCTTTCTTGGGAACAACTCCCATGACGGGCCAGTTGTCTTTCCAAGTAACCGGTTGGAGGTGCACTACACGACCATAAGCCTCCTTGTCTTGAAAATGCAAGAACCAGTCTTCTCCATATTTTGTGTGAACCCAACCGCCCTGATGAGGACCATTGACAGAAGTGGTTCCCTGAGCCAAGACCTTCTTGCATTCGTATGGTCCGTATGGCGATTTGCTGCGCATAGCCAGTTGGAATCCTGTTGGAACGCCGCCCGCAGGACACATAATCCAATACCAACCGTCGCGCTTATAAAACTTCGGGCCCTCGCATGTTCGGTTTTCTGTTCCGTTTCCATCAAATACAACGACAGGATTGCCTATGGCTTTTGTGCCATCTGCCGACAATTCACGAACCACCAGTACCGAAGCGAAACGTGCACGCGAATTAGCATAGGCACTCACCAAATAGCAACGTCCATCATCATCCCATAGCGGCGTAGTATCTATCATTCCTTTTCCTGGGATAACACAGACGGGCTTTTCCCAGTCACCTGCAGGGTCTTTAGTCTTCACCATATAAACGCCAAAATCGGGATCGCCCCAATAAATATAGAACTCTCCCTGATGATACCTGATGCTTGGCGCCCATACGCCTTCGCCATGACGCGGCTGACTAAAATGGTTCACCTTTTCCGTGTCACCGGTGTATAGTTCCTTCAAGGCATAGCCTATGATTTCCCAGTTCACCAAGTCTTTTGAGTGCAGGATAGGAAGCCCAGGAATACACTGGAACGAACTTGCTGTCATATAATAATCATCACCAACCACGCAAACATCCGGATCGCTATAGTCTGCGTTAATCACTGGATTGGTATAGGTTCCGTCACCATTGTCCGGCGACCACACCTCCGACTTGTATTGAGCAACAATTGCCAGAGGAATAAATAGTAAAATAGTTGTAAGTAATTGTTTCATTTTATATTAAAGTATTTTTACGTAATTATTTTCCAATTCACTGATTTTCAATAAGTAATTAACACGATGAACGATTGACATCATACGCTTGGTGTCCATGCCGCTGGAATTGAGATTCAACGCCACATGTCCCATAGTCCGTCTAAGGTTAACTTCAACACATGGATGCAGAAGGAAGCCCTTTTCATCTTCGCGTGGCACAACCATCATGTCGACGCCGAAGGGACCAACATAGTTATGATTGATGATGGTTGGGAAAAGGCTACAAATCCGGTTCACCATTTCATCGAGAATGTCGCGGTGAATATATTTTTCCAGCATCACCATCTTCTCATCCTCAGAGGCCAATATATTTCCCACATAGGCATTGTTCTGCGTATGGAAGAGGGAAAGGCCATTGTACACTATCGTCCCGTCGTCACAAGCGGTGAACTCCATGCCGAAATCCCATATCTTGGGATAATAAGGTTCCAGCATGATTCCACCTTGTTGTCGAACAATGCGGCGTACCCATCCCTCAATTGTCGGGGTTATCACGCCTTGTACGAAACGCACTCCACGTCCGCTACTACTCCATGGCGCCTTCAACACATACTGACGCCCCTTTTCTATCAAGGAAAAAATGGTTTGGGCGGATTCGACATAAGCACTTTCTCCACATGTATTGCTTTCAACTCCCGAACGTAGCGTTTCCAACACGTAAGTGGTATGTTTCCGATTGGAGAGATTCCTCATAGCGTTGAGCTTGTCAGCATCAGGAAGCACACGCTTTTCAATTCCAGCCTCGGCAAGTGCCGTGGAGATGGTCACATCCCATCCCCAAGGTACGATTGCGTCTATCTGGCGGCTCATTTCACTGAGGTCTCCCCATCCGACAAACACGCAATCGGCTTTCGGGCCTTTGAAATGCGACGAGGCCTTGATGGCGTATTCTATGTCGTCTACAAGAATAGCATCACCGTCATTGGCCCAAATAGCAGGTATCCATCCCAAGTTCATGCGCAATTCCTGAGCGGCATGGGGCATGGTGAGATGGTTCCGATTGTAAGCTAATGCAATGTCATGCTCTGGATTGAAAATATGTAAAACCATGTCACAAATTGAAATCTGTACAAATTTAGTACAAATTCCGGAGAAGGTCTTTCTAAACATGACAAAATTAACATATTTTTTTGAGATTTTGGCAACTGGACTTTGCAATTTGAGAATTATGTATTATCTTTGCACCATAAATTATTATAATAATACAAATCAAAAAAGGATAATGGAGGCTTTCTTTCGTACTCACTCGTATCTTGTCGAGCATACAAACGCTCCAGTCCGCCGTCTCTTGATGGACGAAATAGACTGGAACCATCGTATGATTGGCATCAAAGGAACGCGTGGCGTGGGAAAGACCACCTTTTTACTTCAATACGCCAAGGAGCATTTTGATATACACGACCGTAAGTGCCTGTATATCAACATGAACAACTTCTATTTTCAAGGGCGAGGGATTTCTGATTTCGCGGGTGAGTTCTATCGGCAAGGAGGAAAAGTGCTGCTTATCGACCAAGTTTTCAAGGAGACCAATTGGAGCCATGAACTACGCAAATGCTACGACCTCTACCCCGAACTGAAAATTGTGTTCACAGGCTCTAGCGTGATGCGTCTGAAAGAAGAGAATCCCGAATTGAACGGTATTGTGGAAAGCTATAACCTTCGTGGCTTTTCTTTCCGCGAATTCATCAATCTTCAGACAGAAAACAAATTCAATTTCCAACCCTATTCCCTGGAGGACATTCTGGAAAACCATGAACATCTGGCAAGACAGGTACTGCCCAATGTCTCACCCTCAAGCTATTTCCAGAATTATCTCCACCACGGGTTCTATCCTTTCTTCTTGGAGCATAGGAACTATTCCGAAAACCTGCTCAAGACGATGAACATGATGACAGAGGTGGACATCTTGCTCATCAAGCAAATAGAGCTGAAATATCTCACAAAAATAAAAAAGCTCTTCTACCAATTGGCCGTGAACGGTCCTAAGGCGCCCAACATCTCGCAATTGGCAAACGACATAGAAACAAGCCGCGCCACCGTGATGAATTACATCAAATACTTGGCCGATGCGCGGCTCATCAACATCATCTACCCAGTAGGACAGGCATTTCCCAAGAAGCCGACCAAGGTGATGCTTCACAACACGAACCTGATGTACGCCATCTATCCTAACGAAATCAACGAACAGGACATCATGGAAACGTTCTTCGTCAATTCGTTGTGGAAAGACCACAAAATAAATCAAACTGGCAAAGAAAACACATATACGGTAGATGAAGAGAGACATTTCCGCATTTGTAATGCCAAAAACATTGGGAAAATAAAGATTCTGCCTAACACTATATATGCACGATACAATACGGAGATTGGCAAGGGCAACCAGATTCCATTATGGCTTTTGGGGTTCCTGTATTAATGAAAAATGCCATTAGCCTATACAGACAGATTAAATAAAAGCGAACAATATAAAAGAATCAAAAGAATATCATTTATTCATTTAATACATTTTTAAACAAATGGCAAAAGAAAAGAAATTTATCACCTGTGATGGTAACGAGGCAGCAGCTCACGTGAG
>CACZPU010000059.1 GCA_902783165.1 uncultured Prevotellaceae bacterium
CCTCCCACGAAGAAGAGTAGCAACATCATTTTAAGTAAAGATAGTTTCTTCATAATCAAATGTTTTTAGTTAATATTGAATGTTATTAATTTGTTGCACTAACAGTCTGATTTTAATGTAAATGTGTTTCTGGTTTCCTCCTATGTTCAATACTTACCATCATTTACGCTTTCAACCTGCAAAGGTACTTCTTTTTGGGATATCCTCCAAATAATTCGTCATTTTTTTATTTTAAAGCGCTTTTTTTGCCTATTTTTTACACATTATATGTATGGTGACCTTCTCAAAGGACTGTTTCTATGTTTTTTGACAAAGGGGAGTATTATTAGTCTTAAAATTATTAAAAAGCATACGTATCCCGATTTTTTGCTGTAACTTTGCGTTCAAAATCGCGAGGTTATCCAGTCTCGGCATAAAGAACAAATGTTTTTATTTTGTTCCGCCCTTGACTTTTCGTAGCTTTGCAGATAATTTCGTCGGAAAAAATGAGTTTAACAGCAATCGTAAGGAATGCATTCCTAAAACGAATGAAGGAGCTGGAGCGCCACGAGCGCGAGGGCGAGCAGATGCAGCAGGAGGTGCTGCACCAGCTGGTGAGTCACGCCCGCCACACCGAATTTGGCAGAGACCATATGTTCTCGGCCATTGGTAGCTACGACGATTTTGCGCAACATGTGCCACTGTCCAACTATGAGAGTCTGAAAGACTATATCGACCGCATGCGCCACGGCGAGAGCAGCTTGCTTTGGCCGGGACAAGTGAAATGGTATGCCAAGTCGAGCGGCACCACCAACGACAAGAGCAAGTTCATACCCGTGAGTCACGACGGTCTGAAGGACACCCACTACAAGGGCGGTTTCGACTCGGTGGCCATCTATCTGCGCAACAATCCCAAGAGCAGGCTCTTCGACGGGCGCGCCCTCATTCTGGGAGGAAGCCATTCGCCCAACTATACGCTGAGGAATTCGCTCGTGGGTGACCTTAGTGCTATTCTCATAGAGAACATCAACCCGCTGGTCAATCTGGTGCGCGTGCCAAAGAAGCAGACTGCTCTGCTAAGCGACTTCGAGGTGAAGCGCGAGCGCATTGCCAAGGAGACAATGTGCAAGAATGTAACCAACCTAAGCGGCGTGCCCTCATGGATGCTCTCAGTGCTGACGCGCGTGCTGGAACTGTCGGGCAAGCAGCATCTCAACGAGGTGTGGCCCAATCTCGAAGTTTTCTTTCATGGTGGTGTAGCGTTCACGCCCTACCGGAAGCAATATGAGGAACTGATTCCCAGCGACCAAATGCACTACATGGAGACCTATAACGCCAGTGAGGGATTCTTTGGCCTGCAGAGCGACCCGGCAGACATGGCCATGCTATTGATGCTTGACTATGGTGTGTTCTACGAGTTCATTCCCATGGAGCATCTGGAGTCGGCTGGCGACAATCCAGACTTGAATTATCTGGCCAATCATACCGTACCGCTGTGGGATGTACAGACAGGTAAGAACTACGCCATGGTGATCAGCACCTCATGCGGACTGTGGCGCTACCTGATTGGCGACACGGTGAAGTTCACCAGCACCAATCCTTATAAGTTCATCATCTCCGGACGCACCAAGCATTTCATTAATGCCTTTGGCGAGGAACTGATTGTCGACAATGCAGAGAAAGCGCTGGCCTACGCATGCGAGCAGACAGGCGCCGAGGTGAGTGAGTACACAGCGGCGCCGGTGTTCATGAACGGCAAGGCACAATGCCGCCACCAGTGGCTCATAGAGTTTGCTGTGGCACCGCCTAACTTGGACGTCTTCGCGCAGTTGCTCGACCGGCGTCTGCAAGAAATCAACAGCGACTACGAGGCCAAACGATACAAAGACATCACCTTGCAGCAGCTGCAAATCATTCCCGCCCGAAAGGGACAGTTCAACGACTGGCTCCGTTCCAAGGGCAAGCTGGGCGGCCAGCACAAGATACCCCGGCTAAGCAACAACCGCGAGTATATAGAGCAGCTTTTAAGAATAGGAAGTGAAGAGTGAAAAAGAAATTTGACATATTGAGAAACGGGCCGACCTTCCCTTTGTCTGCCCTCAGGAATACAGGTTTGCACGCCCTGCCGCTGATGGTAGGCGTTGCCGTGATTTGTATGCTGTGGGCTTGCGCCAAGATGGGTTCGCCTGATGGCGGATGGTTCGATGAGGAGCCGCCCCGCATTCTGGGTTCCACACCCGAAGATAAAGGTGTGAACGTGAAGTCGAACAAGATAACCATCTTTTTCAACGAATACATCAAAATAGACAATCCCACAGAGAAAGTGGTGGTGTCGCCCCCTCAGATGGAAATGCCCGAAATTGAGGGTATGGGGAAGCGCATCACCGTAGAACTCATGGACACGCTGAAAAAGAACACCACCTACACTATCGACTTCTCCGATGCCATCTCCGACAACAATGAGGGCAACCCACTGGGCAATTACACCTTCTCGTTCTCAACAGGCGACCACATCGACACCATGGAGGTGGCGGGCTATGTGGTGGAGGCGGAGACATTGGAACCCATCAAGGGAATCCTCGTGGGACTCTATGCCAATATGGCTGACTCCATATTCCGCAAAGAGCCAATGCTCCGTGTGAGCCGCACCGACAGCCGAGGACACTTCGTCATCAAAGGCGTGGCACAAGGCAGCTACCGCATCTACGCGCTGCAGGATGCCGACGGCGACTATGTGTTCAACCAGAAGAGCGAAATGATTGCCTTCAACCATGACACTATCACCACCAGCTGCAAACCCGACATCAGGCAAGACACCATCTGGAGCGACTCGCTGCATATCAGCACCATTGAACGAGTGCCTTACACGCACTTCCTGCCCGATGAATTGCTGTTGCGGGCATTCACCGAAATCAACACCGACAGATACCTGGTGAAAAACGAAAGGAAAACAGCAGGTAAGTTTGAAATCTTCTTCAGCTACGGCGACTCTATACTGCCCGTGCTGCGTGGTCTGAACTTCGACGAGAAAGATGCTTTTGTTGTGGAATATACCGAGAATAAAGACACCATCAGCTATTGGATTCGTGACTCGCTGCTCATCAACCAAGACTCACTCAACGTTGAACTGACCTACAACGCAACCGACTCCATGGGGCAACTTGTCAGCAAAACCGACACACTGATGATTCTATCCAAAGAGCCTTACGAGAAACGCATGAAACAACAAGAGAAGGAATTCAACGATTGGAAAAAGAAGCAAGCCAAGGCAGAAAAGCGCGGCGACCCAGTAGAAAAGGAGATGAAACGTCCGCAACTGGAACCGAAATACACCCTCAACTCGGAAATGGACCCCGACAAGAACATCTTCATCACCATGCCCGTTCCGATAGAGAAACCAGACACAAGCAAAATACACCTCTATTCGAAGCACGACTCACTATGGTATAAGGCGCCCATGCTATTCAGAGAAGCTGCCAATCAGCCGCGAACTTATGAACTGCTGGCAGAATGGCGGCCCGATGTTGAATACAGTCTTGAGATCGACTCCGCCGCTTTCTGCGATATCTACGGCCGTGTGAGCAACGCCTTGAAGAAAGGATTCAAGGTTCGGTCCACCGACAGCTACAGCACATTGCTTGTAAATGTCATCGGCGCAAAGAACAAACACATAGTGGCACAACTCATCAGTGGCAAGGATAAGGTGACCAAGGAGACTGTCACCGACAACGGTGTTATCGAGTTCTTTTATGTGATGCCTGGCACCTACTATATACGCATGTTCTATGACGACAACAAAAACGGCAAGTGGGACACCGGCAACTTCGATGAGAACCTGCAACCAGAAATGGTTTTCTTCTACCCCGACAAGGTTGAATGCAAAGAGAAATGGGACATCACACTCAGTTGGGATACAATGAAACAGAACCCCGACCGGATGAAGCCCGAGGCCATCAAGCAACAGAAGGCCGACCAACAGAAAACCATCAAGCGCCGCAACTTGGAGCGTGCCGCCAAACTGGGCATCGAATATGTGAAGGACAATATGACGAAATGACGTTCCGATTAAACGAAAACAGTCTGCTCGCATCTTATATACAAATAACAACCAAAACGATGAAAAGAATGAATACAAAACGAACACAACATAAAGGGGCGATGCATACAAACAAGCATCGCATCATGACGCTTGTAGCAATGGCTGTCATCTCAATGGCCGCCTCAGCACAATGCACATATAAGAACACAGCCTTCAAGAATGGAGAATTTCTCTCTTACAACCTCTACTACAACTGGAAATTCGTATGGGTGAAGGCTGGCTCAGCATCCATGTATACCGTGCAGAGCCACTATAAAGGCAAAGACGCTTTCCGTGCCAGTCTCACCACCAGAGGAAACAACAAGGTGGACGAGATGTTTGTGTTGCGCGACACTCTCCTCTGCTATACGTCTCTCGACATGGCACCCCTCTATTTCCGCAAGGGAGCACGCGAAGGCAGCCGCTATACAGTTGACGAAGTGTGGTACAACTACAAGAACGGTGGCGTGAGCCTCAACCAGCGTCGCACATACAAAGATGGGACATCCAAGTCTGTGAACAACTTCCGCGAAGATTGCATTTACGACATGCTGAGCATCTTCCTGCGTGCTCGCAGCTTCAATCCCGAAGGATGGAAGAAGGGACATGTATTGAATATCCCCATTGCCGACGGCAACAGCATCGACCCCGCTCAACTGCGCTATCGAGGCAAGTCGACCATCAAGGCCGACAACAACAAGAAATACCGCTGTCTGGAACTATCGTACATGGAGATGGACAACGGTAAATACAAAGAACTTGTACGCTTCTATGTAACCGACGACGAGAATCACATTCCCATCCGTTTGGACATGTTTCTGCGTTTTGGTTCTGCAAAAGCTTTCCTCACCAATATCAAGGGAAACCGCAACCCCATCACTTGCATAGTGAAATGACAAACGATTGATACTTTATCTGCAAACAACATACAGAAAGAAACCGGCACCAAAGAGGTGTCGGTTTCTTTTCTTTCAGCTACCACTGAATGGGAGCGATGCCATGCTCCTGCAAATAAGCATTGCAGCGCGAGAACTGGTGATTGCCAAACCATCCTCCACGGTTGGCCGACAAGGGGGACGGATGGACAGACTCCAATACCAGATTCTTCGTGCGGTCAATCATATACGCCTTTCCACGGGCATAACCACCCCAAAGCAGATAGACCAAATGCTCACGCTGACCGGCCAATGCCCTAATGGCAGCATCGGTAAAGGTCTGCCACCCTATTCGTGAATGGCTGTTGGCTTGATGGGCTCTGACAGTTAATGTGGCATTGAGCAGGAGCACACCTTGCTCTGCCCAACGTGTAAGATTGCCCGAAAGCGGAATGGGCGTTCCCAAATCGTCCTGTATCTCCTTGAAGATGTTCTGCAGCGACGGTGGAAACATCACACCATCGTTCACAGAGAAGCTCAGCCCATGTGCCTGCCCCGGCTCATGATAAGGGTCCTGCCCGATGATGACCACCTTCACCTTATTGAACGGGCAAAGGTTGAAAGCATTGAAGATGAATCTGCCTGGAGGATAACAAGTTGTCTGCTGATATTCGCGCCTAACCATTTCCACTAATTGTGAGAAATAAGGTTTCTCAAACTCGCCTTGAAGCTGCTCCTTCCACGATTCTTCTATTTGTACGTTCATATTATTGTGGTCTGATAAATGCAAGTTGCGTATGGGATTGTTTCTTGCGCCAAATATACGAAAATTTTTTCTTCCATACCAATATTTCTACAATTATTCCGCTTTTTTCCTCTTAATCACTGTCTCAGCACCGCCACTAATACAAGCATTTCACCTCTGTTATCTTTCGCCAACTGAACAATTTCCACATAGAAACTATGCAAATATCGCATTTTTGTTGTATTTTTGCACAACAATTCAAAACATCAACAACTAATATTTCTTTCCAATGAAACATACACGTACCTTTTGGCTTGAGCATCTTTCTTCGCTCACCATTTTCATGTTTGCAATGATGTATTTCACATTTGGCACATCTCCTGCCTCGGCAGAAAACTATCCATATCGCAGTGATTACCTATGGGTGACCGTCCCAGACCATGCCGACTGGACCTATAAGGTGGGAGAGAAAGCAAACATCGAAATACAGTTTTACAAATACGGCATTCCTTACAATGGAATGGTAAAATATAGCATCGGCAACGACATGCTCGAAGACGACCAGAAGGGAACTGTCACGCTGAAGAACGGACGCGCGAAAATAAATATTGGCACGCGGAAGACTCCAGGATTCCGAGATTTACGACTTCAAGTGGAAATCGACGGAAAGAAAAGCAACCACCATATCAAGATAGGTTTCTCTGTTGATGACATCAAACCCTACACCCAAGAACCCAAGGATTTCAAGGCATTTTGGGACAACAACCTAAAAGAAGCTGCCAAATATCCTCTCACTTACACAAAAGAGCCTGCAAAGGAATATACCACCGACAAGATTGACTGTTATTTGGTACGCATTCAACTAAACCGACAAGGGCAGTGCGTATATGCCTATTTGTTCTGTCCAAAGAACGCTAGCAAGGGCAGCCACCCTGTGGTGTTGTGCCCTCCAGGAGCTGGTGTGAAGACTATCAAGGAACCTTTGCGCCACAAGTATTATGCAGAGAACGGATTCATCCGACTTGAGATGGAGATTCACGGATTGAATCCCACCATGACAGATGAGCAGTTCCGCGAAATAAGCACCTCGCTGAACAGCGGCCCTAATGGTTACCTGAACAATGGTCTGGACAACCGCGACAACTATTACATGAAACATGTCTATCTGGCTTGTGTGCGCTGCATCGACCTGCTCACATCCTTGCCCGAATGGGACGGACGCAATGTGGCTGTGCAAGGTGGAAGCCAAGGCGGTGCGTTGGCAATAGTCACTGCCGGACTCGACCCGAGAGTAACGCTCTGCGTGGCCAATCATCCAGCATTGAGCGACATGGCTGGTTATGTGGAGAAAGGTCGCACAGGTGGTTATCCTCATTTTCACCGCACACCGGGCATGATGACACCCGAGAAAATCAAAACCATGGCATATTATGATGTGGTGAATTTTGCACGCTATGTCAAGGCTAAGACCTATCTCACGTGGGGATTCAACGATGTCACCTGCCCTCCTACTACCAGCTACGCCGTTTGGAACACTCTCTCTTGCGAGAAAGAACCGCTCATCACACCCATTAACGAGCATTGGACGAGCGACGCCACAGAGTATGGTCAGATGGAATGGATAAAGAAAAACCTGAAGTAGTATCGACGCATTGATTTCCGACAATCTATAAAACCAATAAAACCACAGAGCATAAAATGGAATATCCACCCATTCTTCAAATTGGCGACGTGCTGATTTCCACCGATATTATCACCAAGCATTTTTGCTGTGATTTGTCAAAATGCAAAGGCGAATGCTGCATAGAGGGGGATGCAGGCGCACCAGTAACATTAGACGAGGTAATGGAAATGGAAGATGCATTGGACATCGTGTGGAACGACTTGTCGGCATCGGCACAGGCCGTCATCGACAAGCAAGGCGTTGCCTATACCGACCAAGAAGGTGACTTGGTGACCAGTATTGTAAATGGGAAGGACTGTGTGTTTACTTGTCGCGGTGACATTCCCGATGCTGATAATTGTTGTCTCTGCGCATTTGAAAAAGCATTCAGACAAGGAAAAAGCAAGTTTTGCAAGCCCTTCAGTTGCTCCCTCTACCCCATCAGAATGAAACAATTCGGCAACGGACTTGTGGGATTGAACTATCACCAATGGAACATCTGCAAATGTGGGCGCGACAAAGGGAAGCAGCTTCAGATTCCCGTCTACCGATTCCTGAAGGACCAACTCGTCCAACGGTTTGGCAAAGAATGGTACCAAGAACTTGAAGAAGTGGCAATAGAACTATTAAAGGCAGACTGACGCCCTTTTGGAGCATCGGCCTGCCTTCCATGAATGAGTGACCATCTTACTCAATCATTCATTATCCACAATCGGCTGCTTACTGAACGTCTGGAAGTATTCGAGACAAACCTTTCTCCACTCACGTGCATTTTCCACTTGATGGACCAAACGGTTATTCACTTCATCCCACCGTTGCGCATCTCCGTTATCGATAGAAAGGAGATTTGGCCTCATCTGCAGCCATACATTCAGATAGCTTTCCACCATACGCACCCCCATATTATAGTGCCGGTTCAGTTCCTGCCAAAGCGTGCGACCGCTTTTCATCTTGTGGTTCCATCCTACATGATGAAACCACAGAAGATAATCCTCCGGACATGTGTCAATATCATTATACAAGGAAGCGTAAGGCTCACGGTATTGTGAAACAGCATCTGTTCCTGTTGCGCTTCGGTTGAAACCAATACCCTCGGCGTCAGCCTTATGATAATACACTGGACACCATTCGATGGGATAATCGGCCTTGAATCCATCGGGCTCAGGACCATAGTGATGGTCGAACTTGAATATATGATGCAAGCCCAACGGCATCATATAATCCACGCACGCCTCACGACTCGACAGCATCACATCTGTCATGACACCTACGAAATAATCGTTTGGAGCAAAAGTCTGCTTCAGCCATTCTCTTGCTATTTGCTCAGAAGTCAGTTCAGGGTTCCAAGCCAACCGCCCAAAAGCATACCAATTGGCCTGCGAGAAATGATGGCCACACCAATTTTTGTCTTTTCCGATATTAGCCACACCAGCTATGCCCTTGAGATTATAAGGGGACACATAAGCGAAAAACTCCTTCCACATGGGTGAGAGATAAACCAAATGGCGCGACTGTCCCAAATACTCCTGCGTGATTTGCAGCTCTGCCATATTGGGAGTCTTGCGGATTTGGTCAAAGATAGGGCTATAGGGCTCACGTGGCTGGAAGTCGAGAGGACCATTCTTTGTCTGCAAAATAACGTTGCTTCGGAATTGTCCGTCGAGAGGTTTAAACTCGCTTACAGCCTGTTTCACACGGTCTTCACCTTTGTGGTTGGCACCATAAACAAAGCAACGCCACATCACTATTCCTTGATAAGGTTTCAATGCATCTGCCAACATATTCGCACCGTCGGCATGCGAACGATGGTAGTCGCCGGGCCCTGGCTGACCTTCTGAGTTTGCTTTTACAAGAAATCCCCCAAAATCGGGAATCTGTGAATAGATTTCCTTTGCCTTCTTCTGCCACCATGCCCTTACCTGCTTGTTCAACGGGTCAGCCGTCTTGGTGTCGCCCAAAGCCATCGGACTGGCAAAATTAATACTCAAGAAAACCCGTATACCATAAGGGCGCAGGATATCTGCAATCTTGCGAATCTCTTTCAAATAGTCAGTTGTCAATATCTTAGGCGAGGCATTCACATTGTTCAACACGGAACCATTGATTCCTATTGAAGCATTGGCACGTGCATATTCTCGTATCAGTTGTTCATTGAGATGGAACCATTCGAAGATGCTCTCGCCGGCATAGCCACGCTCAATGCTTCCGTCCAAATTGTCCCAATGGTTCAACAAACGCAGGGAGAAGAATGGTTTCTCGGTCTTGTCTACATTCTTTCCATCACGACCAATAACAATGCCACTTCCGCCGGTGCTAATGGTTTTTGTGTTTTGGAGGCGTAACAAGTCATAAGCTCCATACAGCAACCCAATATCTTTGCAGGCATAGATGGTGGCTTGATAGCTTCCCAAATCGCCTAAGCGGTTGCATTTGGCAACCAAACGGTAGCCATCGGCTAAGTCCAACGTCTTGTCCAACACCAGTCGCACACTGTCGCCCAAACGCCATCCTTTGGCCAGCTCTGCCTTGGCAATGTCGATTGTAGGACTCTCGTGGTTGGCAACAATCTTCTCACTGGCATTTTTTGTTTTATCCCAATACCCCAACCATAACTTATGCCCGTCGTCGGCCATGCAACATAGACCAATGCCCCATGCACAAACCAGCATCAGCATCTTTTTCAGCGAATGTATGTTCCTCATATTTATCAACACATTTATATATTATATCTACGAACAAATCCAAACCGAGAGGGTTTTTTATCACAAACAGTGGAGTAATGTTTGCTTTTGCAAATTTACAGAATCTTCGCTGATAAACAAAATAATACAAACAAAAAACACGTGATGAAACAAATAGAAAAGTTATCGTTACGAATGAAACAACTTATTACACGGATAATTCGTAACTTTGCGGCATCTAACTTACACTAAAGTGAAATGAAACACGCAATCATAGCTTTAACAATGCTGGCTTGCTCTTTTCAAGTAGCAGCACAATCAACCGCAACATGGGCTGCAGCAGCAGAATTCACAGGCAAGGGCGACATGCCACGTGAGAGTCTGTCGAACCGTTCGCTGCGCGAAATCGTGAAAGTGTCTATCGGCGGTGAAGCACTTCGGCTGAAATTATCTAATGAGTTTGGCTCATCACCTGTCGACATACGTTCCATTTTCATTGCAGATGCCACCGACTCATGCTGCATTGATGTAAAAAGTGCAAAATATTTGTCGTTCTCTGGAAAAAAGAATATTACAATCGAAGCAGGCAAGGCTATCTACACAGACATTGCCAACTACAAACTCTGTCCGCTCCAGCGGCTGAGCATCACCATCAACTATGGCGACAGGGTACCAGAGAATGCCACATCTCACCGTGGTTCACGAACCACATCGTTTATCATCAATGGTGTCAGTAAGCCCAAGACCAAGTTTGTGAACGCAGAAAAAGTGGATCATTGGTACAACATTGCGGCTATCGACGTGATGAACACCGAAGAACAGCCCTGTATAGCAGTGTTGGGAAATTCCATTACAGACGGTCGAGGATCAACCACGAACGCACAGAACCGATGGCCCGACATGATGGCTGATGCATTAGGTGGAAAGACGGCCGTGTTGAATCTTGGCATTGGCGGCAATGCCGTATTGGCTGGAGGCCTGAGTGAGCCTGCAGTCAAGAGGTTTGAACGTGACATCATGCAGCAGCAAGGAGTCAAGACACTTATCATTTTCCAGGGTGTGAACGACATTGGCGGCAGTAAAGGAAACTCAGAACAAGTGGCCAACGACCTCATCGCCGCCTACACCAAGTTCACAGAGCGTGCACATGCTGCAGGTATAAAGGTGTTTCTCGCCACAATAACACCCTTCAAAGGCAATGGCTATTACACTATTTTCCACGAGGCTGCACGCCAAGTTGTCAACGAATGGATTAGGAAACAGAACATCTGCGAAGGCATCATTGACTTCGACAAATTGGTCAGAGATCCCAACGATGCAGCCAAGCTACAGGAGCGCTATTCCGATGACTGGCTTCATCTGAATCCAGCAGGATATGCAGCCATGGGAACTTATGCAGCAGAGATAATAAGCAAGGCAAACAAATAAAAATAAATAATTATCATGAATCCAAATCTAACAAATCAGGAAGCTAAAGGCTTCTACAAACTATCCTGGTTGCAGCGCATCGGCTTCGGTTCTGGCGACCTGGCGCAGAACTTGATTTTCCAGACAGTGGCATGCTACTTGATGATTTACCTGACGACAGTATTGAAAATTAGTCCAGCATTTGTCAGTGGGCTGATTCTCACTGTTCGACTCATCGACTGCTTCTGGAGTCCTGTAGTGGGGCGGTATATTGATAATCGTAATCCTAAGCTGGGAAAATATCGTACTTACCTTCTTTACGGTGGCATTCCCCTTACTGTGGCCGCCTGTCTGTTGATGCTTCCTCAGGCTGCCACTTGGTCCACGGCGATGAAGATGATTTATGCAACAACCAGTTATACTGTGCTCAGCATGATCTATTCCATTGTGAACATCCCATACGGATCGATCATGGCCAGTATGACCCGCGACAACGATGAGGTTCTTATCCTCACCTCTACACGAATGGTCTGCGCCAACATAGGTCAGATTATTGTCCAGGCTGGTTTCCCCATCGGACTCGCCATGTGTGTTCACACCGCAATCGACTGGAATCAGGCTACATTTATGGCCATTGGTACAATTCCTGCGTTCATCATC
>CACZPU010000060.1 GCA_902783165.1 uncultured Prevotellaceae bacterium
AGGTGTTGTCATGTGTCTTATGAATAATCTTTTGTGAACGATGTGGACTCAGTGCTAAATAGGTAAACACCGAAGTGTGATTCAGTGTAGGTCCAAGTGTAGGTTCAAGTGTAGGATAAACATAAGCAAAACATTGGTTTACAAGAAGATAAGTCCTTAGTGTGGGTTCTTTTGTTTATTTAGGCTTAGGGAAAACAATGCAGTCACTCCACACAACAGAGGAGCGACTACTAGGAAATGTGAGAAAAGGGTACGTTGATTGTTGCCAATCATAAAACGTCGGCCGCAATTTCAGTCTTTGGAAGCATACCTTTTGAAAACATAGGGCAAAAAATAATTCTAAATGGGCATTAACCAGAGATTGTTTTTTCCACTATTTCAACAAAAAAAGACGCTGAGCCGACAAATAATCCGTTAAAAATTGCTATTTATAAAATATTTTCAGTACCTTTGCATCCGATTTTGACATTTACAGGATTACGGACAACTAATCATCTGTATCAGCTACAAGAAAACCACAATGGGTGAGAAAATAAAGAGAATCAAAAGAATCAAAAATATCAGACTGCACCGTGAAGGTACAAACACACTGCTCTACGTTGGCTTAGCCATTGCCGCAGTAGGTGCTTTGCTGTGGTGGGCCGGAGGTGCATCCATTTGGTTTAAGGCATACGTCTGCCTCATGGCTGTGGGCTATGCCATACTGGTAAATTTTTTCCGTTGCCCCATCCGCTATTTCAATGGCGAGACCGAGAATGTGGTGGTGGCTCCTGCCGACGGTAAGGTGGTGGTGATTGAGGAAGTAGACGAGGACGAATATTTCCATGACAAGCGCCTGATGATCAGCATCTTCATGAGCCTTTTTAATGTACATGCCAATTGGTTCCCTGTTGACGGCAAAGTGAAATTCGTTCACCATCAGAACGGAAACTACCACAAGGCATGGCTGCCAAAGGCCAGCGAAGAGAACGAGCACGCGGACATCATGCTGGAAACCGATAACGGTGTGGATATCTTGTGCAGGCAGATTGCCGGAGCCGTGGCACGTCGCATTGTGACCTACGCCAAAGACGACGAGGACTGCTACATTGACGAGCACTTGGGATTCATCAAGTTTGGCTCTCGAGTAGATGTATACCTTCCTCTTGGTACTGAAGTATGTGTGAAGATGGGCCAGAGTACTACGGGCGACCTGACAGTTATAGCCAAACTGAAAAACTGAAAAAACATAAAACCCCATACAAGCTTTGAAAAAGCATATCCCTAATATGATTACCTGCTGCAACTTGATATCGGGTTGCATCGCAGTGGTATTTGCATTGGAAGGCAATGCGACGATGTCGTTGATTTGGATTGTGGCAGGAGCCGTCTTCGATTTCTTCGACGGTATGACCGCACGGCTGCTGCACGTTTCATCCCCTATCGGAAAAGAGCTTGATTCGCTGGCAGACGTTGTAACGTTCGGAGTGGCACCATCGGCCATGCTATTCTACGAACTCTCCATCATGGACTATCCTTTTTCAATGGAATTCGCAAGACAGGCGCTCCCCTTTGTGGCATTTATCATGGCTGCTTTTTCAGCATTGCGATTGGCAAAGTTCAATCTTGACGAGCGGCAGACCACTTCGTTTATCGGCCTGCCCACCCCTGCCAACGCTCTGTTCTGGGCGTCGTTGCTCACTGGAGCCGACACTTTGCTGGAGTCGAACACCTATATGTCCTTAGTTTTAATAGGAATAATGTTTGTCAGCTGTTATCTACTGGTAAGTGAGATACCTATGTTCGCCCTGAAATTCAAGCAATGGGGTTGGAAAGGAAACGAGGTGAAATACATCTTCATCGCCTCCTCTATAGTTCTGTTACTGCTTTTCCAAATCAAAGGAATAGCATTGGTCATTGCCTGGTATATCCTCTTGTCGGCCATTATCAATAAAACCAGTAGAAAACAGTAGGACATGGTTTTGGTGAAATTTATTTTGTCATTGTTCTTCATTGCTGTGGCAGTACTACTGTTTTTGCTCATTGCATTCGGAGGTACAGCCATCTATATGCTCAAGAAAGCACTTCGCTTCATGAAGAATGGAGAATCTGCCGAACATATACATGTGCATCGCAAAGGAAAGCATACGGAAGAAAACATCATCATCGACACCAAGGGAACAGACAAGAGAAACCAACAAATATTCACCGACGACGAGGGTGAATATGTTGAATATGAAGAAAGCAAATAGGGATTGTCAAGAACAGAAGCCCAGAACGGCCATTCTCAATTTTTCAGTTTGAAGGATTTCTCTATGCCCATCATCTCTTCCTGGAAACTTCTATCCTCCTTCAATCGCTGTTCCACTTGCGAACAACTGTGAATGACGGTGCTATGGTCTCTGCCTCCAATGAGTTTTCCAATGCGACTTGCAGGCATCTTGGTGTATTTTTGCGCAAGATACATGGATACCTGACGAGCAACCACGTAATCGTGCTTACGGCTCTTGCCTGAAACGGCGGCCACAGACACACTGAAATGTCTGCATACAGCCTCCATAATATCGTCGACCGTCAATGGATAATTGTCCACTTTGACAGTACGTGTAATGACACGTTTGGCCAGTCGCATGTCGATATTGCCATTATAAACAATGCTATAGGCTAACAATGAATTGACAACACCCTCCAAGTCGCGCACACTTCCATTGGCTGTCTCTGCAATAAAACGCACCACATCGGAAGATATTTTCAATCCGTCGCGTTTGATTTTACTGTTCAAGATGTCAATACAGAGCTGGACATTCGGACGTTCAAGTTCGGCTATCAGTCCACAAGAGAATCGGGTGATCAATCGTTCGTTCATTCCTTTTAAGTCGACAGGCGGACGGTCGCTTGCCAAGATGATTCGCTTGCCGTTGCGGAAAAGATGATTGAATATGTGGAAGAAGGTGTTCTGAGTGCCGCTGGCAGTGATCCATTCCTGTATATCATCCACAATCAAAACATCAATCGTTTGATAGAAAGTGATGAAGTCGTTGATCTTGTTTTGAAGCTGTGCGCTGGTGTATTGCACTTGGAACAAACGCGCACTGACATAAAGCACACGCTTTTGCGGATAAAGTTCCTTGATGCGAACACCTATGGCATTGATAAGGTGAGTCTTTCCACAACCACTGGGTCCATATACAAACATCGGGTTAAATTGAGTGGTATTGGGATGCTCAGCAATAGACAATCCAACAGAACGTGGCAGCTTGTTGCTGTCGCCCTCAATAAAATTATTAAAATTAAGGTGTGGGTCCAGTTGAGAATCTATCTCTTGCGGTTGTGCTGCATCGAGCGTACTAGGCGACATGTTTCCCCTGGTCTGAGGCTTTCTGCTATCAATAGTAGAAACTGGTTGTGCCTGCAAAACTTGTGTCAAGCCATTGTCCTTGTCAGTGACCACTCTATAAGTGAGCCGGATGCCCTGACCGTAGACACGAGTAAGCACCTTGCTAAGCAAATCCACATAGTTCTCCTCCAAGTACTCGTATACAAACGGACTTGGTACCTCCACCAACAAAGTCTTGGTGGCTGGTTGGTAAGAACCGAAGGTTATCGGTTGAAACCAAGTGGCGAACTGCTGTTCTGTGACATTCTCCTTGATGAGCTCAAGTGTCATGCCCCAGAGTGCTCGTGGATTCATACTCATTATTAAAAATGTCGTCTAACGTTTTCCAAATATGCTGTTAGCATTCAAAACAAAGTAAAGACATACTTATTTTGACAATGCAAAGTTCGCACTTTTTTTTAAATTATGCAAGTTGCATTTTTTATTCAAATTATGATTTCACGTTCAAAACGCGATGCTATGGGAGTTTGGAGAAACGGAGACTTGACCGATAAAAATAAACTATTGCAAAATTACAACATCCTCATTTACAGATTGTTGAAAACATTCCGCAAAAACACGCACACGCCCATACTTATGTGCAAAAAAAAATCAGAACTGCGCGACAATAAGCAACTTGCAAGATTCTTCAAAAACAAACAGTTTACGTATTCCTTATTTAGACGTTTTTTAAATTATGCAATTATTTGTCTTTCTTTCCGAATATAGAAAAATGAACATAGCGTTTTGGATGTGCTTTGAAATTTACCAACAACGAGTCGGCATCGCGCATGGTAGAATTAAGGTTGTTATATAACGATGCATCATTCAAGAGCAACCCCAAGGTGCCTTGAGGATTGTTGAGTTGAGCAGATAGTTTTTGAACATTGTCGAGTGTGGAGTTGATTTTCTGCATGGTTTCCCCCACATTCACTTGGGCAAGGTTTCCTGCAAGTTGGTTGGCTTGATCCAAAACGCCATTGGTGTTCGTCATCAACTGAGGAACATCTTTGTTAAGACCTGCCAGCAGCGTGTTCAGTTGCGACGTGGTTTGAGTGAGTCCGCCTGTAATTTGTTGTATGTTATGTACAGACTGAGCGAAAGCAGGATCGGCCAAAAGGGTGTTGAGACTAGACATGATACTGTCAAGTTTGGGAAGAATCCTTTCCACCGCAGGTATCATCTCCTTTAACTTACCCATAGCGCCATCGTTCACTCGTCCGACTATTCGGTCGCCTGGCTCCAATTTCTCGCGCGGGTTATTGGCCAACAGCAAATTCACCTGCACATTACCGAGCAAATCGCTTACAACCTCTGCGGTGCTTCCTTTAGGTATGCGGAGAGAAGGGTCGAGTCCGGCTTCTATTTCTATATCATTCTGGTGGTTATAATCATACTTGATATTCTTTACCACTCCCACCTTATAGCCATCGGCGTAAATGGGACTATTATTGCTCAATCCGCTGATATCCTTGAATGTCATGAAGTAGGATTTGTCAGATGTGAAAAGATTCAATCCCTTCAGATAATTCAATCCGAAAAATAACACGACCAACCCCAATATTGCCATGATGGCGATTTTTATCTCTTTTTTCATATCATTTTCTATTCTATCTGTTTTTATTACTCTTGAACTCTTTGATTGCCTCCCTTACATCCATCTTGCTACCTTTCTTAAAAGCGATGATAAACGCGTTGGGAAATTTATCGAGGATGGATTTCCTGAGACGGTAAATCTCATTATAATCGTTGGATGCACCGAAAGTGTACTTAATCAAGCCATTCTCCTTGTATGACTCTATATTAGTAAGTCCCTTGAACTGTGCGCTTCCCACCTTAATAGGTTTATTGCTTGCAATAATCTGCACTTTGAATATCGGATGATTCTCTTTTTCTGCTGCAGCTGCCTTGGCGATAAAATCCATTATTGGAGGCAATTCAGTTTTCTGCTCTGTGTTTTCTTTTGAAGATTCGTTTTTCGAGGCATCACCGGACGTCTTTTGCTTTACTGATGAAGACTGCTTAATTTCTTGTTTTCGAGCCACTTCATCCTTGATATCCTGAGGAACAACTGATGGCAGACTTGTTTTTGGTTCGTCTGCTTGTTGGAAAGGAACCGAAACGCCTCCTGCATATTTTCGCTTGTATGCCATGAAAGCGTTGAAAAAGCCACGGGCATATTGCTCGGGCGCAGATTCTGAATTCATGAAACGCTCTTCATCGGGAGTAGATATAAACCCCAACTCCAACAAACAACCTGGCATGGAAGTCAGCCTGAGGACTGCCAAATTATCCTGATGAGCACCTCCGTTCTGTCTTCCCGTTGCAGCGCAAACATGCTTTTGCATAAATTTAGCCAAATCAACGCTGCGCTCCATGTGAGTGTCCTGAATGAACTCGAACATGATATTACTTTCAGGAGAATTAGGGTCAAACCCCTCATAGTGCTGCCTGTAATCCTTCTCCATCACGATTACAGCATTCTCACGCTTGGCCACTTCAAGATTTTCATAGATGCCCTTCTTGCTGCCACTGCTGCGGCCACGCCCTAAAGTATAGGTTTGAAAGCCTCGTGCAATTTTTCCTCCTGGCAATGCATTGATATGCACAGATATGAACAAATCGGCCTTATTTCTGTTGGCTATCTCTGCTCGTTGCCACAATTCAAGGAACACATCGGTCTTGCGTGTATAAATGACTTTCACGTCAGAACAATTCCGCTCCACATACTTGCCAAAGGCAAGAGCCATCTTTAGCGTCAGATTCTTCTCCTTACACTTTGCACCTACACAGCCTGCATCCCTTCCACCATGACCGGCATCGATAACAAGGGTGAATTTCTTGTTAGCTGCCATTGATGTGACCATGGTGGCCAAAAGCAATAATAGCGTGTAAATAATTCTTTTACTCATATTAATATGCAAAGGTAGCGATTATTCTCTTATTACCATTATTCAGTCGGCAGTTTTATCATTATTTAAGCGTACTTCTATTCCTGCACCGACCATATCCCCGCCCATCGGGGGACAACATTTGGTGATTTTCATCCATACCTCCTCAGCTTGAGGAATCTGCTTGAAAATGCTTTCGCCAATCCTTCCTGCAAGATGTTCAAGCAGGTTGGATGGCGTCTGCATCTCCTTATTTATGATTTCATGCAGTTGTGCATAGTTTAAAGTATCCTGCACATTGTCCGACTGAAGGGAGGGGGCAAACGGAAACTTCACTTTCAGGCTGACAATGAAATCGCCTCCCGTCATACGCTCTTGTTCCATCACCCCATGAAAGGCATGGAAGCGAATATCTTCCAAAAAAACGTAACTCTCCTTTACCTTCATTATCATTCAACAAGCAATCACGTATAGTAGTTATCCACAACGACTTGCACCACAGTTCGTACAAATCAAGCAACCCTCTTGATAAACAAGGGTTTCCTGTCCGCAGTTTGGACATTTCTGACCATTTGCCTGGGTACCGTCCGAGATATATTTCTTCAGGGCACGTTCCACACCCACCTTCCATGTATTGATGCTTTCACTCTTCAACTGTAGAGAGCTGACCAGACGGATGACATGTTCAATAGGCATTCTGTAACGGAGCACACCAGATATCAACTTAGCATAATTCCAATATTCGGGATTGAATTTCTCGCTCAGTCCTTCAACCGTTGTCTTATAACCGCGCTTGTTCTCAAACTGGAAGTCGTACCTTTTGGTTCCATCGGGATTCACTTGCTTTATAATCTTACCCTTGGTAACAGTTTTTGGAAGTACAATGCCTTCCTCATCATCCTGCAGTCCGGTAAATATCTCATAAGGATAACCGTTCAGCAAACCGACGAACGCCACCCACTTCTCTTTATTGTTTTGGAAGCGAACCACATCACACTCCAATGTTTGAGGACGCACCTCGGTAACTTCTGGCTGTTTGCATGGTGCGGGCTCAATCTTCTCTTCCTTCTTTTTCTTCTCGTTCACTTGAATCATGACCCCCGAGCGACTTCCGTCCCTATAGATGGTACATCCCTTGCAGCCGCATTTCCATGCTTCCACGTACAACCGGTTTACCAATGATTCATCAACATCGTTTGGAAGATTCACCGTTACACTGATGGAGTGGTCTACCCATTTCTGAATGGCCCCTTGCATCTTCACCTTCATCAACCAGTCAACATCGTTGGCAGTAGCCTTATAGTAAGGAGAACGTGCTACAAGATCATCAATTTCTTCTTGGGTGTAACGTTTCTCAGTATCCAATCCGTTGATTTTCATCCATTCCATGAATTTCTTGTGATATACAATGTATTCCTCGAATGAATCACCAACCTCATCAACAAAGTCGACATGAACATTAGTGTCGTTTGGATTCACCTTGCGACGGCGCTTGTATACAGGTAAGAACACAGGCTCAATTCCACTTGTCGTTTGCGTCATCAGCGATGTTGTCCCTGTAGGAGCAATTGTCAGACACGCAATGTTACGACGCCCATATTTCACCATATCCTCATACAATTTAGGATTAGCATCCTTCAAACGTAGGATGAATGGATTTTTCTCCTCTCGCTTTGAATCGTATATTTCAAAAGCACCACGCTCTTTAGCCATCAAAACAGAGGAGCCGTATGCTGCCAATGCCAAAGTCTTATGAACATTCACAGAGAAGTCTGTTGCCTCTTGAGTGCCATAGCGAAGCATCATAGCAGCAATCATATCACCTTCTGCTGTGATACCTACTCCCGTACGGCGACCCATGGAGCTTTTACGTTTGATTTTCTCCCATAAGTGTTTCTCTGCGCCCTTCACTTCCTCATTCTGCGGATCTTTCTGAATCTTTTCCAGTATCTGGTCGATCTTTTCCAATTCCAGGTCGACGATATCATCCATCAGTCGCTGGGCGTAGCCCACATGCTTCTTGAACAAATCGTAGTCGAAATAGGCATCCTTGGTAAAGGGATTTACAACATAGCTGAACAGGTTGATGCTAATCAGACGGCAGGAATCGTAAGGACAAAGAGGTATCTCCCCACAAGGATTAGTGCTCACAGTACGGAACCCAAGATCGGCATAGCAATCAGGAATACTCTCCCGTAGGATAGTATCCCAGAACAACACACCAGGCTCTGCACTTTTCCATGCATTATGGACAATCTTTTCCCATAAGGTCTTGGCACTGATTGTCTTTTTCACCTCAGGATTCAAACTGTCTACAGGGAACTGCTGCACATACTCACGGTCGTCAATAGCTGCCTGCATAAACTCATCGTCGATTTTCACGCTGACATTGGCACCTGTCACCTTTCCTTCAGTCATCTTGGCATCGATAAATGCCTCACTGTCTGGATGCTTTATGCCCACACTTAGCATCAAGGCGCCGCGTCTGCCGTCCTGAGCCACCTCGCGCGTACTATTACTATAACGCTCCATGAATGGAACCAATCCTGTTGAGGTCAAGGCAGAATTATTCACCGGTGAACCTTTCGGACGAATATGTGTCAGGTCGTGCCCCACTCCGCCACGACGTTTCATCAGCTGAACCTGCTCCTCGTCGATTCTCAATATGGCTCCATAAGAATCCGCATCGCCCTCGAGACCTATCACAAAACAATTGCTTAGTGAAGCGACCTGGAAATTATTACCAATACCAGTCATCGGACTTCCTGCTGGCACGATATATCTAAAATGATCCAGCAAAGAGAATATCTCTTCTGGAGACAATGGGTTAGCATACTTCATTTCGATTCTGGCAATCTCATTGGCAATTCGCCAATGCATATCCCTTGGACTGGATTCGTAGATATTGCCAAAGCTGTCCTTCATGGCATACTTGTTTACCCACACGCGAGCCGCCAGCTCGTCGCCATTGAAATAGTCCAATGAGGCACTAAAAGCCTCATCATAAGAGTAAGTTTTCATCTTTTAATGTAAAATATGCTGTTTGCTGATTTATCACTCTACGAATGTCAGACGAACACACGTTCTTGGTCAGACATCATAAATACCTTTGCAAAGATACAAGCATTTTTTCACATAGGAAACAGTTTCCGAAAATATTTTTTGTATTTTATGATAAAAGTTTCCCAAAAAGAAAAACTTTCTGATGGCATCGCCAACAATACTTTCCCAAAACAGAAAACTATTATTCATAATTATAAGAATAAAATTTGGGATTTTGAATACTTTACCGTATCTTTGCAACAATTAAATATTCAGAAATAATGAAGAATCTTGAAAACAGAAGAACCATTAGGAAATATGCAGACCGTGAAGTGAGCGAAGTTCTGTTAGACAGTTTGTTGGCAAAAGCGGAGCGCACACAAACCATGGGCAACCTGCAATTATATAGTGTCATCATAACACGCGAACAAGGCATAAAGGAAAAACTGGCACCTGCTCATTTCAACCAGCCAATGGTTACTCAAGCGCCTGTCGTACTGACAATCTGTGCAGACTTTCGCAGAACATCCTTGTGGGCTAAATACAGAGAAGCCAATCCTGGCTATGACAATTTCCTGTCTTTCATCAATGCTGCCACCGATGCACTTCTCTTCACTCAAACGTTTTGTAATCTGGCGGAAGAAGAAGGTCTGGGTTACTGTTTCTTAGGAACCACTGTTTATATGCCCCAACAAATAATCGAAGTGCTACAACTTCCCAAATTGGTTATGCCTGTGGCAACCATCACACTGGGTTGGCCTGATGAGAATCCGCCACTTTCCGACCGTCTCCCTCTCCAATCGCTCATACACAAAGAAACTTATCACGATTACAATCGCCGGAGAATTGACAAGTATTACAAAGAGAAAGAGAACCTCCCGGAGAACTTGGAGTTTGTAAGA
>CACZPU010000061.1 GCA_902783165.1 uncultured Prevotellaceae bacterium
CTCTCAGGCCCACAAGCCTACGATGAAGATTGTGCCCGTGTTCCACGGCAAGACCGGCGGCGGCTATCTCACTCAGTTCTATCCTCCTACGGGTGACGTTACCTATCTGGCTATCACACAGGACAAAAACGGTGTGTTCAAGTTTGTGGTGGCAGAGGGCGTCAACGAGGAAGGACCAATCTTCATGTTTGGTGATACCAACATGCGTACGAAGTTCTCGCTGCCTTGCCGCGAGTTTGTGAACAAATGGAGTGAAGCCGGCCCCACCCATCACATGGCTGCTGCCGTGGGTCGTCACATCGACACCATTCTGAAAGTGGCAAAGATTTTCAATATTGAGTGTGACGTAGTCTGCAGATAGCCGAAAGTGCATCTGCCATTTTACATAAAGGAATAACGAACATTCATTCTCAAAACTAAAAAACTAATTAAAACACTAATAATATGGCAAAGAATAGTGGAAGCCTGAAGAGCACCATCGCGGTGTCTCTTACCAATTATCTCGATGCAGGTGCCATTGTGGCCGGAGCCAGTGGATTGACCCTGTGGCAGAAATACTTAGGCCTTACAGAGGTTCATCTGGGATGGCTCAACTTTATTAGCGCCAACTGCTTGGGTGCCGCACTCGGAGCCATCATCGGCGGATTCCTTGCCGACAAGTATGGCCGCAAGTTCATCTATACCTACAATCTGCTGGTCTATATGCTCGGTGTGCTGCTTATTATGTTCTCCGTAAATTTCCCCATGTTGTTGGCAGGATTCCTTATCACGGGAATCTCGGTGGGCATTGGTGTACCAGCTTCGTGGACATATATCTCAGAAAGCAGTGAAGTGAACAACCGCGGACGGAACATATGCATTTCGCAAATGTCGTGGGGAATAGGTCCAATGATTATACTTCTTTTGGGTATGTTCTTCGCTCCAGGTGGCTATCTGTTCGGATGGGTGGAGTCGATTGCTCATGCCTTTGGCGGTAGCGACATGGCTGTAGACACCGTCAACGTGTTCAGCTCGCGCATCGTCTTCCTGTCATTGTTCATCGTTGCCTTCATTGCATGGAATCTGCAACGTAAACTGGAAGAGAGCAGCGAATGGAAAAACAGCAAGGCAGAAGCCAAGGCCAAGGGCGAAGACAGCGGATTGATGCATGCCTTCAAACTGTTGTTCTCCAACAAGATTGCTGTACGTACCGTTTGTTTCCTCGCCGGAATCTACCTCACATGGAATCTCGTGGCTTCAGTCATGGGTTTCTTCCAACCACATATCTATGAGACGGCAGGAGGTGTGAGCAATGAGCAAGCCAACTGGATGAACTGCATTCAGTGGGCCATCATTGTGAGCGTGACATTTGTTGTCTCAAAACTCATCGACAAGACAAGCCACAAACTCATCTATGTGTTTGGTCTGCTCGTCGCCATCAGTGCATGGCTCATCATTGTCACTATCGGCGTGAACGGAAAAGCCGGACTCTGGGCGTTTGCCATTCTCTGGGGAATCCAGGGCGGTACCTCTGTCCAGATCTTCTACGCCCTTTGGGGAACTGAACTTTTCCCTGCCAAGTTCCGCGCTGGAGCACAAGGACTGATGTTCTTCATTGTCCGTGGTCTGTCGGCTGTTTGGGGTCTCGTGTTCACTTATATCTACGGAGAGAATGGCGAGGGCTTCACCATTGCAGCCTATTGCATGATTGCCCTGCTGACCATCTCGCTCATCGTGGGTATCGTTGGTTGCCCGAACACTCGCGGCAAGTCGCTTGCCCAAATCACCCAAGAGCGCTATGGTGATGAGGTATAGACATTAGGCAAACAACTGTCAAAATAATCAGCGGAGGAAACATGTGTTTTTCTCCGCTTTTTTTGCATAATCGAAACTTTCTAATTAAATTTGCAACCGTAAAGATATGAAGAAAATAGCGCTGCTTATCATGATGTTTATCTTCCTGACATGCAAAACAGCATGTGGACAGGCAGATTCATTGCAGGACCATAGTATTGCCGGTGCCGACAGAGACGATTTTATTACGGTAAGCATGCTGGTGGCCTCGCCCCAACGTGCATTGTATTCAGTGTTCGGCCATGCCGTATTGCGCTTGCAAAGTCCCTCCAACAATCTCGACTATGTGTTCACTTTCGAGAGTCAGCCCAATATGGGAACTTTCATCACAGGCGTGCTAGGAAAAGCAAGAGCTCACTATGTGGCTGTACCTGCAGAGCAATATATTGACGATATGCGCAAGGATAATCGAGAATTGTGGCAATACAAACTCAATTTGAAACCACAAGAAAAGCAGGAACTATGGCGCATCCTCGACAGCGAACTCCAATCTGGTGACTATCGCTACTTTAATATCTTGTATACCAATTGCCTTACCACTTCGGTCGTTAATTTACAGCGCTCTCTGATGAATGAGCATGTTGAATGGGGCGAACCCATTTTCCCCATGATGCTTTCCAACGGTGAAGTCTTAAGATATACATTACGCAACTCTAAATGGACAGAATTCCTGTTCGTTACATTCGGCGGATTGGCATACGGCAGGCATACTCCCAACGAGAGCCGTCTGATACCCGAGGTGATTATCCCCATGTTGCGACAGGCTAAGATTGTAGAAAACGAGACTGGTAAGAGTCGTCCAGTGATAACCGACAAAGGAAAAAGACTGGTGAAGGGAATCAAAGACAGGCCGTTGGCTGTTTCACCCATGATGGTCTTTGGCTTGCTGTTGCTCATCGCTCTGATGGTAACAGCCTGCGAATGGTTACTCGGATGGCAGAAACTGGCGCGTATCTTCGATGTGTTGCAGTTTGGTACTCAGACCCTTGTCGGATTGTTGATGCTTTTGGTTACCACTTGTTCCGAGTTGTTCTCCAGCATTTGGAACTGGTATTATGTGGTATTCTTGCCTGTGCCGTTGTTGTTATGGTACATGTTTGGCAGAAAGAGCAGCAAAAAGACACCGCAACGCAAACACAAGGCCATGCGTTGCTGGCAGGCATATAGCATTGTGTTGGTGCTCTTCATGGCAGCAACGCCTTTGTTGCCAATGCTCGACCTGCCCCATCAGCTTATTACAGCTTCATTGGCCGTTAGGAGCTTTAGCCATTATTTGAGATATAGAAGCAAGAACAAAATATCAATTTACGTATAAATATCTTAAATTAGATTAAATCATAATATAGGTTGAACTTTTTCGTATAATTAATACGTACTTTTGCAGACAATTTTTTAACCATATTATGAAAACATGAAGTTAATATCATTTAGTCTATTTGTTCTCGCCCTGTTGATCTGTCATGGTGCGAATGCCGATGAGCTCTATCAAATTGTAACATCGGCCACAGAAATCAATCCCGATGATGTGTATGTTATTGCCAGCGAGGATGGAGAATATGCACTACAAGGAACAAGTTCAAAACCTTTCGCAACAACAAAAACCGGTAAAGCGAACTATATCAATGGATATCTGTTGGCTACAACAACTCATGTTGCTGATAACATCAAATTGGTTCCGGTGGAAGGAAAAACCGACACCTATCTGCTTCAATATGTTTCTGACAACAAGTACGTGAGAGGTGGCACAGCCAATACCAAAGATTTGAGCAAAACAACTTCCAATACAGACAGCAGATTGGAATGGAAAATAGTTTCAAATTCCAAGGGAGCGAATATACAAAACACCAACACATCACTGTACATCACAAATACCACCAGCGAATTCTCCTGCAAAACCACGCAATCGTCTGTGAAATCGTGCCTGTACAAGAAAGTGACAAAAGATGACGATGTGGTTCTCACAAAGAATTTGGATTCTTATTCCTCTACGATTCTGCTTACATCGACCGACTACGATTTCAGCGAGACCAACGGTTTGAAGGTCTATATCGTTACAGACGCCAACAAATCGAAGGTGACATTGCAAGAAGTGAAACAAGTACGTCAAGGCACACCTGTCATCTTGTATGGCGACAAGAACCATTACATTGCCCGCAAGAAAGACATGAACAGTGTTCCCGATCTCACCAACAACATCCTGAAAAAGGGTGGCAGCAACATCTACGGCGATGGACAAACCACCTATGCCATTGCAGAGAAAGACGGAAAGATTGGTTTCTACAGAGTGAAAAGCGGTGTACAAATCCCTGCTGGCAAAGTCTATCTGGTCATCAACGACACTGATGCAAAGGAGTTTTTCGATTTCGATGGCGAAGAAGTTACCTTAGGCATTGACAATGTCTACAATGGTCATATTGAACCAAAGGGCAGAATGTTCAACATCAACGGCCAGCAAGTAACCAACGGCTATAAGGGAATAGTAATTATGAATGGTAAAAAATATCTCAATCGATAACTATGAAAGGCAATTTGGAAATGACTAAGACATACATGAAACCAAGCATACGTCATTTGATAATCGATTCACTCAATACAATCTTGGCAGAATCCGAAAACACTTCAAAAGAAGAACTTGACGTATACGACGAACCAATGATTGAAAACAAGTCGGAAATTCGCTCCAAGTCAATGTCCGCTTGGGAATTCTCTGAATGAGAATAACCGTCTATTGATACAAAAAAATCTTGTCAATTGTCTATAAACAAGAACAACTAAGGCTTGTTGAACGACAATTGACAAGATTTTTTTGTATCCGTTTCTTACAGAGTCTGGAGATAACGCTCTGCCTCCAGAGCTGCTTTGCAACCGCTTCCGGCTGCCACAATAGCCTGCCGATAAACAGGGTCGCACACATCACCGGCAGCAAACACACCAGGCACCTTAGTCGACTGTGTATTGCCAATGGTCTTGATGTAGCCAATCTCATCGGTGTCCACCCAATCCTTGAATACATCGCTATTAGGCTTATGACCAATGGCAAGGAAGAATCCGTCGATAGGAATATCATAGTGCGACTCGTCGGCCTCACCCTTACGCTTCACCAAGTGAACACCTTCAACACCATTTTCTCCAAAGAGACCGGTGGCATTGTGTTCAAACAGAATCTCTATATTCTCGGCAGCCTTCACACGGTCTTGCATCACCTGTGATGCACGTAGGAACGGCTTGCGCACAATGAGGTAGACCTTCTTACAAAGTCCAGAGAGATAGAGGGCGTCCTCGCAGGCAGTGTCACCACCTCCCACTACGGCACACACCTTCTTGCGATAGAAGAAACCGTCGCAGGTAGCACAGGCAGAAACGCCTTGTCCGCGATATTTCTCTTCGTCATCAAGGCCCAGATACTTGGCACTGGCACCCGTTGCAATAATCACTGTATCGGCTTCAATCTCCGTACCATCGTCGATGGTAATCACATAAGGTTTCTTTCCAAAATCAACTTTTGTAACTATTCCGTCGCGCATCTCTGTGCCGAATCGTTCTGCCTGTTCGCGGATTTCCATCATCATCTGATTGGCATCCACACCTTGGGGATAGCCTGGGAAATTTTCCACTTCAGTGGTTTGTGTCAACTGACCACCCATCTGCAATCCACAATAAAGCACAGGATTGAGATTGGCACGACCTGCATAGATGGCAGCAGTATAACCAGCTGGACCGCTGCCAATAATCAAAAGTTTTACGTGTTCCATGATTTTAGTATAAATTATTTCAGCAATTCTTCTATTTGCTTGGCAATATTCTCTATTTTCTCCGTCGGCTCAAAACGTGCCATCACCATTCCCTTCTTGTTGATGAGGAATTTGGTGAAATTCCACTTGATGTCTGGTTTCTCCTTATAGTCAGGGTCGGCTTTCATAAGCATATCATCAAGGATGTGGGCAATGGGGTGCTCCATATCCCATCCAGCAAAACCCTTCTGCTCTTTCAGGAACTTGAACAAAGGATCGGCATCGTCGCCATTCACCTTCACCTTCTTGAAGCGAGGGAACTCAGTGCCAAAATTCAGCTTGCAGAATTCGTGGATGCTTTCATCTGTGCCAGGAGCCTGCTGTCCGAACTGGTTGCAGGGGAAATCAAGAATCTCGAATCCCTGGCTATGGTATTTCTCATAGAGTTTTTCCAGTTCGTCATATTGCGGAGTGAAACCGCATTTGGTAGCAGTGTTGACAATAAGCAACACCTCGTTGGCATACTCTTTCAGTGAGACATCTTTACCTTTCCTGTCTTTAACGGAGAATTCGTAAACTGTTTTCATTTTTCTAGATGTAATTTTTAATTTGTATTCAGCGCAAAGATACTGAAAAAGATTGACAAGAAAAAGTATTTCTTTCGATTTAATGATTTTTAAGTCAATACTTCATTCTGCCCCATGCGCTAAGAGCCACATTCGACTCCTTTTGGTTTTCTATATCATCGGGCAAGTTGCAGAAAAAGTCAATACCCGTTTTCTCCTCCAGTTCATCGATGGAGATGACATAGTCTGACAAGCGTGCCGACGAAGGTATGTCGTTGTTCGTATGCTCAAACCAGAAAGCCAATGCCCGATAGCCGTTGTCGTTCTTGTAGAGGAAGGCTGCGAAGAAATATTTCGGCACTATCAGCTTGTTCTGAATCCTTGCAAGCACACCTGTCTCCTTTCGCGATGCGTTATCAGGATAGATATCGCCAATGGTTCCACCCTTGCAGACATACAGCGTGTCGGTGTTGTTTCTGGGAATCCACTCACGCAACTGGTTTTCCATAGCCAACCAGAGGCTCATGCCCGAATAGTTATTGTCGCTGCCATTGAATTTCTTGTATTGCGGCTGCATGTTAGTGAGGTAGAACGTCTGGTAGTTCGCCTCATAAGAATAGAGCCTGTCAGCACTGGGACAGATATGTCCATGGTCAAATCCCGACCCTCTGTAATAATCGGCCACAGCGTAGTCTGCCGACGGGCGGTCGAGATAGTACTTCGTTGGAAGGTCTGGGTCCAGAGGATACTGTGGATTGCCGTAATACCTGCTGGTGTTCGACACACTGTTGCTTTTCGTCATTTGGTAGCAAGTCCACCGCTGCGACTTCTTGTTGATGTCCCACTCCACCGCATAGTTCACACGGTCAGGGTCCACACGGTCGTTGGTCTTATGCACCAGCACCACGCTGTTGCTTGTTGACAGACGTGGAAACTCCAGCCTACCCGCCTCGGCGCAGACAGAAGTGCTGTTTCGGTTTAGGTTGGCATTGCCACTGGGCTTCTTGTCGTTGTCATCATCGCCGCTACATGCGGTCATGCACCACACGCCGACAAACAGGCAGATGAATATCTTCAATATTTTCATGTCAGGATGATTGGTGATTAATAGGTGTTATTCAAACAGAGTAGGCTAAAGCAATAAGGGGTGTCAATAAGCGTCGTTCGTTGAAGTTTGGAGAAACAAAAGTGTGTCAGCGTGCATTTGCAAATCTACACGCTGACACACTTCAATGTTGTGTTATATATAATAAGGTATATATTACTTCTTGGCTGTGCTCTTAGCGTAGCGGCTCATGAAGCGGTCAACGCGACCTGCTGTGTCAACCAACTTGCTCTTACCAGTATAGAACGGGTGCGAAGAGCTTGAGATTTCTACTTTTACCACTGGGTAAGTTTCGCCTTCAAATTCTACTGTATCTGTAGTCTTGCATGTAGAACGTGTAAGGAACATATCGCCGTTGGACATGTCACGGAACACGACGGGGCGATAGTTTTCAGGATGAATACCTTTTTTCATTTTTTGTTTAATTATTGTTTTGTTAATACTTATGTTTTCTGTTCTGTATCGAACCCATTTCGCGGTTCTTCACATGATGGGCTGCAAAATTACAAAGAATTTCGCAGCCCACCAAATATTTTTGCTTTTTTTTGTTTTAAACCGCTGTATCTACAGCATTTACGTGCTATTCTTCACGATTGGATGCTATCATCAGCAGCTTTCCACATGCTTATTCCACACTAACGCTCTCAATCTCCCAAGTGCCGGCCTTGGTAGCTGTACTGATGTACTTCAAGGCAATCTGCACATTGTTCTTGCCGGCAAAAGAGGTCATGTCGGCTGTCGCATCGAAGAAGGTCCAACCCAAGCTGGTCGGCCAGTTAGACAGTGTGAGCTCTGTCCAGTTCGTGCCGTCGGTAGATGCCAATACAAGTGCTTGCTTCTTAGCTGTGTCAATGTCAGTGAAGTGGTTGATGGCATGACGAATCTTCAGCGTTGCCTTAGTCATTCCTGTGAGATTGAACTTCGGAGAAATCAACATCGACTCACTGTCATAATTGGTGCTGCTTGCATATGCAGTGGCCACCATACCATACCTGCTATCATATTTCCAGATAGATGCAATCTCTGTCGGTTTTGTCTTGTCCGAGATAGTCCATTCACCCTGTCCTTTCGACTTGAAGTCCATGCTATAGGCACCTCCGCTTGGTGTGTCACCGGGCTTGGTGCCCACATCCTTGCCGTCAATCTTCGCATAGCTGGTGTTCTTGAAGCCAGGAACGCCGAAATAGGTGGCAATATCACCGTAGAGCAACACTTCCTTCTTCAGGTTACCAGGATTGTCTTTCAGGTTCAAACCTGTGCGGACAGTTCCTGCAGGCAGCTGCACTGGCATACACTTCGAGGCGTCTGTCTCATTGGCAGAAGCAGCCAGCAGCAAGTTGGTGGCCGACACTTCGCCCGATGCCGAGAAAGTTGCGCCCTCTGCAAACACCTGACCTGTCACATAGCCCACGATATAACCCTTCACGAACACCTTCTCCTGACTTGCCTTGGCAATAGCAGAAGCCACATCATAAGGATCGCTCTCAGTACCCTTGCCTTCGACCACGGGAGGAGTAGAGCCGCCTTCAGCCTTGGTCACGCCGTTGAGCGAGTACACATAAGCATTGTTTTGGTCGGTTTCAAGTGTTCCGTTGTAGTTGGTCAGCTTACCGCAGACAATCACCTCGTCGTCCTCAGCCAACAGAGGACCCATGCCTTCGGTATAAGCCTTGTTTTCCAAGTATTTTGCACGATACACATAAAAC
>CACZPU010000062.1 GCA_902783165.1 uncultured Prevotellaceae bacterium
AATCATTAATAGATAAAAGGCACTCAAATGGTTTTAGTGCTCAGATTCCGGTTCTGAAGGTCTTGGGTTTGAATCCCAACGGGATCACGAAAGTCAATAAGTCCCGAAGAGCGAAATGTTTTCAATTCTTCGGGGCTTTTTGTCTCAAGTAGGTTGTCTGGTGCATGTCTGCGGGGATTGGTAGAGCAATCCCAAAAGAAAGTGTTGAAGAATACGCAAGAGGTTGTCTTTCTTAATTCGTCTACGGCCGTAGACAAAACGCCAACGCCATATAGTCGAATTGTTTACAGGCCATATAACAAATTGAAGGGTGCTAGATTCATTCATGCTTTGTTGATTTTGATAATGGAAAGGGTAAACAGTGGTTTCGATTCCTTGATGGTTTTTGCCTATGATTTTCATTTCATACATCCAATAACCTGTTTTATACATTTGCCATTATTCTGTTTGGATGTTACAAATAATGATTGTATTTTTGCACCAACTAAATCATTCCAAATATGAAAGTGTCAAAGAAAAGACTATCGTTGCTGACAGGAAATGACGTTAATTGCTTTTGAGTATGAAGAAGGTATTATTAATTTTCCAAGCAGGTTGATACAGATAAGATTAAAATTTGAAACATGAAAATTACAATATTTACATTGACATCTGAGCTGCACGACGAGAAAGCGGTGGCAGCCATGACGAGTGAATTCTTGGGAAGTTTGGGCATCTCGTATGAGTTGAAGGGAAATGACTATTCCGACTATGGCGAGCATGTGCTGAATCTGATTTACGTGCGAACTGGTGGAACAGAAGGCGTCTTCAAGAAACTGCTTCCCAGTTTGCTTGAAAAGTCGGACAAACCGTTCTATCTCCTTGCCTCAGGGAAAAGTAATTCGCTAGCGGCTTCGATGGAAATTCTTTCGTTTCTGAAACAACAGAAGCTGAAAGGCGAAATTATCCATGGTAGTGCTGAATATATCAGACAGCGAATAGAATTGTTGATAAGAGTGGAGGAGGCACGCAAGAAGTTACGTGGATGTAGGCTTGGCGTGATTGGCCGTCCGTCCGACTGGCTCATTTCGAGTGATGCTGATTATGATGCGGTTAGGAAAAGGCTCGGTGTGGAATTGGTGGATATCGACATGGATGAATTATTGGCGATTGTCTCTTCGTTGTCGATGCAGCCAAGCACCGAGGTTGCCGTCAGAAAAGATGTTTCCGATGCCCTTCCGGGAGCCGAGAGGATATATGTGGCATTGAAGAAATTGGCAGAGCACCACAGGCTTCAAGGTTTTACGTTACGTTGTTTCGACCTTTTGAGTGCCATCAAGAATACTGGCTGCCTGGCTTTGGCAAGACTGAACGCCGAAGGTTTGGTGGCAGGATGCGAGGGTGATGTGCCCGCCATGTTGTCGATGATGATTGTACGTTCGGTGCTTGGCGTCTCAGGCTTTCAGGCAAACCCCTCGTCTCTCAATCCGGATAATGGCGAGATAATGTTTGCTCATTGCACTATCCCCCTTGATATGGTGGAACGCTATGAACTCGACACCCACTTTGAGTCGGGGATCGGTGTTGGTATCAGAGGGTATATGAAAGAGGGCGACATCACGCTTTTCAAGGTGTCGGGTGACTTGTCGCGCCATTTCATCGCAGAAGGGAAATTGGTTGGTAACCAGTCGAATCCGGGACTGTGCCGAACACAGCAACTAATCTGGTTGGACGACAAAAGCAAGGCGACCTATTTCCTTAACAATCCTATAGGCAATCATCATATAGTGGTAGGTGGTCGATGCGGCGAACTGTTGGAGGAATTGTTGTGTTGCATTTAGACTAAAACTCATGTGAAACCAGAGATATTCTCTTCATATTTGAGAATGTGAATCTTGATTTACAATAATTAATACAAAAGGAAATAAAAAATAGAAGAAAACTTGCAATACATTCGTGGTAATTTTGTAATTTTGCAGTCCAAACAGTAAAATGTACATTTTAAATATGGCTGAAACGAAGAAAATTAAGACTGCCCTTGTGTCAGTATTCCACAAGGACGGTTTGGATGCGTTACTCGCAAAACTGAATGCTGAAGGCGTTAAATTCCTTTCAACCGGTGGCACACAAAAGTTCATTGAGCAACTAGGCTATGAATGTCAGGCAGTGGAAGATGTCACCACCTATCCGTCGATTTTAGGTGGGAGGGTAAAAACGTTGCACCCCCGTGTGTTTGGTGGCATTCTTGCTCGTCGTGACAATGAAGGCGACCTGGCTCAGATGGCAGAGTATGAGATTCCGGAAATCGACCTTGTGATAGTGGATCTCTATCCTTTTGAGCAGACTGTTGCCAATGCCGACAGCAGCGAGCAGGATATCATTGAGAAGATAGATATTGGCGGCATTTCGCTGATTCGTGCTGGTGCAAAGAATTTCAAGGATGTTGTGATTGTTCCAAGCAAGAGCGAATATGGCTTGTTGCTTGACATTCTGAACAATCAAGGCGCTGCAACCACATTGGAGCAGCGACGCTTGTTGGCTACAAGGGCATTCGGTGTAAGCAGTCATTATGATTCTGCCATCCATAATTGGTTTGTTGATTTTGCAAAGAAAGATTAATCATAGACAATATAGCGATATCGGCAGCGAAGAATAATAGTGTACGTAATAGCAGAGATTAGTAAAAAAGGACAAGAAAAAGACAGAAATTAGTAGTAGAAGAATATGGGATTTTTCAGTTTTATTCAAGAAATAGCAATGGACCTTGGCACTGCCAACACCATTATTATCAGTGATGATAAGATTGTGGTAGACGAGCCATCAGTAGTGGCACTTGACCGTCGTACAGACAAGATGATAGCAGTGGGAGCCAAGGCAAAGATGATGTACGAGAAAGAGCATCCGGGCATCCGTACCATTCGCCCATTGCGCGATGGTGTGATAGCTGATTTTACTGCTTGTGAGCAGATGATGCGTGGACTTATCAAGATGGTGCATTCAAGCGGACGATTGTTCTCTCCGTCGCTTCGCATGGTAATCGGTGTTCCATCGGGTTCCACCGAAGTTGAACTTCGTGCCGTGCGCGATTCTGCCGAACATGCAGACGGACGTGATGTATACCTGATATTTGAGCCAATGGCTGCAGCCATTGGTATAGGCCTTGACGTTGAGGCTCCAAAGGGTAATATGATTGTCGATATTGGTGGCGGTACTACTGAGATTGCTGTTATTTCATTAGGAGGCATTGTTGCCAACAACAGTATCAAGGTGGCAGGTGACGACCTTACCGCAGACATCCAGCAATATATGAGTAGTCAGCACAATGTGAGAGTGAGTGAGCGTATGGCAGAGCGCATCAAGATAAACGTAGGCTCCGCCCTTACTGATTTAGGAGAGGGCGCTCCCGAAGACTATGTGGTGCATGGCCCAAACCGAATTACTGCATTGCCAATGGAAGTTCCAGTGTGCTATCAGGAGATAGCCCATTGCCTGGACAAGACCGTGGCACGTATTGAGACAGCTGTGCTCAATGCTTTGGAAAGCACTCCTCCAGAATTGTATGCCGACATTGTTCAGGACGGTATTTATTTGACTGGTGGTGGAGCCTTGCTTCGTGGGCTTGACAAACGTCTTACCGACAAATTCAACATTCCTTTCATCGTGGCCGAGGACCCGCTCCATTGTGTGGCAAAGGGTGCTGGCATAGCCTTGAAGAATGTAGACCGTTTCTCGTTCCTGATGAGATAGGCTCTGACGTTGGTGCATGCGAAACCTACTGGCTTTTCTGGTGAAGTACAATCACTGGTTCCTCTTTGTTGTATTGGAGGTAATCAGTATGGTGTTGTTGTTTAGATACAACAGCTATCAGAGCAGTGTGTATTTCTCATCCGCCAACGTTGTTACAGGTAAGCTGTTCGAGTGGAATTCTCAGGTGGAGTCTTTCTTCAGCCTTAATAAGATTAATGGCCAATTGACGCAGCGCAACCTCTATCTGGAGCGACAGGTGGCCACGATGTCGTCTCAAATAGCCAATCTGACACACGATTCCACTTATCTGTATCACGACCAATTGCGTCTTCTCAACGAGTTCAAGTTGATACCTGCTCGCGTGATAGCCAATTCGGTTGACAAGAAAGACAACTTGATTACAATCGACAAAGGCAGCGTAGACGGTATACGCGAAGACATGGGTGTTGCCTGCGGTAATGGTATAGTGGGTGTTGTATACATGGTTTCGCCTCATTACAGTGTTGTGCTTCCTGTCCTGAATGCCCATTCTAATGTGAGTGTTTCCATTCAGAAGCGTGGCTATTTCGGTTATTTGCATTGGACGGGTGGCCGCAGCGATTTGGCATATGTTGATGACATTCCTCGCCATGCCCATTTTCGTATTGGTGACAATATTGTGACAAGTGGTTTCTCGTCAATCTTTCCAGAAGGGATGTTAGTGGGCAAGGTGCTTCACGTGTTCAACTCATTCGACGGACTTTCCTACCGTGTACAAGTTCGTTTGGCAACCGATTTCGGCAATTTGCGCGATGTATGTGTTATAGACAACACAAAATTGCAGGAAAAGGTGCAGCTCATGCGTGCTGCCCAAGACTCCATCAAGGCGCGTGATAATTAGTGAGAACGTAAAAGACAATCCAAACAAGAATGAACGCAGGTTTTTTTAAACGGCTCGGAGCATTTGTGTTGTTGTGCATCGTACAGATTCTGGTGCTGAACAACATCCATCTGTTTGGATGTGCCACGCCGTTGCTTTATGTCATGTTTGTTCTTTCGTTCAATCGTAATTATCCACGATGGGCTATCTTGCTTTGGTGTTTCACCTTGGGCTTGGTTATAGATATTTCTTCTAACACCCCCGGTCTGGCAGCCGGAACCATGACATTGCTAGGATTGCTTCAGCCGTACATACTGATTCCATTCATTCCGCGTGATAGTGCGGAAGATTTTCAACCTACGATGCGCACTTTGGGTTTTGTAAAATTCATGTATTACACCATGTTGTGCGTGTTTATCTATTCCTTGTGTTTCTTTTCGCTTGAAGTGTTCAGTTTCTTCAATTGGCGGCAATGGCTGTTCAATATGATAGGAAGCTGGGCTTTGACGGTGGTTCTTATTTTGGTCATTGAGAATGTAATCAGGAATGAAAGGCGAGAACAGCAATCTTGAAAACAGAAAATATGTGATTGGCGGTGTGGCTGCTTTTATCGTCGTGGTGTATCTGATACGATTGTTCACATTGCAGATTCTCAGCGATGACTATAAGAAGAATGCCGACAGTAATGCTTTCTTGAAGAGAGTGGAATTTCCTGCACGTGGTGTGATACGTGACCGGAATAATCAATTGATGGTGTACAACCAGCATGCGTATGATATCATGGTGGTGATGAATGAGGAGAGCGGACGTTTGGATACGATGGATTTCTGCGATGCCATTGGCATAACAAAAGAAGAATTCATCAAACGAATGGACGAGATTAAGGACAGGTCTAAAAATCCTGGTTATTCACGATACACCCAGCAGTTGTTCATGAGCCAATTGTCGGAGAGAGACTTCAGCATTTTTCAGGAGAAGATGTACCGTTTTCCCGGATTCTATGTCCAGAGACGCAGCCTTCGTCAGTATGTCTATCCTTATGCCGCCCATGTATTGGGTGATGTGGCGGAAGTATCCCCGTCAGACATTGAGGAAGACAACTATTACCAGCCCGGTGATTATATTGGCAAATTGGGGGTAGAACGCTCCTATGAAAAGGAATTGCGAGGAGAAAAGGGCGTTCAGATATTGTTGCGTGATGCCCATGGACGAGTACAGGGAAGCTACCAAAATGGTGCGTTGGACAGGAAGCCTGTGGCAGGAAAGGATCTTCAGTTGAGTCTTGATATGAATCTGCAGGCATTGGGTGAACGATTGTTACAGGGCAAGATAGGAAGCATTGTTGCCATAGAACCCTCAACGGGTGAGGTGCTGTGCATGGTCTCATCACCTACTTACGACCCTCGTCTGATGATAGGACGCCAACGTGGAAAGATGCATCGCTATCTTCAGAAAGATCAGTGGAAGCCTCTGCTCAACCGTTCTATTATGGGACAATATCCACCAGGCTCCACTTTTAAGACATCACAGGGTCTGACCTTCCTGACTGAAGGCATCATCAGCCCAACAACAACAGCATTCCCTTGTCATCGAGGTTTCTATCACCGCGGTTTGCATGTTGGTTGTCACGGTCACGCATCGCCTATTTCTCTGGTGCCTGCCATCAGCACATCGTGTAATGGATATTTCTGTTGGGGACTTTATTACATGATGTCAAACCGCAAGAAATACAAGAATGTACAGACTGCTATGAACACGTGGCGCGACTATATGGTAAGTATGGGATTTGGCTACAAACTTGGAGTCGACCTCCCTGGTGAGAAACGAGGCCTCATTCCCAATGCAGAGTTTTATGATAATGCCTATAAAGGTTCGTGGAATGGCTTGACCATCATTAGTATTTCCATTGGACAGGGCGAGGTGAATCTCACACCTCTGCAGATAGCCAATCTCGGCGCCACAATTGCAAACCGCGGCTATTACTATACACCTCACGTGGTGAGAAAGGTACAGGGTGAGCCTTTGAAGAAAGAGTTCACCGAACGCCACTATACCAAAGCCAACCGCAGGGCCTACGACTATGTGGTGCAGGGCATGCGTGCGTCTGTGCTTGGTGGAACGTGTAAACATCTGAATAGGGGCGACATCGTTATATGTGGTAAAACTGGAACCGCCCAAAATCGTGGTCAGGATCACTCGGTGTTCATGGGCTTTGCTCCGATGGACAATCCTAAGATAGCCATTGCCGTGTATGTTGAGAATGGTGGTTTCGGTGCTGACTATGGCGTGCCCATAGGCGGACTGATGATAGAGCAGTATATTCATGGGAAATTGTCGGCAGCCTCAGAGAAAAGGGCATCCGACTTCCAACATAGGAGAATAGCGTATGGTAAAGCAAACAGATAAACAACCCAATAATGTGCTACGGTCATTAGACTGGTGGACCATCATTATCTATATCGCCCTTCTGGCTTTTGGGTGGGTTAGTGTTTGTGGTGCCAGCTATACTTATGGTGATACAGACATCTTTAGCTTGGATACTCGTTCTGGCATGCAGATTATATGGATTGGGACATCCATTGTGCTTGGCTTTATTCTGTTGATGCTCGATGACCGTTTCTACGATTATTTCGCATATATAATCTATGGCATGCTTGTGCTATTGCTTATTGCCACAATTTTCAATCCGCATGAGATTAAAGGTTCACGTTCATGGCTCGTCTTGGGACCTCTACGACTGCAACCTGCCGAGTTTGCGAAATTTGCCACAGCATTAGCTGTATCGAAACTGATGAGTACCTACGGTTTTGCCATTCATAACTGGAAACATTTTGCAGCTGCTTGTGGAGTCATCTTCCTCCCCATGCTTTGCATCGTGTTGCAGAAAGAGACTGGTTCGGCATTGGTTTACCTGTCGTTCTTCCTGATGTTTTATCGTGAAGGAATGCCGGGCGGCATTCTTTTTACAGCGGTGGCAATGGTGATATATTTTGTGGTGGGCATCCGGTATGAAGAAGTAATGTTATGGGATACGCCCACTTCGATAGGGAAATTTGTAGTATTGTTGCTCATTCAGGTCTTCTCTGCTGCAATGGTATACGTTTATTGTGGAGACAAAAGGTCTACTTGGAGAATTATTATTGGTTCTTTTGTGGTGACCATAGCTTCTGTACTGCTTTCAAAATTTGTCATATCCTTCGATGTCGTATGGGTGCAGATTGCCATCACAGCTTTTATGATAGGCTTTCTTGTTTATGAGGGATTGTCGACACGCATTCGGAATTTCTTTTATATAGCATTGTTTGCACTGGGCTCTGTGGTGTTCTTCAATCTGGCCGATTATGTGCTCAACGATGTCATGCAGCCGCACCAGCGTGTGAGAATCAATGTGTTGCTTGGTCTTGACGAGGATTTAGCGGGTGCTGGCTATAACGTTCATCAGAGTGAGATTGCCATTGGCTCAGGCGGCTTACAAGGAAAAGGTTTCCTGAATGGTACACAGACAAAACTTAAGTTCGTTCCAGAACAAGACACCGACTTTATTTTCTGTACTGTAGGCGAGGAAGAAGGTTTCTTGGGGTGTGCTGTTGTGTTGTTCTTGTTCTTGGCATTGATTCTGCGCCTTATTAAAATGGCAGAGCGCCAACCGTTCAAGTTTGGACGTGTTTATGGATATTGTGTGCTAAGCATTTTCCTTTTCCATGTCTTTATCAATGTGGGCATGGTGCTTGGACTTACACCTGTAATTGGAATTCCCTTGCCATTCTTCAGTTATGGAGGTTCTTCGTTATGGGGATTCACGTTCCTGCTGTTTATTTTCCTTCGTATCGATGCAGGTCGCAATCTGATAAGAAGTTAGTGGGAAACCATCAACTCCTACTGTTATTCGGTTATCTTGAAACCGACATCCGACACTCCTGGTAGTATCTCTCTTTTCATGGCATGCTGTATACTCACTTGAATGGAGTCGCCACGTCTGAGGTCTATTTGTTTTAATGGGAAATTAAATTGATAGTAACTGATGCCGTGTCCCTTGATATATCCTTTTGTGTCGGTTAAGTTACATTTTAGGGTGTCTGTCTTTGTCCTTTTTCCTGGAAATATTTGTTGTTTTACAACAAGAGTAATGCTCATGAAAGGGTATGAGTCATTGATTCTCAGACCAATTTCTTCGTTGTATCTTCCAGGTTCTTTAACAGGCTGCACATAATAAATTAATGTGTCGTTCTTTTCCCATCCTGCCAAAAGCGTATGGCTGTATTTGTGATACACCGTTTGGCTATCGCATGAAACTATAGCAGTCGCCCCACAGAAGGCAACTGCTATGATGATGAATGTATATATGTGTCTGGCGATGTTCATATCTCCTTTTGTTGGCTGCCGTGCGGTTGACGCTCTTCATCCTTCATAGATTTGTTTTCGCCTTTTTTTGAATGGTTCTCACGTACTTTTGCTCCGTCTTGTTGTGGCTTTCGGCTCTTGCTCTTCTTTTTCTTCTTGTTCCTGTCGAAACGTGTGATGCTTTCGCCTGCTAACAAGTCGGTTGGGCGTTCCTGCTGTTTTTGTGAATTGTCATCGGTGAGAGACAAAGGTTTCTCTCCATGCTTGTTCATTTCGATAATCTGAAGAGCGCGTTGTGCAGAAATAGTCTCCAAGTTCACTGCCTGGTGCTTGTCGGTGGAATAAGTAACCTGTCCAGCCAGAATATCCGTCTTGAAAACAAAGTAGTCGGCGTCTTGAGTCTGCAGTACAATTTCCTTGCTGGGCATTTTTCTGCCAGCTTCTATATAATCGTCCACTTCATAGTTGAGGCAGCATTTCAGTTTAGCACACATTCCTGCCAGTTTCTGCGGATTTAGCGAAATGTCTTGGAATCGGGCGGCATTGGTGCTGACGCTGACAAAGTTCTTCATCCATGTGGCGCAACACAATTCTCTTCCGCAAGGACCTGTGCCACCAATGCGACCAGCTTCTTGTCTTGCCCCGATTTGTTTCATTTCAATTCTCACATGGAAGGTGGCGGCAAGGTCTTTGATGAGCTGGCGGAAATCCACTCGCTCATCGGCTATGTAGTAGAAGATGGCTTTGTTTCCGTCGCCTTGATACTCCACATCGCCTATTTTCATCTGCAGTCCCAGGTCTTTGGCTATTTTCCTGCTTCGTATCATGGTGTCGTGTTCGCGTTTCTTGGCCTCATAATACTTTTCCATATCAGTCTGCCGTGCAATCCTGTATATGCGCTTGATATCGTCGGCACTTTTCAAATTGGCCTTCTTGATTTGCTGTTTCACCAAACGTCCGGTGAGAGTCACCACGCCGATGTCATGACCAGGATTGGCCTCCACAGCCACGACGTCACCTTTCTTCAAATCGAGATGGTTGACATTGTGGTAGTAGCCTTTGCGCGTATTTTTGAACTGTACTTCAACCAAATCAGTACTTTCTGCATTGCCAGGCACATCGGCCAACCAGTCATAGGTATTCAGCTGTCGGTCCTGTCGCCCACAGCCTTTTTTACAGAGTCCTCTATCTGCCCCTGTGTTTGTTATATATTTAAGATTTTTATAGTCCATTTCTTTTATTGGTTATTGAAGTATATAAGAATGATATTATTGAATGAGAAGCACGATGACTTTCAGGACCATGTCGAAGAATACAATCTTTGGATTTGCATTTTGTCCTATGTCACGGATTGCCCTTGAAAAGAGTTCCGACAGTTCAATGACATTAGCTTCGTTAATGAATCGTGCGAAGTTGCGTGCAAAGTTTTCTTCTTCCTGAGTCATATACACCAGTTCCGGCTGGTGGAAATTGTACATGAAGTTTTCGCGTATCAGTCTTAGAAAGTAGGATAGCATTCGTCGTTGCTTTTCCCGTCCATATCCAGAAACTGTCTCGCTCCATTTTTTCAATTCCTTGATGTTGCGCATATAGGCCAGCCGCATCATCATGATAAACATGTCGAGAAACAAATGGTTGTCGTTGTCGGCCCCCAATTCCTCTAGGGCTTTTATCCATGAGCCGTTAGACACGCGCGCCAAACGGTGTGCAGTCTCTGTGTCAAGTCCTCTTTGGCTGACGAGAGCCTGCTCCAAATCTTCCACCGCAATCTTTTTCATGTCAATGCGCTGGGTGCGACTGCGGATGGTTTCAAGCAACTTGTCTGGTTCTTCGCTAACCATGATGAAAAGCGATTGCAGAGGTGGCTCTTCAATCAGTTTCAGCAATTTGTTGGCACATTCACCATTCATGCGTTCTGGAAGCCAGATAATGCATATCTTGTAGCCGCCCTGACTTGATTTCAGTGACATCTTGCGAACCAATTCATCGCTTTCTCCTGCGTAGATGATTGCTTGTTGGTTGGCAGCGCCCATTTCGCCAAGCCATTGGTCGATGTTGAAATAAGGCCCTTGCGTGATCATATGGTTCCATTCCTTGGCGAAATCATCGCTCACCATCTTATGGTCGCTGCTGGTTCCTGAAGGTTTTATCACGGGATATGTGAAGTGCAAGTCTGGATGTTGCCATTTTCGGAGCATCGCGCATTGCTGGCACTCATCACAAGGCTCATTGCTCTCGCTATGATTTTTGCAAAGCAGATATGAGGCTGTGGCCATGGCCAGCGCCATTTTTCCACATCCATTTGGTCCGCAAAGCAATATGGCATGTGGCAGACGGTTTTCCTTAATCATCTGCAACAATCTGTTCTTTGCATCTTGCTGTCCAATTACTTCACTGAATTTCATGCCTCTTACCCGTATGTGGCGAAAAGTCGCTATATCGCTGCAAAGTTACGAAAAAAGGTTGTAAAGAACAACGGTTTTTGGAAGATTAACGCTAATCGTTTCTAAGAAACGCTTGCCAAAGCAAGAATTCGGCCTGAAATAAAGGCAAGACGGGGAAGAACGAGGAACTTCAAATTGAAGGAGAAAGCAAATTAGGGAGGAATGCTGAAGGAGTTAGGTTTCCAAATCGTAACCTCATTTAGCCATCTCCTTCATCTTTGTGA
>CACZPU010000063.1 GCA_902783165.1 uncultured Prevotellaceae bacterium
AGTTACGTATCATAGAGTATCATAAAAATCGTTATTTGCGGCTCATAATCTGGAGGTCCCAGGTTCAAGCCCTGGCTGGTCCACACTAAAAATCAAGCACTTACGAGTTTCTCGCAAGTGCTTTTGTTTTACTAACATCATAGAGGATTAGAAGGCTTCTGCGTAATCCATAACCTTCTTTGATATCAGTAGCAAATGATGAAGCCGGGCAATTCCTCTCGGAAATTATGCATAATAGAAATCCTTTATTTTACCGCTTTGATAAATCGTTGTTTGCCAAATATATCTTTTTTTATAATTACCTCTTCGAACCCCGTTTCTGTTATCATCTCTTTCAATTGTTGTGCATAAATGGGGTTTATTTCGAAATATAGCATGCCATGCGGAGAAAGACATTGGCTAGCCATTTGTGAGATGGCATGATAGAATAATAGTGGATTTTCTTCAGGAACAAAAAGGGCAATATGAGGTTCATGTTCTAATACATTCTTATTCATCAATCCCTTTTCGATAGGACATATATAGGGCGGATTGCTTACGATAATATCGTATTGGAGTGGTGAGGATGAATGTGACTGGCTGGACGTGTTTTCTGGAGACAAAACATCGCATTTCTTAAAAGAGATATCGGCACCTAACAACTGTGCGTTTCTTTGTGCAATGTGAAGTGCGTTTCCGGAGATATCCCATGCCCAGGTTTGTGTGTTGGCAATTTCCAGTGTCAGGGTGATGGCAATACATCCACTTCCTGTTCCCACGTCAAGAATGCGTATTGGCGATGGGATGGAGTGGGGGTTTTCGAATTCTGAAATAATCCATTGACACAGTTCGGCCGTTTCTGGTCGTGGAATAAGAACATCTGGAGTGAGTAGAAAGGTTCTTCCATAAAACACTTCTTTGCCCAATACATACTGTACGGGTTCTCCCGCCATCAGGCGTTCGTGAATTTTTTTTAGTTTTTGGCTTTCGTCTGCAGATAATTGTGTAACTTTGTCGCAAAGAATATCTGTCATCGACAAACCAAATTCCATGTCAAGCACCATGCGTGTGATGGCTTTTGCTTCCCCGTCATCATATTGACCCGCAAGAGGCTTCCAGAATTCTTCATATGTCATAGTAGTTGCAAAGTTAGTAAAAAAAGATAGAAATAGTAGATTATGGAAGTGAAAATGATGAGTATAGATGAGAAATATATGCGCAGGTGCTTGCAATTGGCCGCTTGCGGTCGCCAATTGTCGAGGCCAAATCCCATGGTGGGTGCTGTGATTGTTGCTCCATCAGAGGAGAACGGAGAAGATTGCAGTCGCATTATAGGAGAAGGTTATCATGTAAGATGTGGAGAAGGTCATGCCGAGGTGAATGCCTTTGCTTCTGTGTGTGCCGCTGACGAACATCTGCTGCCTCAGAGTACCATTTATGTAAGTTTGGAACCTTGTGCACATTTTGGCAAGACGCCTCCTTGTGCTGATTTAATTGTCAGTAAAAAGGTTGGGCGTGTTGTGGTTGGGTGTCTTGATATTTTTTCTAAAGTCCAAGGACGCGGAATACAAAAGATTCGTGATGCCGGTATATTTGTAACTGTTGGCGTTCTCGAAGCGGAGTGCCAGTGGTTAAATCGCCGTTTTTTTACATTTCATAAGTATCACCGACCTTATATTATCTTAAAGTGGGCACAAAGTAAGAATGGCTTTATTGATGACCATCAGAATTCTGTTGCATTATCTACCCCTTTCACCCAGATGCTTGTACACAAGTTGCGTGCTAGTGAGGATGCCATTCTCGTGGGTAGGAAAACAGATGAACGTGAACATCCACAACTAACCGTTCGGCATTGGTGTGGCCCGTCGCCCCAACGTTTTGTTCTTGGTCATGGTCGGACCATTGATAGCGTGCTGAGTGAATGTTATGAGAGGAATCTGCAGTCGTTGATAGTTGAAGGAGGTGCCTGTACTCATCTAAGCTTCATCCAGGCTGGTTTGTGGGACGAATTGCGTGTTGAAATATCAAGTAAAGAAATATCTGATGGTACACGCGCTGTTGACATACCTCCACAAGCCAAACTGACTAAGTCGTTGCAGTTTGGCAATAATATTATTAAGACTTATTTGAATGCAGGAACTCGCCAGGATATCTAATCGAGTGTGATGGTTTCTGCCTGAATGTTTTCGTGTAAAAACAAATGAGCAGTTTCCTTGAAATTGTCCGAGTTTTCTGTGGTGAGATAATGGCATTGCCCGTTTTTTGAACAACGCTTCTCTATTTCAGGGTGACGTAAGAGATAATTGCTGAGGCTGTTTGCTACATATTCGCCTTGTGATATCACCTTGATGTGTTGCGGCACATATTTTTTTATTTTGTTGAGTAAAAGTGGATAATGTGTACATCCTAAGATGATCGTGTCTATTTGAGCATCAATGGTGAGTAGTTGGTTGATGCGTTTCTCTACGAAATAGTCTGCTCCAAGGCTATCTGCTTCGTTTGCCTCAACAATGGCTGCCCATAAGGGACAAGCCACACCACTTACTTGTATGTCTGGCCATAGTTTCTGGATTTCGAGATTGTAGCTTTTGCTCTTGATGGTACCCTCTGTTGCCAATATTCCAACATGCCGTGTTTTGGTGAGTGTTCCTATAATCTCAGCTGTAGGGCGAATGATGCCGAGCACTCGCCTTGAAGAATCGATTTTTGGAAGGTCGTGCTGTTGTATTGTACGTAATGCCTTAGCCGAAGCGGTGTTGCATCCCAGGATAACCAATTGGCATCCCATTTCAAAGAGTTTGACAACAGCTTGGCGAGTGAATTCGTAGACTACGTCAAACGAACGTGCTCCATATGGTGCACGCGCATTATCGCCCAGATAAAGATAGTCGTATTGTGGAAGAAGTTGTCTGACCTGATTCAGGATGGTCAGTCCGCCATATCCACTGTCGAAAATACCGATGGGTGATTTAGAATGATGTAAGGTGAAAAGTTGTTCATCCATTACAATCATATTATAAATCAGTGTTCAACTCTCTTATTACAATCTCGTTGATATCTTCGCCCATGACTGGGTCTATATACGGACATGCTTCGCTGTCGGTATTGAGAATAAAGGTATAACCACGCTCTTGTCCTATTTTTGATAGCGCTTTTGCCATCTTTGTCTTCAATGGCAGGTAGGCATCTTTCTCTGCAGCTTCAAGCAGTCTCTTTGCATCTTGCTTGAATTGGATATTGCGCTCCATCATTTCTTGCAGTTCTGCCTGTCGTTTCTGTCTGATGGGTTTTGCAAAGACATCAATTCCCTCGAGGAATTCCTCGTACTTTTTGTTGAATTCTTGTTCCACCCTTTTCAGTTCCGCATTGTATTGCGACTTCAGCGACTCAAGGTTGCGTTCGGCAATGGCAAATTCTGGCATGCTCTTAAAAGCACTCTGATAGCTGAAATAGCCGAACTTGGTTTGTGCGGAGGCGCAATATGGAAGGAAGGCAAAAAGGTAAAACAATAAAACCTTTTTTAGTACGCATGTCTTTGTCTGTCTTATGTTAAATGTTTTTTTCATACGTTTGTTCTCCTAAAATTTATGATTCCTGATTTACCTTTTCCCCTCTCTTTTCCTTGTTAGAATTATTTCATTTTGTTCAGCTCTGCCTTTACTTCTGCAGTGAGGTCCTTGCTCAGTGCTGGATTGATGAAGATGGGCTGTCCGGCGCCACCCTCCATGATGTAGACGTAGCTGCCAGCCTTGCCGACATTCTCAATGGCTGTACGAATCTTCTTCAGGATGGGCTCCATCTTCTCCTGTTGAGCTTTGTTGAAAGCTGTCTGATTGTCGTTTACAGCCTGCTGATATTTCTGAATCATCTGTTGGATGTTAGCCTCTGTTTCCTGCTGTTTTGTAGAATTCATCGTGCTTTTGGTTTTTTCATAATCCTCAGCCTTGCGATTTATCTCGTTTTGCATGGCTTCCAGGTCGTTTTGGTATTGTTTGCCGAGTGCTTCTAGTTCACCATTCACTTTGCTGATTTCTGGAAGCGACTGCAAGATGGCCTGTGTGTCGCAGTGGCCGAATTTCTGTGCGAATGCTGCCATTGGGGCAAGCATCATCAACATAACGATAATTTTCTTCATTTTTCTTCTGTTGTTAAATTTGATATTAATACTTTTCTTGTTTTTTCTCTTTTTTGTTCCACTCGCGGTAGAGCAATGTTTTGCTATTTATATAGCTGTTGTTTCTATTCGTGAGCTACTATTATTTGACTTATCAGTTGCCGTAGCCTAATTTCTGTAACACTTCGTTGCTAATGTCAATTTTGGGGCTTCCGAAGATGATACCCACCTCGCTGGAGCGGTCAATGACCAGACTGTAGCCTCTTAGGTCAGAAATGTCCTTAACGGCATTGTAGATTTCTTCCTGAATAGGTGTCATGAGAGCCTCACGTTTCTTGAAGAGTTCACCTTCTGGTCCAAAATATTTCTTCTTCAAGTCGCTTGCTTCTTTTTCCTTCTTCATGATGCTTTCCTGTTTTGCAGCCTTCTGCTCTTGGGAAAGAAACACCACTTCGTTTTGGTAGTTCTTATACATGGTCTGTGCCTCCGTGTTGAGAGCTTCCACTTCTGCCTGCCATTTTTTAGACACTTGGTTCAGCTGCTCGTTGGCCCGTTCATAAGCAGGCACGTTTTTCAGGATATATTCCATGTCGATTAGGGCAAATTTTTGTGCGCTTGCCGTTATAGCCACTATAGCGAGAACGGCTGTCATCATCATTTTCTTCATAAGCTTCTTCTTTTGGTAATTCACTAATAAGACGATTTTCTGTGAAACAAGTTATAGCGAGAATAACTGATTTTGTATTTTTTTATGTTTTATCTTGCTTTCTGATTATAAAAAATGAACTATGACTTGATTAGAATTCCTGTCCGAGGATAAAGTGGAATTGGCTTCCGCCCTTTCTGTTGTTACGTCCGTCGTTCACCTTGTCGAATCCGTAAGCCCAGTCAATACCCATCAGTCCAACCATAGGAAGGAAGATGCGCACACCAACACCAGCCGAACGTTTCATGTCGAACGGATTGAAGTTCTTTGGTTTTGTCCATGCGTTACCTGCCTCCAAGAATGTCAGTCCGTAAATGGTAGTGTTACCTAAGAGGAATGGGTAGCGCAACTCCAATGTGAAACGGTCGTATGCGTAAGCATTGTAGCTGTAGTTGTTTCCACCCTCATTGATATAGGCGTTTGTGGATATTGAACCATTGTCGTAACCGCGCAATGCGATGGTTTCTTCTGCATATCCTGTACTGTATCCACTCATACCGTCACCACCCACATAGAATGTTTCGAATGGCGATTGCTTGTATTTATTATAAGACCCCAGAATACCGAATTCCACGCGTGTCATCAACACAAAGCATTTCTGGGCGCTGGTGAGCGCGGTGAATGTCTTGCTGCGGAACTTCCACTTGTGATACTCTATCCAGCGGTACTTGTCTTGCTGCTGTTGGGTGTAGTCGGCTGCCTGTGTATTGGTGGCCAGATGCTCATAGTCTTTGTTGTCTAAGAGTGACCATGGCGGTGTCAGCGAAACAGAGGCAGAGAACTCTGAACCAGTTCGTGGGAAGAGTGGATTGTCGGTTGATGCACGTGTAATCGTCACTCCCAAGTTCAGGTTGTTGCAGTTACCATTCTGAATGAGCTGGAAGTAGCGCCAGTTCTTCAACATATATCGTGTGAAGCCCAGTTCTATACCCATCTGGAAGTAGTCGTCAGGCCAGCGCAGACGCTTGCCCCATCCCACACTAACACCCAACAATTTGATGTACGTATCAGGGTCGGCAAAGAGTTCGGTGCTGGTATATCCGCCATAGTTTCCGTAACCATAGCCATATCCATACGAACCATAACCATACCTATTGTAGAGCATGTTCTGATATAGGGCTGTGTTGTAGTAGTTGCTGGAAACATCCGACTGCTTGGAATAGAATGCGCTGACAGAGAACTGGATAGGACGCTTTCCGCCAAACCAACCGGTGCTATATGAGCCGTTGATGGAAGTATAGTAGTTGGCATTGGTAGAAAGGCCAAACTGCATCACCTCACCGTCACCAATCGGCATGATACCTCGGTGCTCCTTGTTCTTGTTGAACAGGTTTGCCATGGAGAAGTTGTTGAGTTTCAGTCCAATACGGCCTATGATACCTGTCTGTCCCCATCCGAGCGACAGTTCCACTTGGTCGTTAGACTTTTGCACAAGGTTCCAGTCGATGTTCACAGTTCCGTCTTCGTAGTTTGGTTTCACGTCTGGAGCAATCTGCTCAGCATCGAAATGTCCCATGGAAGCCAATTCACGAGCAGTACGCATCAAAGCTTCCTTGGAGAACAAGTCGCCAGGCTTGGTTCGCAATTCGCGGCGTACGACATTTTCGTAGAGACGGTCGTTTCCATTGATTCGTACATGGCTCAAGTGCGCCTGTGGACCTTCTTGTATACGCATTTCCAGATCGATGGAGTCGCCCACGATATTTACCTCAGTAGGCTCAACGCTTGAAAACACGTATCCATTGTTGTAGTAGAGGTTTGCCACGGCATCATCGTCTTCTTTCAGACGCTTGTTCATTTGTTTTTGGTTGTACACATCGCCCTTGTTCATATCTAGCAATGCGCTCATGTGGTCAGTGGAGTAAACGGTGTTTCCTACCCAATTGATGTTGCGGATATAGTATTTCTTACCCTCGTCCACTTTCACGTAGATGTTGACGTGCTTGTCGTCATAGTTCCAAACGCTATCTTCGACGATGGTCGCATCGCGGTAACCATATTCGTTGTATTTGTCAATGAGGTTTTGTTTGTCAGTTTTCCATCTCTCCGGTGTGTATTTCTTCGATTTGAGGAATGTGGAGAGCTTATTTGCCTCGTGGGTTTTAGAGAACGCTCCTTTGGTGAAGAGTTTTCCTTTGATTTTCGAGTCAGACAGGTATTGGTTGCCATCGATGATAATCTGATGTATCTTCTTCTTCTCCTTTTTGTCAATGTTCACATCGAGAATCACCTGGTTTTTGTTGGCAACATCTTCGCGCTGTGTGATGATGATCTCTGCATCTTTGTAGCCTTTGTCGTCGAAATATCTCTTTGCAAGGATTTCGGCCTTGTTAATCATGTTGGGGGTGATTTGGCTGCCTTTCACCATACCCAGCTTTTTCTCCATATCCTCGCGTTCGCTTTTCTTCAGTCCATAGTAGTTGATGGTCGACACACGTGGGCGTAGTGCCAAGTGAATATGCAGATAAATCTTTTCGCCTACAATAGAGTCGGCGGTAATGGCAACCTTTGAGAAAAGACCGTTGCGCCAATAGCGTTTCACGGCATTGGTGATTTGGCTGCCTGGAATTTCCACTTCGTCGCCGATGGCTAGACCGGAAACACCAGTCAGAACGTAATCTTCATATCCTTCAACTCCTGAAACGGCAATGCCGTCGATAATACAAGTCCGAGGTGTACCAGCATAGGAGATGTCGGGATTGATGATTTTCTCCTGTGCTTGAACCGTGGAAAGCATTCCGCACAGAGCTGTGAGCACCAGGAGTGTCTTCATCCTTGTGTGGCTTACCTTCGATATATACCTTATTATATTATACATGTTGTAATATATTTCTCTTCACTTTTCAATCATTGTTCTTTTCCCCTGTCTCCACTTGTGCCTCTGTTTTGCCGAATCGGCGCTGGCGTCCCTGGAAGTCGATTATGGCCTTGTGCAGACAATCTTCATTGAAATCGGGCCAGAAAGTGTTGCAGAAGTATAGTTCGCTGTAGGCAATCTGCCATAGCAGATAGTTGCTGATGCGATATTCGCCACCTGTTCTTATAAGCAGGTCTGGGTCGGGCATAAAGTGTGTCTCAAGTTGCGAGTTGATTAAATCTTCTGTGATGCTCTCCGGTTTCAGCTTGCCATCGCCAACCAGTTGGGCAATGCTCTTTACGGCCTTCGTGATTTCCCATTTTGAGGAATAGCTCAGTGCAATGACAACAGTCATGGTAGAAAAGTTTTTTGTTTTCTCTTCTAGTCCTTCAATTGCCTCTCTTACCATTACTGGCAGTCGCTCCCTGTCTCCGATTACCCGGAATCGCACATTGTTCTTGACGAATATATCCTCGTCGAGTGAGTCCAACAACAATTTCATCAGTGCGCTCACCTCTGCTTGAGGCCGGTTCCAGTTTTCCGTTGAGAATGTGTAGAGGGTGAGATACTTCACTCCCAGCCGTACACATTCGGAAGTAATGGTGCGCACAGTGTCTACTCCGGCCTTATGGCCGTAGGCTCTCTCCAATCCGCGAGAATTTGCCCAGCGCCCATTACCATCCATAATAATGGCAATGTGCTGAGGAATCCGGTTTTTATCCAATATTTCAGTCATCATTGTCTTTGTTACATGTTTTACATTTTGGAAGGAAACTGTAGGTGAGCGTCACTTGCAGCACCGAGTAGCCATCTCGATTCTTGAAAAGCCCACTGCTCTTAATGTAGTAGGGGTCGACCACTCCGTCGAGTTTGTCACTCCCGCAGAAATGCATAGCCCATTCCAATCCCAGATTCAGGCGCGTTGCAACCTTGTATTTCACACCACATCCTAAGGGAAGGTTGACTGCAAACACCGATTTCCCGTTCGCTTTTGTCAAGGTTGCTCCAATGCCGAGGAAGACAAATGGCGTGAAACGCTTGGCTCCCCGATAGTCTTTTCCTGTTCCGTATGGCAGGAAATTGTATTCGTATGTTATGCCTGCATCATAAACGTTATTGTTGAACGTCCAACCATTTTGCTCCAAGTCGGGATAGTGGGTTTCTACATCTCGCGAACTACCTTTCAGTGTTCCGTAAGATATATTTGCCTTGAATCCCATATATGGGTTGAGTACCCTTCGCGCCACCACCGAAAAAACAGGTTGTAGCGACTTGGTGATGTTACCGTTGAAGTCACCTTGGTACGACATCAATCCCACGCCGCCGCCTATCTCCATCTTGTATTCATCATCCCACTGGGCGAATGCACTTATCGCATAAGCCGTGAGGAGCAATGAGAGGATGATATGACGCAATCTCATTTTACTTTATTCCAAGAACGACCGTTGCTCTTCCGCCCATCCAAGCCTGTTCAGCCGGCCGCGCCAGATTTCTCCGTTTGCGTTGACAACCCACAGGTAGTTGTCGTTATCGGTGAATGCGGTAAAGGGGGCGGTGCTTCCTTTCAATCCGTCGGGCAGTACATAGGTGGAAGATGTTTTCCATGTGATGCCTCCGTCGAGACTTTCGTAAATAGCCTCCATGCTGCCTTTGTCGCATTTTCCTATGCCCTCGTTGCCAAAGGCTATCAGCCTTCCTCCATAGTAGAGTACAACAAGATTATTAAGACGTGGCAGCACATATCGGTTTTCGCTACCAATGTTGTAGAACGACCATTCATGTTTCATGCTGTTTATGTCGTGCTCTTCGAGCTTGCCCCATACCATGCCGTAGGCATCGTCGGGATACTCGGTGATGTTGCGGTTGCCGCAAACCACGATACGGCTGATGTCGCTATTGGTCTTGAGCGGTATGACAGCCGAATTGATGTGCTCTGTAGGCAGCATGCCGAGTTCTGTGTCGGCACTTTCTTCCGTCCATGTGGCACCACCGTCAGCAGAAGAAACCAAAACACCTGTTTCGGAAAGGGCGTAAATGGTCGTTTCTGTTGCAGCCAAAAGCATTTTCATCTTGTCGGTAGATGCATTGTTGACAATGCCATTCTGCATCTCAATGACTTTGCCTGCTTGCACGAGAACATTCTTGTAAATCGTGTTGTCTTCGAAAGTGCGGTTGGATAGAGTCAAGTCGTTGCCGCTGCTGAATTCCATCAGACGGGTTTCATGGCCGTCGAAGGCATAAATCAGGTGGCTGTTGCCTATCGAAACACCTTTCAGGGCTTGCATGTTGTGCAACATCTGGCTTGCTTGACTTTGTGCGTCGCTCATCTTCACCCAGTTGAACTTCTCGGCTTCTTGTTGGTGGACGTTCACGTGAATGGTATACGAACGGTAGGCTTTGCCACTGTTCGAATAGATAACGAACTCTCTCGGAGTGGTGAAGTCAACAGAGTCGGCCTCGTTAAAGAGCCTGATAGAGTCGTTGTTAGCGTTCTTGATAGTTATCCGTCCGCCGCTCTTTGCGGAAATCGTGCAAATAACATGGGCGGCATCTGTGCCCAACGGAAGGGAGTCAGGATTGTAAATCTCCCGTTTGTTCTGGTCGATAGTGAATTTATAGTTGCTTCCTTTGACCAATGCCTTGTAAATACTGTCTGCTCCCGCCTTTGAAATGGTGTGCACATACCGGTTGAGTGTCCCCAAAGAGAACGCTGTAATGGCCGTGTCGTCATAATACGTGTAGTTGTCATCATCGTCTTTTCCCAGACATGATGCAAATAGAATTACCGTCGAAATAAATATTGCGAAAGGTAGGAAAATCCTTCTCATTTTCTGTTTAATTAATAAAATCAGCTGCAAATTTAATTAGAATTCTGGAAATAAAACCCCTTTTGAATGCTTAATTATGTAAAATGTTGATTAAATGGCCCTTTTTTAAGTTATGTTTAGATTCACGTGCCCTCTTTTAAACATTTAAAACCGCTTTCTTGACAGTTCTGATGAGCCTTTTGGGACTGTCATCTGCCACAAAGCGTTTCGTGTAGTGGTCTCTTTTTGTCTTATCCAAAGCCCATAGACTAGTTGTCTAAACCCTGTAAACAAAATGTCTACGGTATGCAGGCGGTTTTGTTATTGCTTCTTTTCTCCGTTCGCTCAAAAGGCAGACGGAAGCCAAAACTGGTATATTGTGATTAAGAAAAAAGCGAAAAAAAAGAGGACGATATGAATCACTCACTTCGGCCTCCTGAAAACAATTACCTGATGTTGGTGTTAACCAAACAAACAATACAAAGTATTGTCATAACAAATGTTATCCCCAGCATCACGGTCGTTTCTGAATCTAATAACATAATCTTTACCTTAAATCTATCAAACTACTAACCTATGAAAACTTTTACGGATGTATTCTCTCGAACACGGTGCAAAGGTAGGCATTATTTTGTCATCCGCCATGCTTAGACATGATATTATTTGCATATTTCAACGCTTTATTGACATAAATCAAAGTGGCACGGTCCAAACTCGCGCAGCGTTTCTGCTTGGCTCTTATATAGGTTTTACCAGCCTTCAATTTTATGAAAAATAGATAATTATAAGCGTTTTCTTTGTTTATTCATTTTATTTTCCGTAACTTTGCACCGTTTTTTGGGCAGGAAGGCAAAGGCGATTGCGAAAACTGCCTGTGTAAAACAGTATTTCGGACGAAAAGAAAAAGATGTTGAAGAGTCATTCAATTGAAAAAGAAGACACAATTCGGAAGAAGACAGACAGGAAGATTTTATTTTTAGATGTTATATTTTTAGATTTTAGATGAACGTAATTACAAAAACCCTTCAATTGGCTGATGGAAGAACCATCACCATTGAAACCGGGAAAGTGGCAAAACAGACCGACG
>CACZPU010000064.1 GCA_902783165.1 uncultured Prevotellaceae bacterium
GGTGTGCGCCACGTTCATTTTCAAATTCATCGGCAACTTCTACATGGGGCTGCAGTTGCCTGCCATCAACAATCTATTAGTTGCTTGCGGTAACACTGCCGTTCTTCTGGGAACGTTCTGTGTCTACCTCTGTGGATACCACTCGCTGCTGATCATTGCCCTAGTTTACACGGTGTCTCCCCTTTTGGTTTACATCATAGCATATCCCATCACTTTCTTTAAAAGATATCGTCTTCTAAAACCTTCTATTAAATATGTAAAGACAAAGGCAATGAAGGAACTGCTTTCCATTGGCGTCAATTTCTTCATACTTCAAATATCCGGCATACTGCTGTTCTTCACATCCAACATTCTCATTTCCAGACTTTTTTCCCCGAGTATGGTTACCCCATACCAGATTGTGCATAGATATTTCATGATAGCATTATTGCTGTTTACCATCATCTGTGTGCCCTACTGGACTGCGACAACCGATGCATACGAACGCAAAGACTTTGCATGGATGAGACGATCCAACCGTGTGCTAAATATCATCATAGTCACGGTATTCTTATTTATTGCCATCATGACTTTACTTTCCAACATCGTTTATGGAATATGGATTGGCGACAAAGCACAAGTGCCATTCGCTATCACCGTATTAGGAGGTCTTTACCAGTTCATATTAATTTGGAGTACCAGATATTCCATCATTCTCAACGGTATTGGGGCACTTCGGCTGCAGACCATTTGCACCGTTTGCGCTGCCGTCAGCTTCGTTCCACTTGCCATTTTCGTTGGGAAAAGCACAAACAACATAAACTATCTGCTCCTTGTAATGTGTGCAGTCAACACTCCCGGGCTCATCATCAATGCCATTCAATATAACAAGATATTAAGAGGAAAAGCCTCTGGAATATGGATAAAATAAGCATCGTTCATGGATAAAAACAAGCACACCGCCATACTACTCGCCACCTATAACGGCGAGAACTTCATAAAAGAGCAATTAAACTCTCTTTACAGCCAAACTTGTAAAGACTGGACGCTCTATGTTCATGACGATGGTTCTACAGACAACACCGCTACCGTTCTGCGTGAGTTTTCTTTGGGAAACAGCAACATGACCATCATGGATTACCCCAAGATGGGCAATCCAAAGGATAACTTCATGAGCATGCTTGAGAAAGTGGATGCCGACTACTATCTGTTTTGCGACCAAGATGACCGATGGGTGTCCGACAAGATAGAAAAAGAAATGAATCACATGCACCTTTTAGAAGAGAAGAATCCTGGCAAACCGGTTCTCGTATTCTCGGATTTATATGTAACGGATAGGCGATTGAACATTCTCAGCAACTCCATGTGGGAACATGGAGGCATTCGTCCTGAACTGCTAAAGGATTTCTCTCTTGGCGGAGCATTCCAATATGTCACCGGATGCACCATGTTGTTCAATAAAGAGGCAAAGAAAGCTGCACTCAGTCACCCATATGCCAAGGCCACCATGCACGACATTTGGATTACTCTTTGCGTACTGAAGGAAAAAGGAATTGTTTCCGGCATCTATGAACCTTTGGTTTACTACCGCCAACATGAGTCCAACACATTGGGGGCAAGCCATTGGGAACAATACGGATGGCTGAAAAAGTTCCTTCGCATCAGATATATCGTTTCCCGAGATATCAAGCATTGGAGAATGCTCCATGTTCTCAATTATGGTACATACAGTAAATTCCTGTACAACAAATACATCAAAAGACGCTTTATCACAAAATGAACAGTCACAACATTGCCGTTATCATCATCTTCTGCAATCCTTCTACCGACGACATCATCCATGCCAGAAACATGGCTGCCACATGGAATGGTGTGATTGTCGATAATTCAGTCACTCCATTTACCACACAAGAATACATTGGTAACATGCGATACATGTGCAACCATACCAATGTGGGAATAGCAGAAGCACAAAATATTGGCATCAAAACTGTTCTTAAAGACAAAGAAACCACCCATATTGTGTTTCTCGACCAAGACAGCCGTGTACCAAACGACTATCCAGAGACCATCACTGCCGAATTTATGAGAATCAGGAAAGACGAGCATCGCCTAGTAATGCTGGGCCCCACTGTCTACAACAAGACCACTCAGCAAGAATACAAATCAGCAGTACACCGATATGCTTCCAGATCCAATGGCTTTAGTCCGCGACAACAAATCATTTCGTCGGGTAGCTGTACCATTGCATCGGCTTTCGAGCAAGTTGGTCTAATGAACAAAGAGCTCTTCGTTGACTATGTGGATTTCGAATGGTGTTGGCGTGCCATTGCAAAAGGTTTTGTCTGCGGCATAACATCAGCCTCAAGCATCAGCCACCAGGTAGGGAAACGCGAGTTATGCATTGGAAAATACAAAGTTATTGTTTCTGCACCATTCCGTTATTTCTACCAATACCGCAATTATCTTTGGCTGTGTAGGTTGAAATATGTTCCCAAACACTGGAAATTATCATTTGGCATCAAATTATTCGCTCGATTAATTTATTTCCCTATCATTGTGAAAGATGGATTCAAATGCTGGAAATATATGACAAAGGGAATCATTTCCGGATTAAAGCCAATGAAACATTCACAAGAAGACAACACTAACCATCTATTTTTTTAATCATGATGAAAATCGGAGCTATTGTCATATTATACAATCCCAACCAAGAAAGCATCAATCATGCCATTTCTATTCTTAGGCCGCAAACCGACATCATTTGCCTGATAGACAATTCCTTGTCAAGCCACGAACATTGGTTTTCCAACCAGCCGAACCTACATTACATCCCACTCCACCAAAATGTGGGTATAGCGGCAGCACAAAATATTGGCATCGACTATCTGATGAAGAACGATTATGATTATGATTATGCTCTCCTTTCCGACCAAGACAGTGTTGCAGAAAAAGACACTGTTGACAAACTAATGGAATCCCTGACGGCTCTGGAAAAAAACAACTATCGAGTTGCCGCCGTTGGGACAACTCCTTTTAACAAGAAAACCAACAAGCCTTATCCACAAAAATCAAAGGTAATCAAGCACATTCAAGGTAAAGAAATAGGCCTAGGTAGTCATCTCACGGAGTGCTACTCAATGATTTCATCCATGTCTTTGATTCCTATAAGAAATTTTCGTCTAATAGGCTTGTTTGACGAATCATTGTTCATTGACGGTGTTGACCACGAATGGTGCTGGCGTGCTTGGCACAAGGCAAAGCTCCGCTCATTTCTGGTAGACGAAGCCTATCTGCATCACCAATTGGGCGAGGGTGACAAGAAAATAGGTTCAAGAGACATTTCCATTGCCTCACCCTTCAGAGTCTATTACCAGTTTCGAAACTACCTTTGGCTTTGCCGACGAGATTATACCCCAAAGTATTGGAAGAAACGCCATCTGCTGAAATACGCTGTCAAGATGTTTTATTTCCCAATATGTGTTGCGCCACGTATGGAGTATGCAAAGAACATATTCAAGGGAATTGCTGACGGTCTTTTCAAATACGACAAGACAACCCTGCCAGTCATCTGACACTGGCACTTATTCAGTATGTTTTTTTCATTTTTATGACAACAAATCGACTTTTCTTTGTAACTTTGCAGCCGTATTCCGCATGAAATGGCAAAATTTTCAAAAAAAGAAAGATTAGTTGCTTCATTATTATCAAAGGTCCCTGGTGTAAAACGGACTGTCAAACAGCTATATATCACAGTGAATGCAGTGATATATCATAAAAGCTATCGCCACAAGATTCTCGACAATCGCATAACAAACATAGCTGTGCCATGTCAAGAACACGAGACGTTTGGTGGCTATTACGACCATCCAACTATCCGAAACAACAAAATCTTTACGTACATTTCAGCCTTCGACACAAAACACAAACCAGATGATTCTATTCCTATACAACTGGCAGTAAAAGACCTCAACACACACATCACCACCATCATTGGCAAAACCTGTTCGTACAATTGGCAGCAAGGATGCCGGGCACAATGGCTGACAGATGAACTTCTCATATTTAATGATTACTCTGAGAACAATTATAATGCCAATGTGTATTCCCTTTCCGAGAACAAAATTGTCAAGACTTTTCACCATCCAGTCCAAGACGCATATAAAACCGACTATTTCTTGTCCGTCAATTATAGTAGACTGGCACAATTCAATCCCGACTACGGCTATCGTAATATCAAATCGGCCCTATGCAACACCGCTGCTGATGGTATTTGGAAAACTGATTACAAAACTGGCAAAACCATTTTGCTGCACTCCATACAGTCAGTAACCGAAACCGGCCATCAAAGTCTGTTCGAACAGTGCAAACACATTATAAATCATGTGATGATCAGTCCAGATGGCTCTAAGTTCATGTTCATTCACCGATACTACCAAGGCCATCGCAGATATGACAGACTATTGTTGTCAGACTTCACGAAACTAGTCCTTCTTTTAGACGAGAACATAGTAAGCCACTGCCATTGGATAGACAACGAAAAATTCATCGGCTACTTCAGGTACAAAGGAGAAGACGGATTTTACGTGTATGACCTCAGCAACGGAAATGTTGAGCCGGTTAGAGAAATGAACAACATCGCATTTGGCGACGGGCATCCCACATGCTTCCGCAACTGGATAGCATTCGACACTTATCCAGACAAAAGCCGTATGCAGCATCTGTTCCTTTTCAATTTCGAAACCCAACAGACAATTCCTCTGCTCGAAGTCTGTCACAGCCTCAAATACCAGGAAGAATGTCGATGTGACCTACATCCAAGATTCTCCGACAACGGGAAGCTCATTTCGTTCGACAGCGTATACCAAGGACATCGCACTCAATGTATGGTGGACATAAGCAAAATACAAATATGACCATTTCAGTTCTCATGTCGGTATATTGCTCAGAGCAACCGAAGTTTTTCGACCAAGCTATCGGGAGCGTGATGGAGAAGCAGACACTTCTTCCAAACCAACTTGTGCTTGTGGAAGACGGAAAACTTACACCAGAGCTTTATGCCGTAGTTGACAAATGGAAGAAGAGGCTTGGAGACAAGATGACCGTACTCAAGCAAAAAGAAAACCTGGGATTGACAAAATCGCTCAACCACGGCATTAAATCCATCAGCGACGACATCATTGCTCGAATGGATAGCGACGACATCTCACTGCCGGAACGTTTCAGACTGCAAGTGGAATTTCTGGAGAAGCATCCCGAGATAGATATTCTCGGTGGCGCTATCGAGGAAATTGACGAACACGAGAACATTCTCAACAACCGCTTTTACCCTGAAGGCCAGCAAGCCATTCTGAAAACAATCTACCGAACCAACCCCATCGCCCATTCAACTGTGATGATACGGCGCCGTATCTTCGACAACGGACTGCAATACAACGAGAAATACCGCACCAACCAAGACCTCGCTTTATGGATTGACGCCATCTGCGCAGGATACAGAATATCCAGCATCCCCGACATAGTCTTGAAATTCAGGCGGTTATCCGATGTTTTTCATCGAAGGAGAAGGAAAAAGAACCTCTGGTGCGAATTCCGCATTTACTGCAACGGCATCAGACGCATCTACGGCCCCATCAGCACAAAATACGTTTTCCCCGTCATGCGGATGTTGCTAAAGCTAATGCCAACTGCCATTGTCAAATGGGCATACCAAAGCAACATCAGGAAGAAGTTGACCGAAAAACAAGTATGATATAAGCAGTCTGTGCCGTGCCTTTTGTCATACAAACAACAAACCTTCTATCCTTTATTATTTCCACACCACGTTAATAATTTGTCTTCAGCAGGTAGACAAATCATGAAAAATTCAATCTGTAAAGAAGTTTCACTAAAACAATTGACCTTACAACTTTTTTTCTATGTATACATAATATAAAACACGAAACCACGTTTATATAGTATATATAAAATACAAGGAACAGTTATCAACTATATATGACGAAACTGGAAAGCGGATATGTGCTTGACGGCATGAATGAATTCGAACGCAACGTGAAGCGTTTGATTGATATGTTCGTGGCATTTGTCTGCCTCATCTTATTCTCACCACTCTTCCTGATTTGCTACATCGCTGTAAAAGCGGAAGACGGCGGACCTGCTATCTTTAGACAAGAACGCATCGGGCGTTTCGGCCGACCTTTCAACATCTACAAGTTTCGCAGCATGCACGAGGATGCCGAAAAAGACGGACCAGCACTCTATCAACACGAGAACGACAAACGGATGACACGCACTGGGCGATTTCTCCGCGACCATCATCTCGACGAACTGCCACAGTTGTGGAATGTGCTCGTTGGCGACATGGCTTTTGTGGGACCGCGTCCGGAACGCAAATTCTTCATCGACCAAATCATGGAGCACGATGACCGATATCCCTATCTCTATCAAATTCGGCCTGGCGTCACTTCCTATGCAACCCTCTACAACGGCTACACCGACACCTTAGAGAAGATGCTACGCCGCCTGGAACTCGACCTCTATTATTTGGAGCACCGCTCATGGTGGTTCGATATCAAAATCTTAACAAAGACATTCCTCAACATTGCCTTCGGCAAGAAATTCTAACACTGCTGATAAGGGAAGAGGAATGAGTACAGTTTTTCAACAAGAAAGGCATAAGCATAAATGGGGGAAGCAATTTTTCAGAGACTCTGGGGAAAAGAGCAGCGCACGGTTCTGCTTCGCAAGAACATCTTTTTCTCGTTCCTGATCAAGGGCTGGTCGGCTCTTGCCATCTTCCTCACAGTTCCCCTCACACTGAGTTGTTTGGGCGTTTATGAAAATGGAGTTTGGCTCACTATCAGTTCCGTACTGCTTTGGATAGACAATCTTGACATCGGGTTGGGCAACGGAC
>CACZPU010000065.1 GCA_902783165.1 uncultured Prevotellaceae bacterium
AACAACCACAACAAAAAACATCTATTTGTGCATGACTTTAAAAAGGTATTGAATACATAGTTAAAAAGCCTCGGTTCCCGTTATAGTGTCAGCCAAACGACCAATTGAGGGGATTATTTCAGTTTCCCGAACAATTTGTTTGTTTCCAATGTCCAACCTTTACGCTGAAGCAAAAGCGGTTGCTTGCCCTTGAACATAAGTGCTGCGTCCTTATCACCTTTTAGTTGCCATTTAAGCCAAGCAAGTGCGACAATGGTAAACTCGCCACCATGTGGCTGACGATAAGTTCCACCGTGACCTACTGGTAGATTGGCAGCACAGGCAGGGACATGACTGATACGATGGAAATCGTCCATACCATTCTCGTAGGCAATGTCTTCTTTGCCGCCAAGGATATAGATGATTGGCGTATGTATCTCCCTAAGTTTCTCTTTAGGCGGCATCGGCATTCCGCCTACAGCCTGATTGGCATTCTGCCTATTGAAGAGTCCGCTGTTGCAAATCATTAAACTCTTGATTCGTGGGTCGGCACAATTGTATAAGGTTTGCAACCCACCACACGACATTCCTGCCACACAAATGTTCTTCACATCTATTTTCTGATAATAGGGAGAAGAAGGATTGGCATTTTGTGCAACAATCCAGTCAATACTCTCTATCTGTTGTTCTGAACGTGACATCGGACCTTTGTACCACTCATCGACCATTGGTATCTCGCCTGTTGCCAGCACGATGAAACCATGTGAGGCTATTTCGTTAAGGAAATTCATATGTTCCCATGGAGAATTGGCACAGGCACCATTACCCCACACCAAGACGGGCAGTGGATTATTGCTGTTGAACGGTGACAAATCCTGCGGTACAAAAACAGTATGCTCGGTGCTGAGCGTCGGCTCCTCCTTCATTATAGCCTTATACGCTCCTGTCCCGCCCTCCTCTATCATACGCTGGCGGGGTGCACGCGCAACATGAAGGAAATCAACCATCTTCTGCAAATTCTCCTGGCTATACATACCCATGCCATGCCCGCCTTCTGGAACGAATGTGGCTTCTGTCTTCACTCCGGCGGCTTTCAGCAATTCGTAGAATTTCTTCCCTTGACAACAAGGAACGACATTGTCCTTTTCACCATGGAAGATAATGATAGGTGGGTCGTTGGCATCAACATAGTTGGTAGCACTGAGACTCAAGTATTTATCTGGTTCCTTGGAGAGTTTCGATTTGAGTAACACATCTTCAGGACTGTTTTCTCCCATGGTCATATGGTCGCCGCAGTCCATAGCTGTCAAATCGACTGGTCCCGACCAGTCGCACGCTGCATTCACGGCACTGCTCTCGTTGGTATACTTTCCCAGCGAACCCTCCAAGTCTATATCCACTGTTCCCACTTTGGTTTGTTTGATGCCACTTGTGGTGGCAGCTACCGATGAAAGGTGTCCTCCCGAAGAGAAACCACTTGTTGCAATAAAAGAAGAGTCGAAATGATATTTCTTGGCCTCGCCACGCACAAAACGGATAACTGCACGAATGTCATGAATTTGCGCTGGCCACGGGGCATCCATGCTCGAACGATGGTTGGGACAAACCACGGCATAACCCGCCTCAAGCAAGGCTTTCACAATGGTGCCGAGGTCAGCCATTCCCTTGCCGTTGTTGTTGAACCAGGCACTACCATAGATGTGAATCACCACTGGATAGTTGTCTTTCTTCTCTTTAGGCAGATAGATATCGCAGGTGTGGTATGCCATGTCATCACCCACATAATTTATATCTTTCCATTCTTGCGAGGTTTCAAGATTTGCTTGCTGTTGGAAACCTCCGAAACCACCTGCAGGCTGTGCCATTACAATGAAAGAAAAGAATGGCAAAGCAATAGATAATAATAATCGTTTCATCTTCTATGAATTAATTGGTTAAAATCTTGAAGAGTTGACTGTCGGATAAATACTGGGATATGCGTCTTGTCGACAGTCGTCGTGACAGTTTGCCCTCCATGATAGTGCTGTCCTGTGCGATAGTCGCACCAGCCACCCTCACAATGGGGCAAATAGGTCGACCACTCACTGACACCTGGTTCGGTGACAGGACTGATGAGTAGCGAAGGACCGAACATGTATTCGTACTTTTGCTGCAATGCTGTGGAATCGTCGGGGAAGTCGAACACCAATGGACGCATTAGTGTGTAGCCTTCTTCAGAAATCCGTTTCGCACACATCTCAAGATAAGGACGAAGTTGTTCGCGCTCTTTAAGACAAGCAGCGATGATGGCCTGCGCCTCAGCACCATAGTTCCAAGGCTCTGTATTGCTCATATACCCATGTACGCGCATCAACGGCAGAAAGACAGATGTCTCAATCCATCGCAACATGCGTTCTATATATTCTGGATTGGAGTATTGGTCTGACGGACGGAAAAAGCCGCCGGCATCGTATGTCCACCAAGGAACACCAGCAGCCTGCACACCAAGCCCCGCCACTATTTGGCGACGGAAGGTCTCCCAATCGTTGCCTACGTCTCCACTCCACAGCGCAACGCCATACCGTTGAATACCAGGGAAACCACTGCGGGTCAATATCATTGGCGAGGTGGCATTAGGAAGAGTTGTGTTGGCAGCCATGAGTCCTTCGCTAACTGTCTTGCAAACCAATAGCGGATAGACATTGCGAACGATTTCTCCGCTCCAGCGGCCACCATTAACACGACGTCCCACCAAATCATCATTCTCCGGTTCTGTGGCATCCTGCCACCAAGCGTCAATACCCAGAGGCAGCAAACGCTCGCGGAAATTTTTCCAATAGGCAGCGGCAGCATTGGGATTGAAGAAGTCCACCCAATCGGTTCCAGGGATATAATAATCGTGACGCGCCATCTCACGGCCCACAACCGACTGCCTGTCAATCTTCGACCATACGCTGAGCATCATACGAATGCCCATTCGATGCAGACTGTCGGTCAACGCCTTGGGGTCGGGATAGTGGTCTTCGTCAAACTGCATGGAATTCCAACCGTGCTTTCCCCAATACTGCCAGTCTTGCACGATGACACTTATGGGAAGATGCTCTTGGCGGAAACGATTGGCGGTTTCTAATATCTCGTGAGATGAGTGAAAGCGCTCACGGCAATGGATATAGCCCAAAGCCCATGAAGGTATCAGTGGACAAGCCCCTGTCAGTTCACGGTAGGTGGCGATGATTTCATCGGGAGTACCGACAAACACAGTATAGTCGACCTTATTAGCCACAGGTGAGCGGAACACGGTTTCGTTACCCACCTTTCCATAATACAGCGTAGGTCGGTCATTCTTGGTGAGTTCCGCCAATAGGATGTGGCGTCCTGCTTCTAGATGTACAATAGTTGATGTTGTGGGAGGCAACCACAGGTTTTGCATATCGACAACAGGCTTCCCGTCAATGCACAGATGGTGGCGGCGTGCCATCTTCTGTCCAACATCCAGCAGCAGCGAATAATCTCCCGCCTCGGTAATATTTATTGTCGCTTCAAAAAAATGCCGTTCGCGCAACTCCTGTTTCCCGCCCTCAGTGGAGGTGACATTAACAAGTTCGGTTTGTGAGGGAACGTCCTTTTTAGGCTGCAGACTGACTTGCTGACTGCAAGGATTGAACTCCGTAAGCCCATAGTTGTTCCAAAGAACGGCATAGCCCTTGCTGGAAAGGAGCATGGGCAGACTGATTTGGGTGTTCACCTGTGTGAGCCGACGCGAGAGTCCGCGCACGTTACTGTAGCCATCTTGAAACTGTCCCAAACCAAAGAGGGCTTCATCAGATGGCGAAAGGAATTTAAGCGTTGCAACACCATCGGCCAACTGATGGGAAGTGGCAGTAAAGAGGGGTTGACCAGTGCCATTGCAGACAGATAAGTGCTCTCCCTCCAAACGAACAGAGAGACGACTTGTATCTACCTCGGAGTGCCTGATGTAGAGCCAATCGGGCAGACTGTCGCGAAAGTCGGCGTTGGTGGCATATTGGATGCGGACAGCGCCAGGAGCCACCTTGCTCACTTTGAGCCACCCTTTGCCAAAGGGCTGCTGTGCTACAACCAGCATTGTCAGACACCACAGCGAAATGATTGTTTGTATGCGTTTCATCATCGAGGGGTTAATCATTAGAAGGGAATCCACCACCCCATGCAGGCATCTGAGGGGCGGGCTCACGTCCTATTTGCAACAACAGACGAACAAGGGCCCGACGACGTTGCATCCATGTGGGATAGTCGCTGGCACGCAACGTATGGACTTTGAGTCCAGGCGACGATGGCATGTTCTGCATAAAGTCCAAGCGGCTGGTGGTGACTATGCACGGACGGGTCTTGCCTCGGGCTATCAGGCGGTCGACAATGGCATCGGCTCCTCCCACCTTGAACCAGCTCTCCATGGTGTCACCCTCCGCGGAAATAAGTTGGATGAAGGCTGGCATAGTCATAGCTTTAGGCATAGGGGAGGTGTACCATGCCTCCATGCGGTTGAGATCGTATGCCAAGCGGCCGTGCTCGATGTTGCCTTGCGAAGCAAAATTGAAAGGTGAGTGCGGATTGTCAGCCACACTATACTTAAACCCTTGGTCGGGCGAGAGATACATATTGTTAGGGTCAGCCACCCGAGTGCCGTCTACCACGAAACAATATTTGAAGGTGTCGTAGAGATTGTCGGTGAGCACAGCGGTCCACACACCATCGGAATCGCGCTCCATGGCCATGGGTTCAGGCATTATCTCACATTCGAGTGTCACACTCTTGGCTTCGGGTGCCTTGAAACGGAAGGTGATATCTCGCTCGCCATATTCTGGAGAAACGATGCGACGTGGGAACAGGCGCGCCATGACACCTGGAGTGAACTGCTGTTCGTGGCCTGTGGCGGCTGGTGCTGGCTGACCGGCTCGCATGGCAGCCTCGGCGGCTTTCTTGTTGAAGAGCAAGGGCAACGTCTTGACAAGGAAATACTTTGCATTCATCCATGTGTGTCCAAACTTGTCGGAGGTGAACTCCTTGACACTTCGTATGCCTTTCTTATCCAAGAACTCCATGTAGTCGCGGGCGTTGCCGTAGAGAAAATCATCTGTTCCCACACCGAGCCAGAACAGGTGAAGTTGCTTGTTGGTGGCCTCGGCATCGTCATAGACATGGGGAATGTCGGTGGAGGTAAACGAACTGTAGGAACAGAGCCAAGAGAACTTGTCAAGATGAGCCAGGCCGTTGTAGAGGGCCTGATTGCCTCCTCGTGAGAAACCGCCTATGGCACGATGGTCGCGGTTGGCCTTGGTCCGATAATTCTTGTCGATAAATGGCAGCAGGTCGTTGATAAGGTCGTTGCTGAACACATCGCCCCCGAAACGAGTCTGAGGGGCGGCATTGGCAGCTGCCAATGAAGATGGGTCGGCAAGCAACTTGGTAGGATTGCCATAGGGCAAAACGACAATCATCTCACTCGACTCGCCATCGGCAATGAGGTTGTCGAGGATGTAGTTCACACGTCCCACCTTGTAATAAACCTCCTCGGTGTCGGTAGTCCCACTGATGAGATAGAACACAGGATATCGTTTCTGTGTGTCGCGCATGTAGTTAGGCGGCAAGTAGACAACGGCGTTGTTGGTGGCTCCCAAACTTTTCGAATAGTAGTGCAGATATTCTATCCGTCCGTGGGGCACGTCGCGTATGTCGTGTGGCAGCGGGGTGTTGGGAGATTTAATTTCCAACAGGCTGTTTTTGAACGTCTCGTTAGGGAAATATTGTGGATTCTCGGGATCCATCACGCTGACTCCGTCTACTATGAAACAGTAAGGGTATATATCGGGTGCTGCAGGTCCGAGCGTCACCCTCCAAACCCCATCGCTATGGCGCGTCATGTCATGTCGGCCGGCAAACTGTACGTCGACCATCACTTTGGTGGCGAAAGGGTTGTTGTATTGGAATGTTACGGTTCCGTCGCTGTTTACTTGGGGCTGTGCCGATATTGTTATTGGTATGAAGGCAGGAAGAGAAACGATAATGAACTCGGCGACCCGTCTTGCCAGTCTATTGAAAAATGAACTTGTTTTCATATCTGAAGTTTTTGTCGTTTCCTAATATGAACTGCACTCTATTGCTTGAATTTCCACCAGTCAAGGCGCACATCGCCTTCCACTTTGCTGAAGCAGATGTATAAATGATGCACCCCCGAGGCATTCTTCACCTTGGTACTGAAAGAGCGGTATTTTTCCAGAGAGCCTGTCGACTTGATGTTGAGTGTCGCCACTACAGGACCTTCCAAATGGTCGAGCCGCAATGTCACCTCACAACTGCCGGTGGCGGCTGCGGTCAAGGCGAACTGCTTGGCGCCATGGTCGAAATCCACACCACGGAGCCTGATGTATTCGCCGTTGTTGATGTCGCAAACATACATGTTACGCCCAGCCTTCACACTCTTCAGTCCGTAGCCCCAAGCCATGGTCTCTGCCTCAGTGCGCTGATAGGGATTGAGCCAGCAAAGTTGCTCCAACGGCGGTTGGTCGAGCCAGTAGGGCACCTCGGCAATTGTGCCGTCTGCCTGATAGGATATTTCTGTGGCAGAGACAGAGCGACGTTCGTGATGGACGAAAGTCTCCAAGTGCATTAGGTCGTAGTTCTGTCCGAACAGGTAGGAACGCCCTTTGTAGTCGACAATTCCAGGATGATTTCCGCGGTCGCGCTCTGTGGGTTTCATGAGGTATCCCTTGCACTTCCACGGGCCTTCAGGACTGTCGCTCATGGCATAGCCAAGGCCTTCGGGACAGCAAGTGGTGGCATAGCCAAGATAGTAGTGGCCATTGCGCTTGTAAAACCATGGACCTTCCTGATAATGGTCTATGTGGTAGTCGAGTTTCACAATGTCACCTTTCAGCGAAATCATGTCGTCGCCGAGTTTCACATAATAAGTATTGGGGTTACCCCAATACATATATGCCTGTCCGTCGTCGTCGACAAACACTGTTGGGTCGATGTCCTCCCAATGCTCGCGCTGCCAGACAAGCGGTTTGCCGAGCGGATCTTTGAAAGGACCGTAGGGGGAATCGGACACCAACACACCAATGCCATGTCCGTGAAGCGGTGCATAGAGATAGTATTTCCCGTTGCGCTCCACAGTCTGAATGGCCCAAGCACCATTGTCGCGACTACGCCAAGAGAAGTCCTTCAGCGAGGCAACAGCTCCGTGCTCGGTCCAGTTCACCATATCGGTAGTCGACCACAGCAGCCAGTCGTACATGAAAAATCCAGCCGAACTTCGTTCGTTGATGTCGATAATATCCTCGGGGGAGGAGTCGTGAGAAGTGTACAAGAACAAAGTGTCGCCCACCACCAGCGGCGACGGGTCGGCAGTGTACTTGGTCTGAAAAAGCGGCATGTTCACTTGTTCCATGTTGCGCATCTCCCACCAGTCGAAATTAAAAAGTTTGGGACCCTTGCGGCCTGTAAAGACAAAAAATACATCGTGATGGCCTGTAACCACAGATGTAAGGTCGGTGGTCAGAGTCTGCCACTGTTCCCATCCGCCAGTGCCAGGCACCTCGAGCCTTCCCAAGAGCTTTCCACCTATGCTGTCGATTCTTATTTCAATGGCACCTCCACGTAACCCGCTGGCCACTCGGGCGGTGAACGTACGCGGTATCTTCCTACAGAAGTGCACACCCTGCAGTTTGATATAGTCGCCATTATGAATGTCGGTCACATAGACGCCATCTTTCTCGTTTTGCTCGGTCTTGACACCTTTCGAGAAAGCCATGGTTTCTGCCTCCACTTTCCTGTATGGGTTGAACTTACCGACAGCCTTCACACCCTCATCGGTTGGCATAATGGTAGGGAAACTGCCATCGGCGTTGTATTCGAATTCCTCCACAGCCACACTGCGTCCGAAGCCACCGCCATGAGGTAGTTTGCCAGTATGATAGAAGAAATAGGAATGGCCTTTGAAGTCGACCACTCCACAATGGTTGGTAAAAGAATTGGTGTCGCAGAGGGGCATAATCTCTCCCGCATAGGTCCATGGACCTGTTGGCGATGGCGCTGTACTGTAACTGATATGCTCTGGCACACCGCCTGCAGCATAGAGCAACTGATAGCGTTTCGATGCGTCCACCTTGTATTTCGCAGTGTCCACCTTCCTCAGCCAAGGTCCCTCCACATAGCAGTCCTTGTATTTCTTTCCCTTTTCGCGCCTGTCCATAGTCGGGGCGCCAAAAGCATCTTCAGTCATTGGCAACATGCCCACTTCGCCCTCATAGGAAATCATATCGCTGTTCAGCTTCAAGTAGTACACCTTTGGATTGCCCCACATGAGCCACGCCTGTCCGTCATCATCAATAAGGACAGTAGGGTCGATATGATCCCAACTGCCATTCTCGAACAAAGGCTTGCCTATGGCATCACGAAAGGGCCCTACCGGTGAATCGCCCACAGCAACACCAATGGCCATGCCATTCGATATCTTGGAGTGGGCACAAACATACCAATAGAACTTTCCGTTGCGCTCCACACACTGGCTTGCCCAGGCACGGTCGTCGGCCCATGTGAAACTCTCCAAAGCCAACGGAGAGCCATGGTCGGTCCAATTCACCATGTCTTGTGTGGAATAAACACGCCACTCCTGCATCCAGAAGAAGTCGGCATTATCCTCGTCGTGGCCAGTATATACATACAAGGTCCCATCATGAACCATAGGTGCCGGATCGGATGTGAACCATGTCTGTACAAAAGGATTCTGTGCCATGGCGGACAGACATACACTTGCCAATATAACTACTGCTAAACGTTTCATTTCTGTTTTATGCTTTATATTTCATTTTCCTATAATAATGATTTCTCATGTTATTATTAGGTAAGACGATGACTATATCACCATGTCTTTCAGATTATCTACCTACTGTTTGCGGAAATTCCACTTTGAATTGTCACTGCCAAAGTCGTATTCTGCCAATGTGGGGGTGCTGTCTCCGGCAGAATAAAGACAATAGCGCGTGTTGATGCCCTCTTCTCCGGCAATGCGTTTCGGCATGACACGGAAAGAGCCATCGGTGAGTTGCTCGATGCGCCAGAGTTGTTCGTCACTGCCAGTAAATTCGGGAACGGTTCCCACTTCCTTTGAAGCTGTTGAACAGAGCGCGCGGTTGGTGCCGGCAATGGTTATCTTGAAATAAGGATTACTCAGATAGCCTCCTGCCTCGGGTACAGCCGTAATAGTCCAGTGCTGGTGAGGACGGAACATATAGTCGCCGCAGCGCACCGGAATGTTGCCTGCCGGCCATGTTGCCTGTACCTCTTCCAATGTTTGGTTGGGGATAGGTTTTGCCGGCTTCTGCATCTGTTCGCGGTTGAACCACCCTTGGCGCTCCTGCTGCATCCGCACGAAGTCGACGGCCAGTTCCAACGAGTATCCGCGACGCTCCGACTCTATTTCATAGGTACCTTCCTTGAAGCGGTCGCCTGCCACAGGCCAGTCGTTTTTCCACAGTAGCGGTCGAATACCGAGCACGCTGCGGCCGCTACGCTCAAAGTCGGCCTCGTAATGGCACGACAGTATCTCCACACCCTCATCAATGACAGTTCTTCCGAAATGACCGGGACCACAGACACGGTCGCCGGCGGCAATCACCATTCTTCCGCCTCCATGGAACATATCGCGCCCCACATTGTCGATGTAAGGTCCTTCAACACTCTTCGACCTGCCAACCACAATGTTATAAGTGGAGTTCACGCCATCACAACAGGTGCCATGTGTGCCCAACAGGTAATACCATCCATCACGATAAATCAGGTCGGTGGCCTCACAGTCTATGGCAATGTCCTTCTCCTTATTGCCTTTCATCCTCTCACCTGTCTTCGGGTCTAGCTCTATCAACCGGATGGTGCCGAAATAAGTGCCATAACTTACCCAAAGACGTCCCGTTGTGGGATCCAAGAGCAGACCCGGGTCAATAGCATCTTGATCCTCCATTCCGTCGCTCGAGCACACCTCTATCGGCTTGGTGTATTTGAATTCAGGACTTTTGGGGTCGAGTGTCTTGTTCCACATGGTCAAGATACGGCCATTATGCCCGCCTCCCAAGCCACCGCCCGTGGCACCATAAATAACCAGATAGCGGTCGCCTATCTTCAACACATCAGGAGCAGCACCGCCACCGGGCCGTTCGGCTCCGCTATGCCACGACCACCCGTCTTCTGAGATGAGTCCACCGCCGCCTGTTCCGAATGTGTAATACTTTCCATCGCATTCGGCAATCGTCGAAGGGTCGTGGATGTAGGGAGCGCCTGTCTGTGCTTCACACAATGTGAAACGGCAAGCCATAAAAGCCAAAACAGTTAGTATATATTTCATGTTATTGTGTTTTAATGGTGAAATTTGTTATAGGATTTCCTTTCTCGTCTACGAAGCGGGCGCACATGTCGCTTAATCCCGGACCATTGATCACAGCGCAACGCAGAATGTTGCGACCAGTCTTCAGGGTGAGACGAGCCGACATGCCATCATCGACAACCATTCGGCGGTCGCCTTCCAAAAGCAGCACTTCCTGGCCGTTCAGCCACCACTTGGAGGCTCCATTGGAACCTGCAGCCAGACGAACCTGCTGAATTTCCTCTGGGCAGTCAATGACAGTGACAGCCCAGAACAAAGAACCATAGGTCTGGTCACCGTATTTCTCTGCGAAACGGAAAAGTTTCAGGTTGTAGTTCTCACTATCAAGTGCATGCCATTTCAGTGTCTGCTTGTCCACCTTCACCTTCTGTCCGTTCTTGGGCAGCATCGTATTCTGGTCCTTGAAATAGGTTTTAGAGAACGTCTCTTCCAGCCAAGTGTTGGTGAAGATGATGTTCGAGCGCACATCCTGCTTGATTGGTTCCAACAACATCCAACGGCGAATGAATCCACTCTTGTCGGGCGAAGCAGAAGCGGCCTGTTTGGTGTCGACTTCCGAAAAATAGTTTGGTCGGTTCTTGAACATCACCCAATCTATGTCTACCCCTTCACCTTCGCAAGTTACCACCACGTCGGTTATTCCCTTAGGTGTATAATCGAGCGGTGCAGTAAGCGCTATCCACTGGTTACTCTGGTCACGGCGGAAAGGTGTCGACATTCCGGGCCGTGTCATCTCGCTTTTCACAGTCATCTTGAAACGGGCAATCACCTTGCCTTTGGCCGTCTTTTCACGAATGGTGAACTCGGTGTTCTCTTTTGCCTTGGCGCATACCACAAGATAACCGTCGGTGATACAGCCGAAGTCCACATCCTGATAGCACAGCCAACTACCCTTTCCAGGCAGCATAGCATGCCAGCCGTTGAATGTGCAAAGTGTATCGTTGAAAGCTGTTGTCACACCAGCAGAGGCATAGCTATAACGGTCTACATCTATCTTCTCCGTTGCCTGGTTCACCCCCACTCCACGCATGGTTTGCTTCACTTCTCGAATAGTGCCGTCGGCATTGAAAAAAAGTTTCTCTATCCGTGCACTTCTACGTTTGTCGTCGCGGGGCGAGAAATCGTTGCGATGGTAGAAAAGATACCACTGTCCACGGTAATTCACAATGCTGTGATGATTCGTCCAGCAAGTATTGTCGTGTTCTGCCATGATAATGCCCTTAAAATCCCATGGTCCCAACGGATTCCTCGACATGGCATAGGCCAATGTCTCTGTGGGATTCTTCCCTTCTCCAGTCTCACCACGCACCCAAGGGAAGGTAAGATAGTACCAACCACCCTGCTTGAACGCAAAGGGACCTTCCTTGAAACCTTCGGGCAGACCTTTCATCTCTTCGCCACCAACCATCATCGGCGGCATCTCTGGCATTCCCTCACGGCGAGGTATCTTCACCTCTTTCAATTCGCCTGCAAGTTCCTTCATGTTGTCTTTCAACCGAGCACCTCTTATTCCCATGCCCGACCAATAGAGATAGGCAGAACCATCATCATCAATCAGCACACAAGGGTCTATGCCCGAAACACCCTTGATAGGCTCTGCCTCAAGGGTAAAAGGCCCTTCGGGCCTGTCGGCGGTAGCCACACCAATGGCAAAGCCGCGACCACTCTTCGGCGCATTGGGAAAGTAGAAGTAGTATTTCCCGTTCTTTGATACACAGTCGGGGGCCCACATGGAGTAGCCATCGGCCTTTCCCCATGGCACCTTCTCTTGAGAGAGAATCATTCCATGGTCTTCCCATGTAGTGAGGTTGTCCGACGAAAAAACATGATAATCGGTCATGCAGAACCAGTCTTGCCGCTGACCTGCCGGAGGAAGTATGTCATGCGAGGGATAGAGATACACCTTACCATTGAACACTCGTGCCGTCGGGTCGGCTGTATACTGGTCACGGACAATTGGATTTTGTCCTATTGCCGCAACCGACAACATGACAAAAAGCAAAGAAACAATTAATTTCCTCATTACAAAACCTTTGAAATAATAATTACTGTGCAAAAATACAAATAAACCACTGTTCTTACTTTGTTCCCCGTAACAATTATATTTGCATTTGTTCCAACGATTGAAAAAAAGGAATCAAAAAGAAAACAATCTGCCATCTTGCTTCGGCAATGCCATACACAGCAGAAATACATTGAGCGAGGCGGTCTCATCATGAGATATCTTACTTATATTAACAAACAGTATTCCAAATGGAGCATCTGGTTGTTTTAAGTATAAAGGACACGATGAAGCTGAAAGAAGAACAGGATTTAACAATATAT
>CACZPU010000066.1 GCA_902783165.1 uncultured Prevotellaceae bacterium
CAGACAGGGGGACGCGGATGCCCTCGGAGAACTGTACAAGGCATACGCCCAAAGGATGAGGGGCGTGTGCCGACGCTATATCAGCGAAGAGCATATGGTGGAGGATGTGCTGCACGACGCTTTTGTGATTATCTTCACTTCTTTTGACAGACTGCGCGATGATAGCAAGACAGAGTCATGGATGGCCGCCATCACAAGGAATGTCGCATTGAAATGCATGGAACGTCTGAAGGCTATGCCAACGATTTCCTTTGAAGAGGCGAACGAGGCGGAACTGGTTGCTGCCGAGAATGAGGAAAGGGACGTAAAAGGTGTGCCATTGAGCGAAGTGGTGAGATTGATTGACAGACTGCCAGAGGGCTACGGGCAGGTGTTCCGATTGTCGGTATTCGAGGGTATGACGCACAAAGAGATTGCTGATATGCTGGGCATCGAGCCACATTCGTCTTCATCGCAATTGGCACGGGCGAAGAAGATGCTGCGCAAGATGATGCAGCAATATTGGGCTGCCCTGTTTCTGCTATTACTCATACCCATTACGCTCTTTCTGTTCAGAGAAGAAGATGCTGCTGTCAAGGAGGAAGACGGTGGTGAACACCAGCCGTCGGCAGTTGTGACGAAGCAGAAGGAAACACCAAAAGAATCGTGGAAAGATGCTTCGGCAAATCAGTCGCCAGTACCTATAGTTGTTGACCTGCCAGTACAAATTGCAACAGCTCCAGTCACAGATATCCAATCATTGGGAATCGTCCAATTGTCGGATTCCGTTATGGTTGACACATTATTAAATAAAATCGCCCAAGAGCAGATGATCACAGAGTCCACAGTGAGTGACTCTGCAAAGTCTACACGTAAGAGAGAGATACCGAATGATGACTTCACAGACATCGGACTTGACAAACCCGCCACAGAAACCAATGGCAAAAAGAAATGGTCGCTGGAACTGGCTTATGCGGGACAGCTCGGCGAGCAAAACCGCTATAATCAGCCATTCATTTTTAAGCCAGCATCGGCTGATGTGCAGTCGCTGCCCAGTTCTGCTCCAACCATCCCAAGCAGTATCGACAATTGGACTGACTATGCCGTCTATCTGGCAAATAATCCTGGTGCCGTTAGCGAAAAGGCCCGAAGCGCCATCATGAATATTGCGCTGAACAATGCTGACGATAAAGCAGGTACGGGCACGGATAAGATTGTACGTACGAGCCACCACCAGATGCCGGTCACATGGTCGTTGGCATTGAAGTATAGGCTAAACAATCGCTTTGGAATAGAGACAGGACTGAGATACAGCTGTCTGAAGTCTGAGTATGAGATGGGCTTTAACGGAAATACTATCAACGAGTTGCAGACCATCCACTACCTTGGTTTCCCTGTGAAGGGCATCTATAATATGTATAGCGGACAACAATGGAGTTTCTATGGCACTTTTGGCTTGACCACCGATATTCCTGTCCGTTCTGTCCTCTATTCCGACTACTTTGTGAATGGGCAATTTGAGACTACCGATAAGACCACTTTCCACGCACCGTGGCAGTTTTCTACTATCTTCGGCCTCGGCCTACAATTCTACCTCACGCCAAAAGTTGGATTCTTCGTGGAACCCAGCCTACAGTACTATATTCCGATGAAGACCGACGTTGAGACTTATCGCACAGAACATCCGTTTACCTTTTCTTTGCCATTAGGTATCAGATTTACGTGGTAGTAATGCAGTCTTTTCAGAGCTTGACGGACTCTATAAATAGAGAAACCAATCATATAAACTCTGAAGAATATGAAACATTACAAATCCATCGCTTGGATGATGGCGATAGCCATTGTCAGCACGACAGTAACTGCTTGCAGTCTTGACGGTTACGAACCCGAAAAGCCTTTCACGACGTGTCCTCCGTCAAAGGCCACCCTCTATGCCTATGGCATCAGTCAGTCTGGAACACGATTTGGTGACAACGCCAGCAACATCCTTTTTACTGAAGACGACATCGAATGGTTCGACGTGAACACCCGTGAACTGCGCTTCCACAACATGAAGGAGCCCCTTTGCAAGAAGCTGCGCCTACTTTCCGGTGTAGAATTTCGTTTGGGTGATCAGACACTCTTTGCCGGCAGCACATTTGTTGGGCTCATCTGTAGCGAGTTTTTCGATGATCTCGTTCTCTGCTGTGGCAAGATAGATGGTGGAGTCGTTGACGACGGTCACTACTACCTCTACGACTGCTATCCCCCGCAGTTTAACAATGAAGAGCGTGTGCTGGCCAACCGTGCTAAACGAGCAGAGCAGTGGGAGCTGTTCACTTACTATCTGGAAAGCAAGGGCAAATTGAGGTAATCGGCTTGCCGCTTGGCTCTCTCAAGAAATAATCACAATGCTCAGTGCAGTCATTTGTTGCAGTTTTGGACTTAATAAGTAGAAAGTCACGATAAAGTGAGCGCCGTGTAAGTGCGCTTGCATGTGGCTGAACGAAAGTGAGTTATCTAAGCTGCAACGAATTTTTATGTACACGATTTACGATTATGCCTATAATGGGCTACTCTACCTGAACAACATCATGCGACCATGCCACAAACGTCTGTCGCAACTGATGATATACGCCACAACGGCGTGCCAGTCACAATGTAAGCACTGCAATATTTGGCAGAAACGAGTGGAGCATCTATCACTTGATGACATTAAAAGCATTATGGCGAGCCGATGTGTTTCAAAACATACAACAGTCGGACTGGAGGGTGGCGAGTTCATCCTTCATCCTCAGGCTGCGGAAATCATGGCATGGTTCCGTGAGCATCACCCCAACTACACACTATTATCTAATTGTCTCGCGCCCCGTCGGGTGATTGATGCCGTCCGTCTCTATCAGCCTCGGCACCTGTACGTCTCTCTTGATGGTGGTCGCGAGACTTACCAACGGATGCGAGGGCGCGACGGCTACGACCGTGTAATACAGGTAGTAGAGGAATTGAAAGACGATGTGCCTGTGTCGCTGATGTTCTGTCTTTCTCCTTGGAACGACTTTGATGATATGGCTTTTGTCATCGACATAGCCCAGCAATACGGTGTGGATGTTCGCATTGGCATTTACGGAACGATGGCATTCTTCGATACGACAAGCGAATTGCTGATGGCATCAGACTTTGTGAAGCAGATTCCCCATAGCATTCATCAGACACAGGAAAACTTCGATTTTGTAGCTCTCTACGACCAATGGCGTAATGGACATTTGCGATTGCGCTGCCAGAGCATTATGAGCAATTTAGTTATCCACAGTAATGGTGACGTGCCGCTCTGCCAGAATCTCGACGTCATCCTTGGCAACATTCACAGCCAATCGCTTGACGAGATTTTCAATGGCATTTCTTCGTGCCAGACGCAGTGCCACTATTCCACGAGCTGTAACGGCTGTTGGATTAACTTCCACCGCAAGTATGACATCATCCTCCTGAGAAACATGGAGCGACTTCTGCCCAAACGACTCATTGAGAAGTTCTACGGTTCATATCAATGGACGGAAAATCCACGATTAACCTATTATCAATATTTTAAGAATTTATGATACAGCAATTGATAGACCGCTACAAACGCTTTCGTTCTGAGCATTTTCTTGTCCAAACGTACCAGTATTCTTATGCCTTCGTCGGCATGGGTCAGCACTCACTCACCAACCTTTATCCCGTGTTTCATTACTTTGGTGTGCCATTGAAATACATTTGTGTCACATCGGAGCGGAAAGCCAGATTGATAGAACGAAAGTTTCCCCATGTGAAAGCCACTAATTCGCTTGACACGATATTGAACGATGATGAAGTGAAAGGCGTATTTGTATCTACTACACCCTCTGCTCATTTCTCCATTGCCTCACAGATTTTGAAAAGCGGCAAATCATTATTCATCGAGAAACCACCCTGCCAGTCGCTACAGGAACTGGATGCACTTATTGAAAATTATCGACTTCATGGTTCACGTATTGCTATGGTCGGTCTGCAGAAACGTTATGCTCCTGCTGTTCAAATCCTTCAAAAGCGACTGAGCAAAGAGCATCTTATCAGCTACGATCTTCATTATCTAACGGGGGCATATCCTGAAGGTAATGCCCTCCTTGACTTATTCATCCATCCCCTCGACCTTGTTTGTTGCCTCTTCGGTAAACCGGAAATTCTTGTATGTCAGCAAGTCGCCCCAGCGTCATATATCATTATGCTCCATCACCCACATGTTGTTGGAACCCTCGAACTCTCTACATCCTACTACTGGACTGCAGCCGAAGAATCACTCAAAGTCTGCACGTCAAAAGGTATCTACCGCCTTTCTCAAATGGACTCGCTCACTTTCGAATCACGTCCATTCACTACACTCGGCATTCCATTAGATAAAGTGCGAACGTGGGACAAAACAGACACACATCTCTATGCTCGCAACAATTTTACGCCAACGATATTTAACAATCAAATCCATTCGCAAGGATTTTTCAACGAAATGAGTTCTTTTCTGAATGCTGTAGAAAACAATAAGACCATTGCGACTTCTTCATTTGATAAAGTCAGAGATACTTATATGTTAATAGAAGCCATTAAAAATTGCTGATTTCTTCGCGAACTGAGTGTTTACGAAACGAACTCCAAAAGTGGATTGAAACACTTTTGGAGTTCGTTTCGTCTTGCGTATAAGTGTTGAGTTGTTGTTAGTTATAATGTTAGGCTAACCAATAATGATTATAGGGTTGTAAAACGATTTTGGAATCAATATTTTTGAACGCTTATTTGGAGAATGCTGTTGATGTCGGAAGAGAAAGTAAGTGTGCGGTCCTCGATGTCGTCAACGTATATTCTGTATAATCTCATTTCGAAGGCTGTTCTATTGAAATAATATTCTCCAGAGTTGCGGTAAACTTGAGCGAAAGTGAATCTCACCTTATGGTTTCCATCCTTGTAATTCAGATTATAAATGAGATCAGAAGGATAAACTCCGTAGTAGGCGTTGTTTATTTCCTTGTCTTTTTGGTACAAATAGAATTTTGCAGTGATGGGCATACTTTCTGCATGCTCGAGAGCTTCTTTGGCTTCTTTGTTTTTTACCAGTCTGGCCAAACATTTTGGTGGAAAATTCAAAACCGTGATGGTTGAATCACCTATGCCCTTGATCATAACAGAAACAGAGACAGAGTCGGTCTTATTTACCTTACTGATGGTGTCATTGTAGAAATACATTTTACCAGTATAGTTCCCAGCCATTTCGTTGAGATACAGCGTGTACTTTTCTGGCGTAATCTGATATTCACTATAATCATTGTCATTGCTGTCTCCAAGGCAAGAGGTTATAGACATGGCTGTGGTGCAGATAAGCATCAGTGCGAGAAACTTAGTTAATAATTTCATTTTGTATAATTCTTTATTTTTAAAAGCAAAATGCAAGATGATGTGAATCTTGCATAGAACTTTTGGCATTGTTTTTTAATTTTGTCGTTATGGTAATTTCTTTAATGTTGCACGCTCATACTTTCGTTCTGCAGAATTAGATGCGCTTACTTTCACCGCGGAGCAGATTCATGAATTCCACGCGTGTCTTCGCTTGATTGAAGGCACCGCTGAAGTCGCTTGTCGTAGTAATGGCGTTTTGTTTTTCCACACCTCGCATTTGCATGCACATATGTTTTGCCTCTATCACAACCATGGTGCCAAGCGGATGAAGCGTGTCTTGAATACAGTCTTTGATTTGCTGAGTAAGACGCTCCTGCACTTGAAGCCTATGGCTGAAGATATCCACTACGCGTGCTATTTTACTCAGTCCGGTAATATATCCGTTGGGGATGTAGGCTACGTGCACTTTGCCATAGAAAGGTATCATATGGTGTTCGCACATGGAGAAGAAATCGATATCTTTTACGATAACCATTTGGTCGTATTTTTCTTCAAACAGTGCATCGGTGAGAACCTTATGTGCATCTTGGCTATATCCGCGAGTGAGTATCTGCATGGCTTTGGCCACACGCATAGGAGTTTTCAGAATCCCTTCGCGCTCTGTATCTTCTCCCAACAATTGTAGAATGCTTTTATAATGACTAGCGAGTTCTTCGAGTCCCTCGCGGTATTCTATTTCTGGATTCATGATTTGTCAGTTAGAAATATGTTGTAAAACTAATATTGTATGTTTATCTTTCCTTTCACAATGCAGGCCTGGCTATAGCCAAGGGCTTTTACTTTTTTTAGAATCTTGTTGGCTTCGTCGTAAGTGCGATAATTGCCCATGCGGCATATCCACCTTGGCGAATAGAAATGCGTGTAGATAGGCTCGTCGGGGAATGCAGCCTTCATTCTGTCGCGGGTATGCTCAGCCTGTATGCGGTCGTTGCGGGTGTTGCCTCCAGAGAATACTTGCACTCTGTAGCCCGTCACTTTATAGCTGTTGCGCATCACTTTCTTTCGTGTGTCAATGACGGTGTTCTCGGAACTACTTTCCTCTCTTTTAGGAGCGGTCTCTATGGCTTTCTCTTTTACTTCCAATGAGGTGTGGGGTTCTGCCGTGTCTTTAGCCGCATCTTTGTTTTCAGTAGTGGGTAGGGGAGTGGTTATAGTGGTGGTCGGCTGCTTGCCGTTCACCAGTTCGTCTATTTCTTTGCTTTGGGTAACCGTCACTGTTCCTTGCCCTTGCTGTTTCTGTTTCAGGGTGTCGAGGAACTTTTGTGCATTGGCACCAAAAGGAACAAAGGTAAGAAGGCAAAAAGAAAGAAGCCATCTTGACTTACCTTTTACCAAGTTATTGATATTTTGTTTCATGATATTGTCTCCTTTCTGCTTTCTTACCTTTGTTTTGAGTGTTTTTTTATTTAACTCTAATTCTTTTATTGAAGTTTATTTCCATGCATCAACAATGCCTTTGAAGTCGGCTGCCTTCAATGAAGCGCCACCGATGAGGCCGCCATCTATATCAGGCTTTGCAAACAGTTCTGGGGCGTTGCTAGCCTTGCAGCTTCCTCCATAGAGGATTGTTGTGTCTTCGGCCACATCTTTACCATATCGCTCTGCGATGATGCTGCGGATATAGGCATGAATTTCTTCGGCCTGGTCGCTGGTAGCGGTCTTTCCTGTACCGATAGCCCAGATGGGTTCATAGGCGATGACAATTTTCTTGAAATCTTCTTCGGAGAGATTGAACACACTGCCTTCCAATTCGGCTTTCACAACTTCGTTCTGCTTGTTGGCTTCGCGCTCCTGCAGTGTTTCTCCGATGCAGAAAATCACTTTTAGGTTGTTCTTCAATGCCAACAGCACTTTCTCCTTGAGTATTTCGGGTGTTTCCTTGTAATATTCCCTACGCTCGGAGTGACCCAAGATGACATATTGTGCGCCAGTGCTTTTCACCATTTCGGCCGATACTTCTCCTGTGAATGCTCCTTTTTCTTTGTCGGCACAGTTTTCTGCGCCAAGTTGAATGATATCCTGATTGAGGAATTGAGCGATAGAAGCCAGATGTATGAACGGCGTGCAAATGACGACGTTGCAATTTGGCTTATCAGCTGTGAGAGTTTCGTTCAGTTCTTTGGCAAGAGCGATGCCTTCTTGCAGGTTCATGTTCATTTTCCAGTTGCCTGCTACAATTTTCTTTCTCATTTTCTTTTACCTTGAATTATTGATATATTGTAAGATATTATTCCTTGAAGTTTCAACCTTCTTCTATGAGTCTTGTTTCATCTTCTCTGTGTTTCTAATATTTCCTTTTTCCATCTTTTCCCCTTTCTTTTCTTTTTTCAGCCATTTGGTCCATGTCCACAATCGGTCGGCCAATGTCAGCAGGAAGAGAGGAAGTGCAAACCACAGCATAATGGCTGCAATTTTCTGTGCACTTGAGTCTTTAGGCAGAGCGCCCAACTCCATTTTCTCGAGCGGCGTGCCCATCATTTCCGGTTCTATTTTGGGCAACAAGTTGTGGCTCCATTTTCTGATTACTGTTCCATTTTTAAGCATCACCAGTCCCGGATTGCTTCGTATAATGGTTTTCAGCGTTATTTCGTCCATGGTGCAGAAGTCATATTCTGCTCCGGTCAGTTCTTTCCAACGTTCGATAGCCTCTTCTCCACTTGCGGTGATACAATAGAAAGGGTAACCTTGTTCCGTTGCGTACTCGTAGATGTTGTCTATTTCTCCGAAGTTGGCATCGCTGGCATTTTCCAAGTGGGGCGATACGAGCAAGAATGTATAGCTCTTGTCGTTCAGTACCTGTTCGGTGATGTCTTCCCCGTTATCGGTTCTTGTAATGGAGAAGTCGTGTACGGGTGGGACATAACCTTCGCTCACTTGCTTTGTCTTGCTGTCAATGAACGTCCACGTGGAGTCGGGATAATTGTCAAGCGTAAATTCCTTCTGCACACCATCCTTCTCCAAGATAAACGTGGTTTTAAACTCGGGTTGTTTTTCCCCTTCGGGTATGGTCATTCCCTCAATGATGTTAGCTCCTATGTGATAGGGTCTGAAATCGAAGATAGGTCTGTCGTACAAGCTCCATATGCTCAATGCAAGGATGAACAACACTGTGTAGTTCAGCACAATCCATTGGTTGGTTTTGCTGATGAACCTCATCATGTAGAGCGGTTTCCATGCAACCACCAATGAGCATGCCAGCAGCACCAAGTTCTTCAGTAGGGTTTGACCGTTGGAGAGGTGGATGGCATCACCAAAACACCCACAGTCGGAAATGGGATTGGCTATCCATAGCCACATTGTGACTATTGTCATCACTGCCATAAAAGCCACAGCCAATTTGCTCACCACCCGCCGGTGGATGGCAAATAGCAGAAACATACCCATGCAGAATTCTATTGCCGAGAGGAAAACCGATAACCCCAACGCCATCCACTGCAGCAAGTTGCCTCCGAAGGAAGAAGCCAGTCCAACAGCCTCTGTATAGTCTTCAATCTTGTATTGTGTCCCCAACGGATCGATGGCCTTGACAAACCCCGAGAAGATAAATGTCAGGGCGACAGCAATCCTGCAGATATTAACTATTACCTTCATTTCCCTATCAACTTGATAGCTCCGAAGACGGCATAGTTTATGATGTCCATGTAGTTGGCATCAATTCCTTCGCTCACCAACGTGTCGCCGCCAAGGTCCTCAATTTCCTTAATGCGCTGTATCTTGGTGAGGATGAAGTCGGTGTAAGAACTGACGCGCATGTTTCTCCATGCCTCGTCGTAATCATGGTTCTTCTTCATCATCAGTTCCAGAGCCTCGTTTGCATAGCGGTCATACAGTGCCATGGCCTCCTCGGGTGTCATGTCCACCTTGTCGACATAACCGTGGGCGAGTTGAACAAGTCCTACGATGCCGTAATTGATCAGCGCGATGAATTCTGGGCGTATGCCCTCACCCACAAGCGATACTTTTTTTGTTTCCAAAGAACGTATGCGCTTGGCTTTGATGAACAATTGGTCGGTTAGCGAACTTGGACGCAGAATGCGCCATGAAGCGCCATAGTCGTGCAGCTTTTTCTCAAATAGAGCCCGGCATTCGGCCATCACGCTTTTGAATTGTTCCTCTGTTTGTTGCAACTCGTTTGCCATTTCTTTTCTGCTATTTGGCTGCAAAGTTACGAATAAACGTGCGAATAGCCAAATTTCTTTATGCATTTCTTGTTTCAAAAGGTATTCTGGTTGGTCAACTCTTGCTTTATAAGCAATTTGGATAAATAGTTCACTTGTTGTTGAGTAGAATTGCTTGAAAATAAGAGAAATATTTTATGTCCGGAGTATCCGCATTGAATGGAGAATAAGTGTAGGGTTTGTTCTTGCATTTTGTTGTAATTTTTTTAATGTACTCGCCCATTGTGCCACTTTTACGGACAGCGCATTCTATTTTTTCAGACCGTATTATTCTGGAAATTATAGTTTAATGTTGTTTCATTTAGGTTCGGCCTGTTATCCTTCCATCATGGGTGTGTGTAATTGATATTTTCGTGTGATGTGAAAATGTTATTTTATTTTACTTTTTTTGTTTGAAATAGAAGATTGTTAGAAAAAAATGATTATTTTTGCAGTTGATATATTAAAATAACTGAATATGAAAAGATTACTATTAGCTGCAACGATAGGCTTTTTCGCAATTGGCATGACGTTTGCACAGGTGAACAAAAAACCTACACCAGGTACTGATGGAAACAAGTTTGTACCCTATGAAAACCGAACTGGCAACGAGTCGGTTGTCTATTTTACCCGCCAACTATCTGCTGAGGGATTGATTAATGCCTATGAACAGGTAAATGAGAAAATTGTAGGACATGTGGGTGTAAAATTGCATACGGGCGAACAAAACGGCCCGAATATCATTCCCCGTGAGTGGGTGAAGGCGCTGATGCAGAAAGACTTACCACAAGCCAACATCATTGAAACCAACACTTACTATCAAGGTGACCGCTACACCACCGAACAGCATCGCAAGACGTTGGCAGTAAACGGCTGGACATTCAGTCCGGTGGACATCCTCGATGAGCAGGGAACCACCACACTTCCTGTCAATGGCGGCAAGTGGTTTACCAAAATGGCTGTGGGTTCACATCTCACCAACTACGATTCGATGGTGGCGCTGACCCATTTTAAAGGCCATACCCAAGGAGGTTTTGGCGGAAGCAACAAGAACATAGGCATCGGTTGTGCCGACGGTCGCATCGGCAAGGCATGGATTCACACCACACCTGGACAGCCCAACCAGTGGGATTTGAGGGAAGAGGAATTCATGGAGCGCATGACCGAGTCGACCAAGGCCACTATCGACTTCTTCGGTGACCATGTCACCTATGTCAATGTGATGCGAAATATGTCTGTTTCTTGCGACTGCGAAGGAAAGGCCGCTGCTCCGGTAGTGACGCCTAATGTGGGCATTCTCTCTTCTACCGATATAGTTGCCATTGACCAGGCCTGCGTTGACATCATCTATGCCATGACTGCAGAAGAACACCACGACATGGTGGAGCGAATAGAAACCCGTCATGGACTGCGCCAACTCTCTTATATGAAAGAATTGGGCATGGGCAACACCCGCTATGTGTTGATTGATCTTGACAATGGCGGTCGCCGCATTACCGCTGCCGATGCCGTGAAAGGGCTGAAACCGTTTGTTCAAAAGAAGCAATAGTGGGACAAGTAGGAAACTTTAATAGAGAATCAAATATACAATGTTATGAAAAAACTATTATTTGCCTTGTTAGTGCTCTTCGCAATAGCTGCTTGTGGCAACAAACAGACAGCCGATTCAGCCAAGGAGACTGGCGAAACCACCGAAGAGACAATAACAGACACAATCAGTAAAGAAATCATGGAACAAAACATGCAAGAAGTTCAGACCTATCTGAAGGAGTGCGGTGCCTTCTTCATTGCAACTGCCGATGGTGACCAGCCTCGTGTGCGTCCTTTCGGAGTATCTGAGATTATCGATGGCCGTCTCTATATCATGACGGGTAAGGTGAAAGACGTTTTCAAGCAGATGGCTGCCAATGGCAAATTCGAGATCTGTGCCTTGAAGAAGTCGGGAAGCGAGTGGATGCGCCTGAGTGGTAATCTTGTAGTCGACGAGACATTGGCCGTTAAAGAAGAGTTTCTGAATCGCAACGAGAGTCTGAAATCGATGTATAAGGCCGATGATGACAATATGGCTGTGCTTTATATCACCAATGCTACAGCCCGTTTCTGCTCGTTCACAGCTCCTGAGAGAAAAGTGAATTTCTAATCTCATTTATAAGATACTGGTCATAGGCTTGGCCAGTATCTTTTTTAACAAAGCCTTCTCCTTTTTTGTCGTTCCTATTAGCACAGTATTGCTCACAGAATCGCTTAGGGGCAATCCCCACCATGATTTAGGGATTTCCGTACCACACTTTAGGAAAAATCCTTTTGAAAGCCCACGAATTGCGTTTATCTTTGCAATGTGAAAAGAAATATAGGTTATTCTCGGTAAGAGATCTCCGACATATAATAATAAACAATTAAAGAATAGGAGACAAAGATATGAAGAAAATGATGATTCTGGCAATGATGATGGCGATGACTATCACAGCCAACGCAATGAGCTATAACGTGGCAAAGAACGAAGCATTGTTCTTGAGCGACAAGATGGCATATGAGTTAAACCTTACCCCTGCTCAATATGAGTCAGTATATGAGATAAACCTCGACTATCTGATGAGCCTTAATGGCCATCGGGATGTATTTGGCGCATGGTGGAGCCGTCGCAACGCAGACTTGAGGTATGTGCTCACTAACTGGCAGTATGACAGATTTATGCGTCTGAACTACTTCTATCGTCCCGTTGAATGGAGAGCCGGAGCATGGCACTTCGGTATCTATTCCCACTACAGCAGGGCTCATTACTATAACGCACGTCCCCGGGTGTTCGTGACCTATCTGGGTGGCAATAATCGCAAGGCTGCTCATTTCTATGCCGACCGACATATGCCAAGACCCGCGATGCATCACAAGGGAGCGGTGGCTTATCACAAACCAACTCCACACCATGACAAGACTTGGCGCAGTAACGGCCGACCGATGAATCATCACCCACGCAGGTAATCCCGTAAACTCGATTATATGCCTTGCTGAAAGGATCCGCGGGGAATCTCAGAAATGAGGTTCCCCATTTTTTTCATTTTTACGATAATGGTGTCGTTTCTCGCGTCTTGAGCATCATGCTCCATCAACATTGGCTATTAGCGATGGATAGTTCGTTTACCCTTTCACGGCCTTTGGAGTCCAGTTTTTGAAGAAACGCATCACTTTGTCGTGGTTATAGCCCTTGCCTTCTTCCAAATAACTTGAATCTTGAATATGAAGCACCTTTCCCTCTTCATCAAGTACAACGAACACAGGGAAACCGAAACGCGCAGGATTGTTCAGTCGTCGCATCATGTTTTCTGCCCTTTTGACTTTTTCTGCCAAAGTGTTTTGCTTGTCGGCTTGTAGCTGCTTGCTGCTCGATTTGCTGGGGTTATAGTTCACATGGATGTAGACAAAATTGTCGTCAATTATCTTGCTGATGGTGCTGTCGTTTGTAATATAGTCGGCAAAGAGCAAACACCATGGGCACCAGTTGCCTCCTACTTGGCAAACTACATATTTCCCTTCGGCCTTAGCCTTTGCCACAGCTTGGTCGATTTGTTCAACAGGATTGATGTCCTCATTGTATACTTTTTTTGATGTTGTCTGTGCATTTACCGCTGTTGCCAATACGGTAGAGATTAACAGCACCATTACCCTATTCTTCATGTCAATTTGCTTTTAATCAGAAAGTTGTATGTTTTCGATTCGGAGTTTTAGCATGCCGGCAGGAACGCGTACATCTACCACATCGCCCACCTTTTTGTTCAGAAGGGCTTGGGCAATGGGCGATTTGATGGATATCTTTCCTTCGCGGATGTTGGCTTCGTGGGGACTTGCAATGATATATATCATCTTGGCGTTGTTAGCCAAATTGGTCATTTCCACTTTGCTGAGCAGCTGCACGCAGTCGCTTCCAAGTTTCGACATGTCGACAACCCTTGCGTTGGCAAGCACCTTCTGCTTGAATTGTATTCTGCTAAGCAGTCGTGCCTGCTCACGTTTTGCAGCGTGATATTCGAAGTTTTCGCTGAGGTCTCCTTTGTCGCGAGCCTCGGCGATGGCCTCTCTCACCTGGGGCAGCTCCACGCTTTCCAACTGATGAAGTTCGGCCACGAGTTTATCGTAGCCTTCTTGAGACATGTATTCCATATTCTTAAAGCATCTTAAATGATGGGGGCAAATTTACTTATAATTCCGAAATAATCATTATTTTTGTAGTCATATTTAATAGTATTTAGCGTATGATTGACCAGATTGTTGAATATAACAAGACTTTTGTTGACCAGAAAGGTTACGAAAAGTTTATTACAGACAAGTATCCTAACAAGAAGTTGGCTGTGCTCTCGTGTATGGACACCCGACTTACTGAACTGTTGCCAGCTGCACTTGGTCTGAAAAATGGTGATGCCAAGATTGTGAAGAACGCTGGAGGACTTGTTATCTCTGCCTTCGATTCCGCCATGCGCAGTATTATCGTGGCCATTTATGAATTGGGTGTGGAAGAGATTATGGTGGTGGCACATTCCAATTGTGGCGCCTGCCATATGAACTATAGTCATTTTCATGAAGAAATGGTAACCCGAGGAATCACAGAAGAGACGCTTGACACCATTCGACGTTGTGGCATCGACCTCAATGCTTGGCTGGAAGGTTTTAAGGACACTACTAGCTCTGTGCTGAATACGGTGACAACTATCAAGACTCATCCGCTCGTTCCCAAGGATATTGTGGTGCGTGGTTTTATTATTGATTCCGAAACTGGGGAGTTGAAAGAAGTACTTGAGTAATAAGAAAGGCAATCTGATGGATAAATCGTTTACTGTTGACCATTTGCAAGTATTTTTGCGTGGTACATTTCATAATCATCTTTTTATTTTTGTTGCTATCGTTTTTATTGGCATGAATCTGGTGGGGTGTCAGAATAAAACTGTCAAGGAAACCAATGATGTACAGACTGATAGTATTGCCATAGAGCCCGAAACGACCTATTTTCCTGCAATCGACCGCTATTTGGTGAACAAGATAGGGACTCAATATGCTCAGGGCGAGTATTGTATTCCTTTTCATTCCATCGTTGGTGTTGACGAGCGGAATGCTGACGATATTCTAGTGTGGGGTAGCTATTGGCTTTTTCATTACAATCAAGTTGGTGATACACTCAAGACGGTGTCCGGTGGAAACCATCCGGGGCTGATGCATATACGTCAGACTGAGAATGGGTTTGAAGTAATTGGTTTTGACCAAGTGGCAGATGGCTCAGATTTTTTGAAGAGTTCCAAACAATTATTTGGTGACAAGTTTGCTGTCTTCCAAGCTATTCAAGGTGATGATAAGAAACGTGAGCGGCTACGGACAGATGCCATCGCTGATTATGTGAAGAGAAATCAGCTGAAGGTAACTATGTATCAAGATGAAGGTTGGCCTGTTATAGTTTTGCCATAAAAAGGATTCCTGCAAATGTGGGTTTTGTAAATGGTCGTTTTAGGTCTTGTAGCTTTTTTGAAGTCACCTTTTTTCATATATGGCCTCGACGAGTGGCATATCTCAGCGACCGCCATGTTGTAGAAGAAATTGGCAGAAGAAAGTAGTATTGGCAGTCTTGCTTATGTGACTATTTGTCTGCCTTCCTTTATTCAGAATGCACAAACCATTTGAAGGTCAATCGTTGATATATGTCTTTGTTGACATATCGTAGTAAAGGGCCTCCAATTCCTGCAGAGTAAGTTTCTCCAGGTTGTGCCCAATCATTCGTATTAATTCCTCTCGTCTGTATTCTTCAGAAAGAGTCAGCTTGTTGGTATGTGACATGGCAAAATGTTTGATGGCTTGTTGTTGATGATAGTGTGCGAATGAATCGCCAGTGCAAAGATACAACGTTTTGTCCATTTCTGCAAATTAATATAATTATCTATACATTTTTTGTGCATTCAATTATTATTTGTATATTTGCAATCTATACTATTATTAGTATCATAGATTATTGGTAATTGATATAATAATTCATTATAATAAACAATTGCAATGAAAAAGAACAGGACTGCATGCATCTATTCGAGGATAAGAGGCCTGCTAACAATGACTCTCTTTGTTTTCTTAGGCTTGGTTGGAAAGGCACAAGTACAACCTACCACCTCACTTGTTGGTACTTGGTCGGGGAAACTCAATGTGGGCGCTTTGTCGCTATCGCTTGTACTCCATTTGGAGCAGGCAGACGGATATGTGACGGCAACGATAGACAGTCCTGACCAAGGTGCTAAAGGTATTGGTGCATATAAAGAGTTTCTCAGCGATGACTCGATAGCTTTGAAAATAGATATGTTAGGTGTGAGGTACCGTGCTCGGCTGGAGGATGGTAAGTTGCAGGGAACGTTCTCGCAGAACGGACAGTCTATTCCGCTAATTTTGACAAGGGGTGTTGTCGAAGTGAAGCGTCCACAAATGCCTCAACCGCCATTCCCATATGAAACCGAAGATGTGACATTCCGTAACGAAGCAGACGGTGCAATACTAGCAGGAACAATCTCGTATCCAGTGGGTTACGGCAAACAATCAAAAAAAACACCAGTGGTGTTGCTCGTGTCGGGTAGCGGACAGCAGAATCGCAATGAGGAATTGTTCAATCACAAGCCGTTCCTTGTCATTGCCGACTATCTGGCACGTCATGGAATAGCTTCACTCCGTTATGATGATCGTGCCACAGGAGCCTCCGTTGGTGGCGAAGTGGCGAAGGCCACAACAGAAGATTTTATGCGCGATGCTGCCGCTGGTCTGCGTTTCCTTCGTAGTAAAAAAATCTTTAGGAAGATTGGAGTGCTAGGTCATAGTGAGGGCGGATGCATAGCTTTTATGCTGGGCGCAAAGCGAAAGGGTAAGGGGGTGGAAAGCTCTATAGAATCGACACCCGATTTCATCATCTCTTTGGCCGGACCTGGAGTGAAAGGCGACACTCTCTTGGTGGCACAAGGCAATCGTATCTTGTCTTTGTCGGGGCAGCCTGCCAATATGACAATAGAGAACTATCGGCAACAACAAGCGGTTCTGCAAATGCCATGGCTACAATGGTTCATCAATTACGATCCTTCGACTGATATCCGCAACACGCACTGCCCGGTACTCGCGTTGAATGGTGCCAATGATAGCCAAGTCATTTCATCGTTGAACCTGTCAGCCATTAGGCAGTTGCTACCGAAATCTAAAAAGAATCTTGTAAAGGAATATCCTGAGCTTAATCATCTCTTCCAACACTGCACAACCGGTCTTCCCACAGAGTATGGGCAGATAGAGGAAACGATATCACCCGAAGTGCTTCAGGATATAGTAGAATGGATAATTGATGTGTCGAGAAAGTAATATAGTTGTTATATAGAATCCCCGTGATACTTTCGTTTTGTCATTGCCTACTGAATGTGAAACCATAGGTAATGACATCGTTTTTGCAATGATAGTTGCTTGTTCTTTCCTTTTCGAATCACTAAATTGATGCAATACTCCATGTTCTGACAACTTTCGGCATTGGAGATGAGAATCTCGTTGGTTATCGGCATTGCGCAACTTTGAAAAAACACTGTTCCACATGTATATTTAATTTGTTTTTTTCTCCATTCTCTATGAAAACAATGCAGGACGTTGTATTTTTAGTTAAGCAACATTAGAAAGAAATCCCCTTGGGACTAATAGCTAATTGTACCGTAAGGCATATCCGAACTACATTCTTAATGGTGACACGAATGCAAAGATTCATTTTTTATTTCAACAAGTATTTAGAATAATATGTGACAGAATGTTGAGACAATTTTCTTTTTACACCTTTAGATGCATCTTTTTCTTTTTTTAGTGCTATTATATCACAGTTATTTTTTAAATTTGCAAATGTTTTTATTTGGCCGTTTATTCTTGCGGACCATGCTTTGGTGTTATTATAATGTCAATGGAATTGAATATTTTGTAATTAGAATATAAGATATGAGAAAAGCAAGTAGAGAGATGGATGCGTTCTTTGCATTTGAAATATTTGACAAGGCTCCTTATGTAACAGTCAGCATGACTCGCAAGGACGGGGCTCCATACGGCATACCATTGTCATTGGTTCGTACAGATGACAAAACATTCTATTTCCATTGTGCTATGGAAGGTGACAAATTGGATTGTATTGCACATAATCCTATTGTATTTCTCTCTGCAGTTACGAAATGCGCTCCTACGGTTGGTCCAAAAGATGGAAGCTTCACGCTTCAATACAAGTCAGCCACTGCTGTGGGCAAGGCAGAGTTGGTTATTGCTCGTGATGAAAAGATTGCTGCGTTGAGGGCTATCTGTGAACGTTTCCTTCCTCATCATATGGATGCTTTCGATGATGCTGTCAGCCGAAGTCTTGGGCGTACTGCCGTAGTTCGAATTACTTTGACTGCTCCTCCTATTGGCAAACGTAAGCAATATGATAAACATGGTGAAGAAATGAAGTGGGGACGACAAGAATAATAATGAATGGGTTGTTTTTGAACCATCGACAATAATGTAACAACATTTTAGAAAAAATGAAAAAAGTCCGAATCACAGCAATACGCCAGACGGAATATTATGACCTGATGGAAAAATATGAGAACACGATAGAACACACATGTGATATCAGAGTGGGGCAGCAGTGGATTTCGATTGATGGAAAATGCCCAGATGGCATGTGTCCATCAGCCTGGAGCTCGATGCAATATTTTGTGGAGTCTCTCGCAAAAGGCGAGGGAAATTTCTATGATGGTTGGATGAGAAATCCAATGAGTGCAATGATTAGTTGCAACGATGGATTTCGTCCTTTCTCTTTTTATATAGAGGTAATGGAGGAGAAATGTTAAGAGACTTTGTTGCCATTGATTTTGAGACAGCCAATCAACATCTCAGTAGCGTATGTTCTGTAGGAATTGTGGTTGTTAGGAAAGGAGAAATCATAGACACCTTTTATAGCCTTATTCGTCCAGAGCCCGATTATTATAGCTATTTCTGCCAACGGGTGCATGGCATTACTTCGAAAGATACGGAAAAGGCATCTGTATTCCCCTTTGTTTGGAAGACAATACAGAAACGGATTGATTCGGCATTCCCAGAAAACCACTCAATACCATTCGTCGCTCATAATGCTCGGTTTGATGAAAGTTGTTTAAAGGCGGTCTTCAAAGTTTATCAGATGGACTATCCAGACTATCAGTTTTATGACACATTGTTGGCATCAAGGAGACAATTCGGACACTCTCTATCCAACCATCAACTGCATACTGTGGCAGCAGCATGTGGCTTTGATCTTCGCAATCATCATCACGCTCTAGCAGATGCGGAAGCCTGTGCTGCTATTGCATTATACTTATTGTGAGGTGAAGATCTTTGATTGTTTGCAGTCTCCGTTTGATTGCACTGCCAGTTTATTTGTATTTCAACCAGTATTGTTTCTCGCTGTCTTCCATCTTTTCAATGGCATATCGTAGAGCTGTGCGTGGCATTTCATTTGCGTGATGACGAAGAAAATCACGAAGCAGGTCCATGCTAATGCGTTTTCCCATTTCGCGGAGCATCCAACCTACAGCCTTGTGCATCAAATCGTGAGGATGGCGTAAGTGCATCTCTGCATAGCGCAAGCACCATGATGGATCTCCCATCTGTGTTGTTTTCCAAGTGCAAACCATGCTCATGCGTTGTTTCCACAAATTGTTGCTTTTAGCCAATTCGTCAAGGAGTCTTGTCTTATAATCTCCATCGCCCAAATAAGTTGGTAACAGCAACCAATGACCAAGAATCTTGTGAACCGACAAATCCACCAAATCCCAATTGTTTGCATGCTCAGCATTATTCAGATACATGGTCAGAATCTCATCGCGTCCACGGATGGCGGCATCATTGCTCTCGAGTCGTTTCTTTGCTAATCTTTCAAAATTGTCAACTAGAATAAGAAGACCGCAAAGCCGAACCTCATGCCAGCGATTTCTCAGGAGTTCAGGAACTTCACTCAATGGGAAACCGCGAACCACAAGACGAACCACTTCGCGAGTCTGTGGCACCTTTAATCCAAGAAATTCGTCACCTTCTCCATACTCTCCAACTCCAGTCTTGAAGAATCGCATAAGTATCTGCCGTTGACCCTCATTCTGGAGAGACTCCATATAAGATATGACCTCTTTTGCTGTCATCTTCGTCCTACAGATTGTTTTTCATGATATTCATCACTGTTTCCAATAGTCGGACGTTCATTTCGCGACAGTCGGAGAGAAGATTCCAGATGCCATCTTCTGACAGCACACCGCGTTTCAAATCTTTTGGTAGGTTGCCAGCCTCGTCGTCAGCATAGTCTTGATGCCATTCGTTACTGCCGTAATACTCGTTTAGGATGGTGATTGATTTCTGTGCTTCTACATATTTGTCGAGTGTTGCAGATAGTTCCATTACAGCAGCTGAAGCACAGTCCATATGCTGTTCCATCTGTTTGATTCTCTCTATTTGTTCCATATTATTTGCTGGTAAATTATTATTTGCCACAAAATTAAAAAAAAAGTTGAAGGTTCGTGTAGTTTTTTGTATTTTTCTACGTCTAATGGGTAAAGATTCTTTAAATGTACAAGACAATGACGACATTAGAACGACAGTTTGCGCAAACCGTTGCAGAACACAAGAGCACCATCTACACCGTGTGCTACATGTTCTCGCAAGATGCTGACGAGGTAAACGACCTGTTCCAGGAGGTACTAGTCAATCTGTGGAAAGGTTTTGAGAGGTTCGAGCATCGCAGCAACATCCAGACGTGGATTTATCGTGTCGCCCTCAACACCTGTATCTCAATCGACAGGAAGAAGCGACGCTCATCCGAAGTAAGGCTGACTATGGACATCAACCTCTTTGAAGACTGTGACGAGGACACCAAGCAAGTGGACATGCTCCACAAGCGCATCTCCAAGCTCCAGCCATTCGACCGTGCGATTGTCCTACTTTGGCTCGAGAATCTCCCCTACGAGGAAATTGGACAAATAGTTGGCATCACGGCTAAGAACGTCAGCGTACGTCTGTTCAGAATCCGTGAGCAATTAAAACAAATGTCAAACGATTAAAAACATCCCATTATGAACAACGAAATCTTTGAATTAGAAAATATGCGCCAGCAAATGGCCACATTAAAGAAGAAACTGGAAAAACAGGAAATTGTAAACGACCGCATCATCCGCCAGTCACTCAAGCATAGCACTTCGAATATCAACCGTCGATATATCATTACCTGCATTGTCTGCTTGGCGATGATTCCTTACGGCTACTGGGCTTTTGTGAAACTCAACGGTTCTTCAATTGGTGTCTGGGTTACAATGTCCATACTGATGCTGATATCCTTTGTCTATACGGTTTACACAGGTCGTCATCTGCACAACAGCAAATTGTACGACAGAGATCTTGTAGATGCCCGCAAGAAAGTTGCTCAAGCCAAAAGACTGGATTACGAATGGCTGAAATTTGGTATTCCTGCCGCCATCCTGTGGCTTGGCTATTTCCTCTACGACCAATACTTACAGATGGCTGGTGATAACTTCCTGTTCTTCATGATCACGATGATTGTCTGTGGCACCATCGGCGGACTGATTGGCTATAAAATCCACTGCCGCAATCAAAACAACTATCAGGAGATTATCGATCAAATAGAGGATATTACAGCAGATTAATAGAAGGTTCCCATAAATGCCTGCTCATGTCCACATGACCATTGGCTTTGAAACAGACACCTTCCTCTTCCAATAAAGGTCGCTGACGGCTCCAACCTGGAGCTGTGCGGCCTTCTTTGTTAACCACACGGTGACAGGGCAATTTTTCTGCTCCTGGCGAATAACGAAGTGTGCGACCAACCATTCGCGAGTGGCTTGGCCAACCTGCCCAAGCGGCAATTGTGCCATAGGTTGTCACGCGCCCTTTGGGTATTTGACTGACGATGTTCAAGACATCGCATCCGAATTGCCGCGCTTGTTCAGACGTCATCTTGTCGGGATAATCCTTCATCTTTGTTTGTAATGCTCTTCTTTGTTTTGCTTTTCAACAATCAACAAATGAAATATGTTTTCCTAAACGTGACTTCTTAAATGTAGTAATTATATTTTGGGATTGATTTCCTGGATTATTATGTATGACCGAACGTTTTGATATTTGTTATTTTCCAGAAAGTAGCGCTTCGTATGTCTTACGGACTAACATTGACATATAGTCGTGATCGTCCACATCACTTATATAATAATAATTTTTTGCGCCAGGGTAGGGTGGGCGCATATCTACAATTCGAAGTAACGGAATAACAGTTTCTGTAGGTTTCAGAAAGAATTGGTCATCACAAATGAGACCGATAATTTTGCTGTTACAGTAAATGCCGTAGTCGCCAAACATCTTCTTGACAGTGATATCACCAGCACTGGCACATTGGTCGGCTATATACTGTACGAAGTCTTGATTACATGCCATAGATAAAAGATACGTTTATCGTACTACTTCTGTGAATTCGGGTTTCGCTCCTTCTGCGTTGCTCTTTGTGACATAAATGGTGGAGGTGGCCTCAGCTCCATTCATTCCCCGACTTTTTACTGTGTATTTATAGTCTGTTCCGTCTGGTGTGTTACGCTTTCCTACAGTCTGTGGCGTTCCCAATGGGAATTGGTAACCAGAACAGGCTGCATCGAAGATGGCACGTTCATCGTCGGTTAAGGGTTTCTGCTCGGAGTATTCGGGCAACTTGGTGATTGCTCCTTTCTTATATCCGTTTTCTTTTAGGAATCTGTCTAGTTCACGCTCGACTGCTGTCACGCGTGCGCTCCTTATACCGTATCCTGGCCGAATAATTGCTTTAGGCAATGCCTTTTTCAGTGCTTCTGTGGATGTGTTCAATCCTCCGCTGCCAAAAGAGCAGAATGGTACGATGGTTTTGCCTGCAAAATCATGCTCCTTTACTAATGTTGCAATTGGCATGGCATAGGTGCCAAACCATATGGGATAGCCTAGGAAAATGATATCATAGTCGTCAATGTCTTTTTTCAGAGGCTTTAATGCGGGTGTTTGTCCGCTTTGCATTTCGCGCTGCCCTCGTTGAATGGTTTCCTGAAAGTTCCCGGAATAAGGCTTTATTGCTTCGATACTATCAATGTCGGCTCCAAGTTGTTTCTGAATTTCTTGTGCAACAGCCTTTGTCGTTCCTGTTTCTGAATAATAAAGCACCAGTTTCTTCTGTGCTAAGACAGAAGTGAATGCGGCAAAAACCGCGAATGATAATAATATTCTTTTCATAGTCATCTCATTATTAAACATCGATGCAAATATACACTAAAAAGATGAAACTGCAAAATAATCTTTCAGATTCATCTCTGTACTTGCCTCAGCTGCATTATTAAAAAATGTTATAAGACAAAATAAATTCAAGAAATAATTTGGTTTATATTATAAACTTATTTATCTTTGCAGTGCAATCCGGATGAATTGTGTCTTGTCCTACCTTTCTGCAGGAGGGAAGATGAGCACAAAAAGAGTATAAAACAGTTTTCTTTAATCATCTAAAAAGTAAACAGAAAATGGAAAATAGCAACAATATGACTGCTGAACGCAGTCTGGAAATCATTAGAGAGTCAATCGAGCGCAGCCAACGTACAATCACAAAAAATTCTGCGTTGTCACTCATTTGGTGGGGTGTATGTGTAATCATATTCGCCTTGTTGATAGCCTATTTGTGGAAAAATTATGGTGGTCCCGCATGGAATGTCTTGTGGGCTGTTATGTGGGGCGTGGGTTATATAGGCGAGCGGCTTATTGGTAAACATAAAGAGCCCGTCCCAACCAATTTCGTAAGTAAAACGATAGGACAGGTTTGGGATACGTTAGGCATTTTCATAGGTTCCATGGGTGTTATATTCGGGCTTATTGGCTGTGGAATACTTCCTGAAATGTCCGTAAAAATGTCTTTGCCTGATGCACACCTCTATATCAATATCACCAGCATTATCTCGCTGTGTTTCGGCATTGTCTCCACCATCACGGGATTCGTTTTGAAAAATCGCATTGTGCAGATTTGCGGATATTTTGCAGGTGTGGGTGGTTTTTTCTTTGCCCTGCATTATCCGTGGGCGGAACAACTCTATGTTATGGCCGTTGTAGCATTTGTTGGCCTTGTCATTCCAGGTCTTGTCATCCGTTCGCAGAATAAGAACTAAATCCAGAAAGTCTATGTTTCAACCATTAGACCCATTGTTGCATTCAGAATTGCGATTGGCTGTCATGTCGCTGCTCATCAGTACTGATGAGGCCGAGTTCCCCTACATCAAGGAGCAGACGGGAGCCACGGCGGGCAACTTGAGTGTACAAGTAGACAAACTATCGACGGCAGGCTATATTGAAGTAGTGAAGACTTTCAAGGGTAAACGTCCTTGCACCATCTGTCGTATAACCGACAAGGGCCGTCATGCTTTCGAAACCTATGTTGAAGCGTTGAGGACTTACCTTGAAGTCGGTAAGAAATAAATATATATGCCAGACTTTCAGCATTCCTCTACTAGATGTTGTCAAAAGGCGAAAACCATATTATTATGGACTTGAATGACAATACAACCCATGCAGGCGTTTTTCTTGAAAAGAGAATAAAGAAATGTCATATGGTGGGTGGTTCTACCTGTAAACGATAGGCGAACAAACATTCAAGACTATACGTTTTGGGGTGAAAGTGCGGGTTCTCTTCTGAATAATCCAGTAAAGCAAAATGGTGAATAATCACCAATGGAAATAAATCTTCAGAAGAGACCGCATTTTTTATTTGTCTTCGCCGAATAATAGGGTTTTCTAATACTTTCACAATACGACATCGATGGATTTGTGTTCCAGTAATCAGGATTCTTATCTCCCAATTTGTTCAATCGTTTCTTCCGTTTATATCTAAACAAAGCAATTTTGAGGGTATTCATTGTGACGGCTGCGGCAAAGTGGGTGTGGAGATGTTGCGCAAGTTACAAAAAGGCCAAGAACAAGACTTTCTAGTTCTTGGCCTTTTAAAGTTAGGATTGCTGGACTCGAAAAAGTTGACATGTATCACTTTACTGTTTATTCCTATTTGCCATATAATCAATAATCTTATATTTAGAGGGGGCTTTTGAACTAATCCGTTAAAGGAGGTTAAATGTGCCCATTTGGCGAAAAAAATAATTAAAATATCTATAATAACTAAAATATTATTTTTATTTTTGTATTTTGACTAAAACAATTGCCTGTAACTTTTTTGAAATATGATATTAAAGGTGCATTTAAAGACATACGTGTTATTATTTCTCATGACTTTTGTGCTTGTTGGTGGATTGAAAGCACAAACACA
>CACZPU010000067.1 GCA_902783165.1 uncultured Prevotellaceae bacterium
ACTAACAACATCTGTCTTTATGACGTGTTCTCGCCCGAAGGCGTGGCAGAGGAAATGCGCCAAAGCGGCTTCGACGAAGCAACAATTACTGCTACTACCGATGCTGAAGAGGCTTTCCGCGATGCTAAGTATATCATTTCGTCAGGTGGTGCTCCCCGTAAGGCTGGCATGACTCGCGAAGACCTGCTCGCTGGCAACTGCAAGATTGCCGAGGAACTGGGCTTGAACATTAAGAAATATTGTCCAGACGTGAAGCACGTTGTTATCATCTTCAACCCCGCCGACCTCACTGGTTTGGTTACACTGCTCTACTCTGGTTTGAAACCAGGTCAGGTTACAACTTTGGCAGGTCTTGACACAACTCGTCTGCAGAGTGCCCTTGCTAAGAAATTCAACGTGATGCAGAACCAAATCACAGGTTGTGCTACATATGGTGGTCACGGCGAGCAGATGGCTGTATTTGGAAGCCATGTGACAATTGCCGGACGCAAACTGACCGACATCATTGGTACAGATGAATTCCCTGAGGCAGAGTGGGAGGAGATGAAGACTGCTGTTACAAAGGGCGGTGCCAAGATTATCGAGCTTCGCGGACGCAGCAGCTTCCAGAGCCCTGCTTATCTCTCTGTTGAGATGATTCGCTCCGCTATGGGTGGTGAGCCTTTCCGTTTCCCTGTAGGAACATACGTAAAGACTGAGAAGTATGACCACATCATGATGGCCATGAAGACCACTCTCGACCAGAACGGTGCTCGCTTTGAGGTTCCACAGGGAACAGCAGAGGAGAATGCCAAGCTGGATGCTTCTTACGAACATTTGTGCAAGATGCGCGATGAGTTGGTTACATTGAACATTGTTCCTCCAGTGTCTGAGTGGAACAAGATCAACCCGAACCTGTAAAAGTTGCAGATACTATATTAATTAATGTAGTTTCCTATAATAGCGGAGAATGGAATGTGGCAAGCTTTCCGTTCTCCGCTATTTTTTCGTTCTTGCCAAGGGCAGACAATCCGTTCGTTCAGAACAGTCCCTGATAAGCTCTTTTTTGATTCGGCCGTAGCCATCTTGTTGTGGTGAGTGCCTTTTTTTTCATCGAATCAACCATGTATGGCCGGGATAGTCTCTTTTCTTGTCGGGCACAATCTTGTAATACTCCAACACCAAGAATGCTTGTTTCTTATTTGCCATATATTGTTTTTTTGCAAGTTAAAGGAAGTGCTAGAACAGTACTGTGCATTTGTACAAGTTGTACATATAACATGTACAAGTCGTACATCTTACTTGTACAAGTTGTACATCTTACTTGTACAAGTTGTACATCTTACTTGTACAAACTTAAAACCAGGCATATTTGGTTGGGAAAGCATTTCTATGCTTCCACTTTCTGTATTTGTTTTATTATCAGGTAGTTGGTTTTACTTTTCAGTTAAGTAAACCAACATTAATTATGTATCCCGTTCGTTTTTATGAAAATTTGGCTTTGTCGAGCTCGTTTGATAATCGGAAAAACTCAAATGAATTTGGTTTTTCGCTCGTTTTCTTGTAACTTTGCACACAAAAACGAAAAGATGGCATTAATAAAAGAAGTGAACGGTTTGAAGCCGAAATGGGGAAAGAACTGTTATTTTAGTGAGAACGCCACTATTGTGGGCGAGGTGGTGATGGGTGATGAGTGCTCGGTATGGTTCAATGCCGTGGTGCGTGGCGATGTGTGTCATATTCACATCGGCGACCGTACAAATGTGCAAGACGGTGCCGTGCTGCACACCACTTATAAGATTGGTCCGCTGCACATTGGCAGTGATGTCACCATTGGCCATAATGCCACTGTGCATGCCTGTACCATTCACGACCATTGTCTTATCGGCATGGGAAGCACTTTGCTCGACAACTGTGAGGTGGGCGAGGGCTCCATTGTAGCCGCGGGCGCGTTGGTGGTAGGTGGAACAAAGATTGGTCCTGGTGAGATTTGGGGCGGTGTTCCAGCTAAGTTCATCAAGAAGACTCGTCCTGGTCAGACCGACAATGCCGCCCATTATGTGGCTTATATGGATTGGTACCGGGACAGAGAAGAATAGGGTGGTTGGTTTAGATAGTTCAAACCAGATAAAAACAAAAGGTGAAAGGAGTGTTTCTTTCACCTTTTATATTGTAAGGAGGAAGGAGATGGCCAACTGCATCAATTCATCGTTTTGGAATTTCTTGCGAAGCAGGGAAATCATCTTTGCCTTGCGCTTGTTGAGTCCGTCGATGGTGATTTGCAATAATCGGGCTGCTTCCTCGTTTTTAAGTCCTTGTTCAAAGCTCAAATCGAAAACCTGCTTGTATTTTTCTGGTAGTTGGGCGATTGCAGCATGCAGCATGTCGAGCGTTTCTTGTTCTATTATGAGTGCTGAGATTTCGGGTTGAATTTCTTCTTTTAGCAGGGAAGCATATCCTTGTTGCGTGGATATTTTGCGCAGTGTGGATATGGCAGCATTGCGTATGCATGTAAAGAGAAATGATTTCAGTTGGTATGGCGAGGTGAATGTCTGGTGGGTTTGCCAAGCTTTCATTACAGCCTCTTGCACGCAGTCTTCAGCCATCATGGCGTAGCTGTTTGAAAGATAGCGTGCTGCGAAAGCCATCAGCGAACCATACCACTCGGCGTAGAGCGTGTCGATGATTCCTTCTTTAAAATGCTGGTAAACCTGTTCGTCGTTGGCCATTATAATAAGGTGGTCAAGTTTTTGATTTTTTTGAACAGCAAAATTCTTTTCATACTCTCTTAAGTCTTACTTCCTTGGCTTTGTTCGCATCACTTTGGAAGTCTGTTGCAAAAGTAATGATTATTTCTTTAGAAATGAAATTTTTTTTGAAAAACTTTATGTTTTTGCTACATAGTTTGTTGGTGAACGCGTATTATTTTTAGAAAAGTATAAACGAACTAATCTGATAACGTATGAACTATTCGAGAACAATTAAATTGTTGACTATGGTAGGACTCCTTTTCCTGCCGCAGTTGATGAACGCCCAATTGCTGAAAGGCAAGGTCGTGGGCATGTCGGTTGATGATGCCGCTGTGGCTTATTCGCCCGATGGCTACCTGCTTAACCAGAAAATGTTTGACTTGAAGGTGGCTTCTGATGGAACATTTACTTTCGACATGCCTTTGGAGAATCCTACAGCAGATGTGGAAATTTACTTTGGAGAGAATGGCATTTATGGTGCACATCTCGTAAAGGGTAAGACCGTTGAGATGACAATTACCGTAAAAGATGGCAAAGAAGAAGTTACATTCAAAGGTCCGGAAGCCGATGTGAGTCGTTTCGTGAACCTGAGTTCCAAAGCCTTTGACAGCATGAAGTATTCTTCCATGGATCCCTCTGCAGGCCGTCCCAATGCCGAGTACCGCGCATTGCTGGAAGAGAATTATAATAAGGTGAAGGCCGCGTTGCCGAAAATCAAGAACAAACAACAGCGTGAGTTCTACACCCGTTTGTCGGAAGGTAACTATAAGTGGACCAAAGCCCGTCTGATCATGGACGACTGTGAGGACAAGCACGTAAGCACAAAGGACAATGCGGAGATGAAGGAGTTGTTGAAAGACATCGATGTGAACGATCCTATCAACTATCGCACGAACATGTCGCTCACAGCACTGAACCAGATGTGTAAGACCGAGTTTGGCGGCAGTAACGAGGCCATGTGCTATGAGCAGATGGATATCGTGAACAAGTTTGTGACACTCCCCGCCCTGCGTAATGTCATGGTGCGTATAATTGGACAAAACTATTATCTTTATGGTGACGGCAGTGGCGACTACGAGGAATTCACCAAGCGCTTCAAGCTGTTTGCCGGACAGGATGCGGCCATCGTTGACGGTATGTACAAGAACTTCTTGGAGGTAAAGAAATCGAAGGAGAAGACTGCTGCGGGAACCCCTGCACCCGACATCACCCTCGACCTTCCCGACGGCAAGCAAGTGCAACTGAAGGATATCGCCCGCGGTAAGTTCACCTATATCGATGTATGGGCCACCTGGTGCGGACCTTGCAAGAAAGAGATTCCCTTCATGGCCCAACTCGTAGAGCGTTTCAAGGGCAACGACAAGGTGCAGTTCATCAGTATCTCCGTAGATGAGAACGTGGATGCATGGAAGAAGATGATTGAAGCCGACAAACCTGCATGGGCACAATACAATATCCATGGCGCTGTGAATGCACAGTTCTCCAAAGACTGGGGCATCACGGGCATTCCGCGTTTCATCATGATTGACAAGAATGGAAATATCTTCGCCGCCGATGCTACCCGTCCGTCCAATGAGGAGACAGCAAAGACCATTGAAGAGCAGATAAAATAGTGAATAGTAAATAATTAGTATTAAGAATTGAACTCAAATCATTTCGTAATGAAGAAGATTGTATATATTGTTGTTTTCCTGAGTATTCTCCCCATGGCTGTCAGTGCCCAACTACTCAAAGGCAAGGTAGTGGGGACGGAACTGAAGAGTTTGACTATTGCATATTCCCCCAAGGGTGATGTCATGGAAACAGAATACAAGGAGACTCCTGTGAAGGACGGAGTGTTCAATTTCGACGCTGAGCTGCCGTCAGAGACCACCGACATAGGTGTCATCGTTGAGGGGCGGAACAGTTTAGGTGCCCACCTGACCAAGGACAAGACGATAGAGATGACCATCACCGAAAAGGATGGGCGCTTAGTCGCTACCTTTAAGGGAGTCAACAACGATGTCTGTCCGGTTGTGAGTCGTATGGAAGAAGCATACGACATCATGCGCTATTTCTCTATGGATCCCGACAGCAAGATGACCCATGCCGACTACCGCAAGATGCTCGACAATGAATATGCTGCCGTTGCCGCTCTGCTGAAAGGCATCAAGAACAAGAATGTGCGCCAGTATTACACCCGTCTGAACGACGCAAAATATAAGCATCAGTTGTTGCGCCTGATAGCCGACAAGGCCTATGCCGAGAAGAAAAAGCCACATGACATTGCCGAGTATCGTGAAATGTTGGAAGATGTCGACGTGAACGATGAAATCAATGTACGTTCCAATATGTCGTTCTCCAAACTTACTAATATGGTCAAGGCTGAGCAGGTGTTCAAAGGTGATATGGGCCCTTACTGCATGGAGTTGATGCAGTTGACCGACCAATATGTCACCAACAAGAATCTGCGTCGCAGTATCGTATCCACTGTCGGTTACAATTACTTCACCTTCGGCGATGACTCTGGTGATTATCACGCTTTCTTTGACGCATACAAGAAGTTCGCCGGAGAGGAGAATGCGGATATTCCGAAAAAGTATGAGGGTAAGATTGCCGCATGGGACAAAACCCACAGTGGCGTTCCCGCTCCCGATGTTACGCTGACCGATAAAGAAGGCAAGACCATCACACTGTCTTCTTTGAAAGGCAAGTTCACCTATATCGATGTATGGGCTACCTGGTGCGGTCCCTGCAAGAAAGAGATTCCTTTCATGGAGAAGATGGTAGAGAGGTTCAAAGACAACGACAAGGTGCAGTTCATCAGCATCTCTGTAGACGAGAATGTGGATGCCTGGAAGAATATGATTGAAGCCGACAAACCGGCATGGCCTCAATATAATGTTACAAAGGAAACAGCCAAAAAGTTCATGTCCGATTGGGGCATCACCGGTATTCCCCGTTTCATTATGATTGATAAAAACGGCAACATCTTCTCTGCTGATTCCTCAAGACCGTCAGAAGAGAAAACAGCACAGATTATCGAGGAACAAACAAAATAGTTCAAAGTTCATAGTTATATTCTTTTGGCCTTCAGCCTTTGACAAATAAAAATAAGAAAGACATGGCACAGATGGAAGAACAGAACCTAATCTCTTGGCTCATTTGCAAGCAGATGATAGGCACGATAACGGAAGAGGAACAGCAGGTTCTTGCTGAATGGCGTAAGCAGAACAAATACAATGAGGCTGCTTACCAGCGACTGTTGGACACCGATCGTCAGACATTGGAGCATCGGCGCAGTAAGTTAACCGACTACCGTCGACCGCTCGACGATATGAAACGAAGACTCGGTCTGGACGAATCCGTCACAGAAGAGCCACGCGCTCACAGTGTCATGATTTACAAACTGATTTCTGCTGCGGCCGTCGTATTGTTGCTGTTTGGTGCTGCCTATTATTGGCGACATGCACAGACGGAACCACAGAAAGCGGAGCAACCTGTTGTTGCCAAGACAGAGATTACTCCCGGACATACCCAAGCCATACTGTCACTTGACAACGGTAAGCAGATTGAGCTAGGTGCCGATGAACAATTTAACACCAAAGCTATTGCCGAGGTTGTCAAAGGAGAGGCCATCGCCTTTAAGAACCTGACGACCCCACGTGGCGGTGAGTTTAAGGTTGTCCTTGAGGATGGCACCGAGGTATGGCTAAATGCTGACAGTAAACTTCGCTATCCCGAGTCTTTCGAGGGCAATGAGCGCCGTGTGGAGGTTACGGGCGAGGCTTACTTCAAGGTTGCCAAGAACACAGAGAAACCCTTCTATGTGGTGAGTGGCGGACAGGAAATACGCGTGTATGGCACAGAATTTAATGTACATGCTTATGCTGATGAGTCCACAATCTTCACTACCCTGGTAGAAGGAAGTATCTCTTTACGTCCTGTTAACGGCAATAAGAGTGAGCTGATGCTTACCCCGGGCAAGCAGGCGGTATTCAATAAAGACGATGCCTCTGCCACTGTACGTAAGGTGGATACCGAGGTTGTCACGAGCTGGCGCAGTGGTGTCTTTGTATTCGAGGACCAGACTTTGGCGCAGATTATGCGCACTTTGGGCCGTTGGTACGACTTTGAATATGAGTTTGCCGACCAGAAAGTAGCCTCAACGCTGTTTATGGGAAGTATTCCACGTTACGGCAGCTTTGCCGAAGTGGTGGAAATCTTCCAGAAGATGGGGGGTATCCAACTGCACCAGCGCGGTCGCAAGGTGGTTGTCTCGTCAAAATAGTTGAAGGTTTGAGGTTATGAGTTTAGGACAAAGAGCCAAGAGCTTTGCCATCTAATTCAGTACCTCTGTCTTTATTATCAATAGGAATATATTTATTTCACATTTATATATAATATCAAAATGAAAAAACTACAAATCTTTTTCTCGCTGGTAGCCATCATGCTACTGACATCGTTATCTGCGTCTGCGCAGACCTACGATGTGGATTACAAGAATCAGACCGTGGAACAGGTAACGAAGGATCTGCGCAAGCAGACAGGTTACCAGTTCGTGTACAAGAAAGAGACAGTGGAAGGAGTCGCTCCTATCACCTGTACTTTGAAAAACGCTACGTTAGAGCAGATACTCAACCGCGTATTCTTCTACGTTGGCTTAGACTACGAGATTGCCAAAGGCAAAACAATCATTCTGAAGAAAGCCGACAAGAACCGTCCATACTTCAAGAAGCAGATATCCGGTATGGTAACGGATGAGAATGAGGATCCACTGCCTGGTGTCACCGTGATGGTAAAGGGGACGAACAACGGAGCCTCAACCGATATCGATGGTCTCTTCACGTTGTTCGTAGAAGGTAACAATCCGGAATTGGAGTTCTCATACGTGGGTATGAAGAGCAAAATGGTACGAATTTCTCCCAAGTCAGAGAAATTCCTCATGATACAACTGGAGAATGATGAGAATATCCTCGACGAGGTGCTCGTAACCGGTTATCAGAATATCAAACGTGAGAATGCTACCGGTTCGTATCAGTTCATCTCTTCCAAGAAACTTGATGAGCGCCACACGGGTACTATCGTGGAAAACCTGGAAGGTCAAATCCCTGGTTTGATGAGCTACA
>CACZPU010000068.1 GCA_902783165.1 uncultured Prevotellaceae bacterium
ATAACCACTTTTGTACATAACCACTTTTGTGCATAATCACTTTCGTGAATGATGTCTGCTAATCGTTTCAAGCAACGCTATAAGTCTTTTGTTTTACTGCATAGGGGTGTTGGTCAGAGCTTGATGATGAGTATGAGATGTAATTGTGCTGTTGTGTTCCGTTTGTTTGTTGTGTAATTTTTTTTCTTTTAATGAGCCCAAGATTATTGCCTTTTTATTTCCATGAACCCAATGCGGTGGGTGGTTCCACGCTTGCCAAGCGAGTTGAGAATATAGGTGCCGTTAGGGAGACGGCTGATGTTGATGGTGGCTGCCGACCATGGGAGCGTGGCGATGGCATTCCCTGCAAGTGATGTGACGATAATGAAGTCGGCATCGAGCATGCGTGATTTCTGTGGCATTTGGGCCAGCTGGCCGTCGTTCTGAATCCATGGTAATGTGTTGTTGATGGTTTTCCACTTGTCGGCAGTTAGCGTTGACACTTGGTCATTGGTGCTTGAGGCAGGAATACGGTTGCTTGAAGAAAGGGTGGGAATGGTGATGGCAGGCGACCAGAGATTAGAGAAACGGTTGGCTTCTTCTGTAAGGTTGCTGTTGCTTGCAGTGTTGTTTTGCGCAAAATTGAATACACGCAAATAGTTGTAAATGCCTTGGATGTTGTCTGTAAGGAATTTTGCACGGAAGAAACATTGTCCTAATCCTGCCTGACGACATACGTTCAGTTGGCGTTTCACTTCATCGATGTGCCAGTTTCCCTCCTTGGGGTCCAGGAAATAGATACCCAACCCGGCGGCCACCTGTCCCTCGCGGCTATGTTCCGCCCAGTCGATGGCAAAGGGATAGAAATTGTTGTCCTTGAAATAGATCATGGGGTAGAGCTGGTCCATGAGTCCGTTGTTGAGCCATGCCTGTGCATCTTGGCAAACCGTGTTGCGCGCATTCCATCCTTTTGAAGAATAACGTGCAAGGTCATCGTGCTTACCAAGCGGGGAACAACTGAGTTTGATGCTCGGTTTGATAGGTTTTATTCTGTTGTGAATAATTCTTACAATATTAGTTATATGCTCACGACCCCTCTGACGATTGATGCGCCCCTTCCATGTTTCGGGGTAACGGATGTAGTCGAGATGGATGCCGTCGACATTGTAGTTTCTCGTAATCTCTTCGCATATATCTGCCAGATAATCAGCGGTATTTGCTTGTTCTGGATGAAGATATCCTTCATCTCCTATTTTGATAACAAGCTTGGGGTATTTTTGTCGAAGTCTTTTGCATCCTAAATTGTTCCATTTCCCTATGGGGATAGTGACAACCCAAGCATGAATTTCCATTCCTCTTTTATGACATTCTTCGATGGCAAACTTCAACGGGTCGTAGCCAGGAGTAACGCCTGGCTTGCCACTCATGCAGCCGTCCCATGGTTCGTACATGGAAGGGTAGATGACGGTTCCCCTTACGCGTGTCTGTATAAGAATGGTATTGATGTTGATTTTCTTGAGCTTGTCGAGCATATTGGTCAGTTCCTGCTTTTGCCGATTGATGGTCGACGGTGATGTGGCGTAGGTTCGTGGCCAGTCTATGCCACCGATTGTGGCCAACCAAACGGCACGTATTTCATGGTCGTTTTGTGCACTGGCAAAAGTTGTCAGCAGGAAGAATATAGTGGTGAAAAGAAATTTGTTCATGCTTTAATGTTAATTTGAGTGCAAAGTTACTGATATTTTTCGGTATATCAAATAAAATTCTTACCTTTGCATATTATTAACAACAAGCAAACTTATTATTTGTATATTGTATGATTACGTTTTTAGTGAGTCTTGTGGCCTTGGTGATTGGCTATGTGTTTTATGGTAAGTTCGTGGAAAAGGTATTTGGACCTGACGATCGTGTGACACCTGCTGTGGGTAATGCCGATGGAGTGGACTTCGTTGTGCTTCCCGGTTGGAAAATATTCATGATTCAGTTTCTGAACATTGCAGGCACAGGTCCAATCTTCGGTGCCATTATGGGAGCCAAGTTTGGTCCGGCAGCCTATTTGTGGATTGTGCTCGGCTGCATTTTCGCAGGTGCTGTTCACGATTATCTGTCGGGTATGCTTTCGATGCGTAACAATGGCGCAGGCCAACCAGAGCTTATCGGCCGCTATTTGGGTAAGACCACAAAGAACGTGATGCTTGTTTTCTCCGTGTTTCTTCTGATGATGGTAGGCGCTGTGTTTGTATATAGTCCTGCATTGATTCTTGGCAAGATTTGCGGAGAAGGACTGACTTGGGTATATATATGGTGTGGCATCATATTTGTCTACTACATCATCGCCACGATGTTGCCTATCGACAAGATTATAGGAAAGATATATCCGTTGTTTGCCATTTCCATGATTTTTATGGCCGTGGCCTTGATGGCCGTATTGTTCGTCAAATGGCCGTCGCTTCCTGAGCTGAGCGACGGATTGTGGGGCGAAGGCTTTACCACGCCTATTTTCCCGGCACTGTTCATCACAATTGCTTGTGGAGCCATCAGCGGATTCCATGCAACTCAAACGCCTCTGATGGCTCGTTGTGTGAAGAGCGAGAAGATGGGACGCCCGATGTTCTATGGAGCGATGATAACAGAAGGTTTGGTGGCACTGATATGGGCAACGGTTTCTATGTACTTTTTCTATGGTGGCGCAGCCCAGGAGTTAGGTGCTCCACTCACACTGCAGGCTCCAGAAGTGGTGACAACCGTGAGCCAAGGATGGCTGGGCGTGTTTGGCGGAATCCTCGCCCTCTTGGGTGTGGTAGCCGCCCCGATAACCAGCGGCGATACTGCATTGCGTTCTGCCCGCTTGATAATTGCCGAATTCATTCATCTGGAGCAACGCACCATCATGAAGCGTATTTGGATTTGCATTCCTCTGTTTGGTGCCACACTGTTGCTGCTGTTTTATAATATATCCAATCCTGACGGTTTCAATGTGATTTGGAGTTATTTCGGTTGGGCCAACCAGACACTTGCTGTGTTTACTCTTTGGGCTATTACGGTATATCTGGTGCGTGAGCGCAAGGCATTCTGGATAACCATGATTCCCGCGGTGTTCATGACGGTGGTATGCTCTTCTTTCCTCATGATTTCGAAGAATGCTTTCGGGTTCGACATGATGGTGGGCTACGGTGTTGGAGGCGCTGCGCTGATTATCTCGCTTGCTTGGTTCTTTGGATGGTATAAGAAAGAAATGAACAACAAATAATTATAAACATAAAATCATACAAGTATTATGAAGAAAATTGCAATGATGATTGTCGCCCTGGCGATGACAGTAGCCGCTCAGGCTCAGTACACTTACCAGTACAAAACTACACCTTATCACTCTGATAAGTATTTCATTGGTGCATCGCTTACTGGACTCGACTTGAGCTATAGCGGCAGTGAGAAGTTCAAGGCAGGTGTCGCCGCACAGGTGGGATACATGGTATTCGACAATGTCTTGGTGATGGCTGAGGCTGGAATGAATTATAGCGATGAAAAATTGAATTCGTTCAATCTGGCAGCAGGTGGCCGTTATTACATTGAGCAGAACGGTATTTTCCTTGGAGCGAAACTGAACTACGTGCATGGCTATAAGAGCTATAATGACATTCTTCCTGGCGTAGAGGTTGGCTATAGCTTCTTCCTGAGCCGCACGGTTACTATCGAACCGTCTATATATTACAATCAGAGCTTCAAGAAGCATTCTGATTTTAGCAATGTAGGATTCAAGATTGGCTTTGGCATTTATCTTAACGACTAAAACCAGAACGTATGCTGAGTATTGATGAACTGGAAGACAGATTGATAGATTTGTCTTTCGCCGAAGATATTGGCGATGGTGACCATACCACATTGTGCTGTATTCCAGAGACTGCGATGGGAAAGAGCCGTCTGCTTATTAAGGAAGATGGCATATTGGCAGGCGTTGAGGTGGCAAAGAAAGTATTTGCCCGTTTCGACCCGGACATGCAGGTTGAGGTGCTGATGGGTGATGGCTCGAAGGTGAAGAAAGGCGATGTGGCTATGATTGTCACAGGCAAGGTGCGCTCGTTGCTTCAGACAGAGCGTTTGATGCTCAACATCATGCAGCGCATGAGCGGTATCGCCACCATGACACACCGTTATGTGGAACGCCTGGAAGGAACCCATACGCATGTGCTCGATACCCGTAAGACAACACCTGGAATGCGAATGCTCGAGAAACAGGCTGTGAAGATTGGCGGTGGTGTGAATCATCGCATTGGCTTGTTCGACATGATACTGCTCAAGGATAATCATGTGGATTTCTCAGGCGGAATAGCCAACGCCATCAACCGTTGCCATGCTTATTTGAAGGAAAAAGGCCTTGACTTGAAGATTGAAATAGAAGTGCGTAACTTTGATGAACTTCAACAAGTGCTTGATTGTGGGGGCGTCAATCGAATTATGTTGGATAATTTCACTGTTGAGAATACTCGTAAGGCGGTGGAAATCATCGGTGGACGATATGAGACGGAGTCGAGTGGTGGTATCACTATCGACACTATCCGCGACTATGCCGAATGCGGTGTGGATTATGTATCGGTTGGTGCATTGACTCATTCGGTGAAAGGCCTCGACATGAGTTTCAAAGCGTGTTGAACAGGCATGTTTTAACTATTTGCACATTTCATAGAAGGAATGATTAGACAGTGATGATTGAAAGAATGACGATGGGGAGAAGATGTTGCAGATATATGAAGCGATGGGCCATGTTCCTGTTGTGCGGAATGGTATCTGCCAATAGTTTCTCCTCTCCTTCTTTCAATCGTTGGTTGTCATCATTTTTGTATGTATCGCCTGTCAATTTTCCCATATCCTTAGCAGGTAATTTCGGAGAGCCTCGGCCGAATCATTTTCATGGAGGCATAGACGTTCGTACTCAAATGGCGGAGGGAAAGGCTATCTTTTCCATATCCGACGGCTATGTGTCGCGTGTCACTGTGGGTAAGTTCGGATTTGGAAATGCTGTTTATGTCCGTCATCCGAATGGTACCACAAGTGTTTATTGTCATCTGAAGCGCTTTGTTCCACAACTGAATGCCCTCGTTGGTAAATTGCAGGTGAGGCACCAACCCGCAGAACAGGAGTATGATATTTGGCTGAAACCTTGGCAGATGCCTGTTTCGGAAGGCCAATTGATTGCAGTAAGTGGTGATACCGGCAGCAGTGTGGCCCCACATTTGCATCTTGAGATTCGTGACACCAAAACATGGGCGATGCTTGATCCGCTTGATTACCTAAAGGATTTTCTTCAAGACACGACACCACCACAAGCACATGCTTTCATGGTGTATCCTCAAGAGGGCGCCGGTGTCTTCAATGGTTCCGCTAAGAAACAATATTTTGGGTTTACATCCAATCATTTGGAGCGTGTGTTCAATGCGTGGGGTAGAGTAGGGTTTGCTCTCTGGGCCAATGACTATATGGAGGAGACCTATCACCATTATGGAATCCGGCAGACACAATTGTTGGTTGACGACAGTCTCGTGTTTTTCTGCGATGTGAACAATATTCCACACCAACATAACCTGATGGTCAACTCTTGGGGCGACTATGCCCATTACCGTCGTAGTCATGTTTGGTATATGAAGTCGTTTGCAGACCCAGGTAATCGACTGCCTATCCTGCACGTCGACGACAATAGGGGTATCGTGTGTTTTGACGAAGAGCGCGATTATCATCTTGTCTACATCTTGACAGATGCTTTCGGCAATCAGTCGCAATACTCTTTTGTGGTGAAAGGGCAGAAGCAAACCGTTCCTCATGCCACGGAGAAGAATGCCGCCAATCTATTGAAATGGAATCTCACCAACTGTTTCCAGCGTCCAGGTATGCAACTCTATGTAAGACAAGGCTTGTTGCCCGATGATGTTGAACTTCATCCGCACGTTAAGCAAGGGACGAAAGGCCTGTCTGATGCATGGTCATTCCGTGACGATTCTTATCCTATGTTTGGAAATGCGGTGCTCTCAATCCGATTGAAACATCCTGTGAACGACCCGTCAAAGATATGTCTGGTTGGTAACGATGGCAGAGAATACGATGCAATTGTGGAGAACGGTTGGGTTCATGGCAAAATAAGAGACCTTGGACTTTCCTATGAGGCAGGATATAAAAGAACAAACAATAAAAAACAACAATAACATGAAAAGACAACTTTTGACAATCGTATTGCTGGCGGTAGGTTTCTATGCGTCGGCATGTACTAACCTTATTGCAGGAAAGAAAGCCACAACAGATGGCAGTGTCTTCTGTACTTATAGTGCCGACAGCTACGGTATGTTTACAGGCTTGTGCCATTATCCGGCTGGTAAGCATTCTGCCGACGAAAAGCGATGGATTATTGACTATGATACGGACGTAAACCACGGCTGGATACCCGAGGCCCCCGTCACCTATAATGTCATTGGCAATATCAACGAGTATCAGGTGTCTATTGGTGAAACCACCTTCGGAGGACGTGAGGAAATGGTTGACACAACGGGTATCATCGATTACGGCTCGTTGATGTATTTAGGTTTACAACGTGCAAAAACAGCGCGAGAAGCCATCATGGTGATGACTTCTTTGGTGGAGAAATATGGATATAATTCAGAGGGAGAGACCTTTACCATTTGCGACCCCAATGAGGCGTGGATTATGGAGATGATGGGAACGGGCGTGCCCGGTTCGAAGTATCATACAAGTAAGGTGGGGCGTGTTGTCTGGGTGGCATTACGCATTCCTGATGATTGCATTTGCGCACATGCAAATCAAAGTCGCATCACAACATTCAACCAGAAAGACAAGAACAATGTGATGTTCTCTAAAGGAATGATTCAGTATGCGCGCGACATGGGATGGTTCTCTGGCAAGGATTTCGAGTTCTCTTTCAATGCCGCATTTGCTGCTCCTGATTTTTCGGGCCGTCGTGCTTGTGAGGCACGAGTATGGAGTTTCTTCAATCATTTCTCTGACGATATGGAGCGCTACGTACCTTATGCAGCAGGCATGGTGAAAGAAGCTGAACCTATGCCATTGTGGATTGTTCCCAACAAGAAGGTCTCCCTGCAAGACATGGAGGCATGTATGCGCGACCACTATGAGGGAACTCCGTTTGACTTGAGTTCGGATATGGGCCAGGGACTTTGGGAAATGCCATATCGTATCACTCCATTGAGCTTCAAAGTTGGAGAGAAGAAATATTTCAACGAGCGCCCCATATCTACACAACAGGCCGGTTTTTCCTATGTCTGCCAGCTTCGTTCATGGCTGCCCAATGCCATTGGTGGCATTATTTGGTTCGGCAACGATGACGGAAACATGGTGGCCTACACACCTGTCTATTGCAGCTCTACTCGTCAGCCAGAATGCTATAATACTCCTGGAGCCGACGATGTGACATTCTCCGAGAAGAATGCCTTCTGGGTTTGCAACTGGGTGAGCAATATGGTGTATCCGCGCTATTCCCAGATGTTCCCATCCTTGAAAGAAGTCCGCGACTCTCTGGAGAATTCTTACTTCAAGGCACAGAAGAGCGTAGAGGACAAGGCTCTGGCATTGTATGAGAAGAATCCCGCCGAGGCCGTTTATTTTCTGAACAACTACGGTATAGAAAAGGCTCAGCAGATGCTTGCACGGTGGAAGCAACTTGGTTGGTATCTTGTGGTGAAGTATAACGACATGGTGGTCAAACCAGAGAAAGACGGAAAGTTCCTTCGCACGCCAACTGGGTTGGGCGCAAAGGTGACACGAACAGGCTATTCTGAGAAAGTGGCAAAGCAGCTCATAGAGACTACCGGCGATAGATTTGCCTGTCCCGACTGGAAATAGACATTTATAGATAGAGCTTGAAGAGTTTCTTTGGAGAGCCGTGGAAAGAGTTTTCAATCAACGAAGCTAGTCGCATGGCTTTCGTGAGTTGCCAAATAGAGTTTTGTAAGACTTATCCGATTACAGGATATAGTGATTGTGTTACTATTGTAAGTAAAACTAGTGAATGATGAAAAAAATAGTTGCCGTCTGGTTTGTGCTGCTTTCAGTCGTACCTGTCATGTCGCAACAGATGCGATGGAACAACACGTTTCAGACTTATATAGATCAGTATAAAGATCTGGCTATCGAAGAAATGTTAAAGTATAAGATTCCTGCCAGCATCACCCTCGCACAAGGATTGTTTGAGAGCGGTGCAGGAAAGAGTTTTTTGGCCATCAATGGCAACAATCATTTTGGAATCAAGTGCCATAACTGGACTGGAAGGAATATTCATTCCGACGACGATGAAGACCAAGAATGTTTTCGTGCTTACAATAATGTGTTGGAGAGTTATGAGGATCACAGCAAATTTCTGGCATTCAACCAACGATACAAAAGATTGTTTTCTTTGTCCACAACCGATTATAAAGGGTGGGCGAGAGGACTGAAAGAATGTGGATACGCTACAAATCCCAACTATGCCCAGCGGCTGATTAACCTGATTGAACTTTACAAACTCTACCAATATGATTCGGCAAAGAGGTATGACAAGTTCATGGCCTCAAATTCAGGAAAGCGTACTTCTACTGCCGACGGAACATTGTTGCATCCTATACATATTTATAATAAGAACTATTTCCTTCAGGCTCGTAAAGGGGACACCTTTAAGCAGATAGGAAAGGAGATAGGCATCAGTGGACGTAAGATAGCAAAATACAATGAGCGCAGATACGATGACAAGCTTCAGGAGAATGAGGTGATTTGGCTGAAGAAGAAACAAAAGAAAGCTGACAAGGCTTACAAGGGCAGATTGCACCATGTGAAGGCTGGTGAAAGTATGTACAGCATCGCCCAGTATTATGGCATCAGACTGAAGAGTCTTTATAAGATGAATCGTTTGAGTCCTGATTATCAGTTGCGAATCGGGGACCAGCTAAGGGTGAGATAAACTTTCTCGTTGTAAGTAACTTATACAATAACAGAAGGAAGCCATTTCAAAACTCAGGAGAGTTGAGAAATGGCTTCCTTCTTTGTTGTTTGAATCCTATGGATTGAGGGTTGTCTGTTGTTACGATGGCGGTTACAAATCCTCGAAATTGACTGGTTGCTCTTTCGGGATTTGTGCTGGTTGTTGTCCGTTGGCTGTAGAATTTTGGTTTTGGTTCGGATTGTTTGGGTCCTCTTCCATGTTAATTGGATTACCGTCCTCATCGAGGAGGATTTCGTCTTCCATTTCAATCGCCAACGTGTCGGTTTCAACCGTGTCTCTTACCTGGCCATAGTAGCTGGAGCAATTGTATAGATTGGCAGTGATATCTGCATCGTTCGGCTTTTTGAAATGACCATGGTATTTTTTGAAAGCAGGATCGTTCATCACCGACTCAAGGAAATATCCGCAAATGGGCAGGGCGGTTTTGCTTCCTTGTCCTAATGCGCCGGTACGGAAATGTATGGAACGATACTCGCCTCCTACCCATGCACCACATACCAAATGCGGACTGACACACATGAACCAGGCATCAGAATGGTTGTTTGACGTACCTGTCTTGCCACCGAAATCAGTGTCTAAGGCACCTTTGTTGCCAACCCATGCCCAAAGGCTCTGGGATGTTCCACCAGGTTCCCTGAGGCCGCCCATCAGCATCTGTTGCATAAGGAAGGCACTCTTGTAGGGTATGACTTGCTTTACTTCGGTAGGACCGATATAAACTTCATGGCCATTACGGTCGAGTATCTTTGTAACAAAGACAGGTTCTGCATGCTTTCCGTCGTTGGCTACGCAACTGTATGCATTGGTCATTTCAAGCAGATTGACGTCGCTTGAGCCTAAAGCCAATGAGGGAGCATCGTCGAGAGGGCTCTTTATACCCATGTCGTTGGCCGTTGCAATGATGTTCTTAATGCCCATTTCCTGTCCTAATCTAACTGCCACGGTATTGATACTCTTGGCAAATGCGCTCTTGAGCGGAAGCGAGTCGCCGGTGAATCGTCCGTTTGCGTTTGATGGTGCCCATACAACGGTCTTCCTCTTCTTGGAATCGTATACCTCCATGGAGAAATATTCGTCGCGCCGTTTGTCACAAGGTGTGAGTCCTTGGTTCATAGCTTCTGTATAAACGAACAGCTTGAATGTGGAGCCTGGTTGGCGCATGGCTGTAACTTTGTCGTATTTCCACGAATTGAAGTCTATGTCACCTACCCAAGCCTTGATATGTCCGTTGGAAGGTTCCATTGCGACAAAACTACAATGCATGAAATGAACCATATACCTGATGGAGTCTAAAGTGGACATTTCTTGTTCTATGGTTCCTTTTTCATAGTCGAACAACTTCACCTTGTGAGGACGGTTCAGTGCAGCGGTGATTGAATCGGGCTGGTTGGGGTATTTGGCCAGCAGCTCTTTGTAGATAGGCAGGCGTTTGGCGATGTCCTCAATAAAGTGAGGAATCACTTTGTGGTTCTCATCCTGCCACGGGTCTTCTTTTCCCCAGTGATTGTTGAAATTCTGCTGAACAATTTTCATCTGCTTAATAGCAGCCTGCTCAGCATATTTTTGCATGCGCGAATCGATGGTTGTATAAATCTTCAGACCGCTGTTATAAAGGTCGTATCCGTTTTCTTCACACCAGTTTTCAAGATAGTTGGCAACAGCCTCCCTGAAATAATTAGCTTTGCCGTTGTAATTCGTTTCCACATTATAATTCAGTCGCATGGGAATCTGCTTGATGGAGTCTGCCTCTAAATCCGTTAGGTCAAGATGCTTTAACATATTGTCTATCACCACATTGCGTCTTTTGATGCTGTTCTCTGGGTGGGAGATGGGATTGTAGAATGTGGTTGCTTTCAGCATTCCGACAAGTGTGGCGGCCTGTTCTGTGGTTAGGTCTTTCGGTGTGGTGTTGAAATAGGTCTTGCAAGCCGTTTTTATACCATAGGCATTAGAGCCAAAGTCGACGGTGTTGGCATACATGGTAAGAATTTCCTCTTTACTGTAAATAGTTTCCAGTTTTGTGGCGATAATCCACTCTTTGGTTTTTACAATCAGCATTTTCAAACCAGGAATTTTGCCGAGCAATCCTGTGGAATATTGTGTTCTTACGCGGAACATGTTCTTGGCCAGTTGCTGCGTAATGGTGGATGCGCCTCGTGCATCGTGATGAAGAATGGCATCTTTGACTGCTCCGAACAACCCAATGGGGTCGATGCCCTTGTGTTTGTAGAATCGCTCGTCTTCGGTGTCAATCAATGCTCTCCAGAATTGTGGGTTCACCTCATCATATATCACTGGTGTGCGGTTTTCGTTGAAGTATTTTCCGATGAGCACATTGTCTGCGCTATAAATCTCGGAAGCCTGACTCGTTTGTGGGTCTCTAATGCCAGTGAAATACCCTGGCGACTTTCCAAACAGCCCCAGGAAGTTGATGTCGACCATTCCTAGATAAATAAAGAACAATGCAATGGCCGATAAGAGTCCTACACAGGCTTTTGTATACCAAGCACGACCTTGGTATAGTGATTTATACCATGGCCAAAAACCTTTGATTTTCTTCCAACACCAAGAGAAGGCTTGTATGTAAATCGGATTATTTCTATGTTCTGACATTTTTATGAATGGTTATAGTTTTCAATTGATTCTGTCATTGATGACAACTGCATGTATCATTGCAAAAATAGCAAAAAGAGATTGATTAGACGACACCGACAATATAATTTATGATTTCTTTAACGTTGTTTGTTTCCAAATCAAACCATTTTGTGTCTTTGTCTTTCTTGAACCAAGTGAGTTGCTTCCTACAATAACGGCGCGTGTTTCCCTTTATTCTTTCTATCGCCTCTTCCAAGTCCCATACTCCATCGAAATAATTGAATAATTCTTTGTATCCGACTGTGTTCAAGGCATTAAAAGAGCGCAGGCCGTTCATCTTTCTTGCTTCCTCAACCAAGCCTTCGGCAATCATTCGGTCTACTCGGCGGTTGATTCTTTCATAGAGGATTTCTCTTGGTCTGTTCAGTCCAATCTTGATGATATCAAATGGCCGTTCCTTTATTTCTCCCGTCCGGAAAGAAGAGAACGGCTTTCCTGTGGTGTGAATGATTTCGAGTGCGTGAACCACACGACGATAGTTCTTCTTGTCCACGATTTCATAGTACTCGGGATCGAGTTCTTTGAGTTCCTGACAAAGTTTTTCCAACCCTTCTTGCGAAAGGCGCCTCTTCATTTCGTTCCTTATTTCATCGCTGACAGTGGGTATTTCGCCCATGCCATAGCAAACTGCATCTATATACATCATGCTTCCTCCCGACATCAGAGCAATGTTGGAATGCTCATATAATCTGTTCAAAAGATTGAGAACATCGTTTTCGAACATCGAGGCATTGTAGTAGTCACCTATGTTGAGCACCTCTGTCATATAGTGTTTCACCCGTTTTTGCTCATCGGGGGTAGGCGCTGCTGTTCCTATTGGTATGCCTTTGTAGATTTGTCGTGAGTCGGCGTTGATGATGGGGATATGAAAATACTCGGCAACACTGAGGCTTGTTTCCGTCTTGCCTACGCCAGTGGGACCGAGTATTATTATCAGTTTGTTCATTTATCGGATGATACCTCGTTTGCTGTTCTGCACAAAATCTATGATGTATTGTATTTCGGGTGTCAGCGGAAGGTTTTTCTTGATTTCTTCAATGCCTTCTGAAAGAATTCCCTTTGAGTACAACAATCTGTAGGCCGTGTGAATTTGTGTGATGGTTTCGTTGCTGAAACCCCTCCGTCGCAATCCTACGAGGTTGACTCCTGCGTAGCGGATAGGTTCCTTTCCTGCAATGATGTAGGGCGGAATGTCTTGGCTTGTTCTGGAACCGCCTTGCACCATCACGTAACCTCCCACGCGTATGAATTGGTGGAAGAGAACTGTTGCGGAAATGATGGCGTTGTCGTCGACAACCACTTCGCCTGCGAATTTTGTGGAATTTCCAATGATACAACCGTTGCCAATGACGCAATCGTGTGCAATATGCATATTCTCCATCAGCAGGTTGTGGTTGCCCACGATGGTTGTTCCTTTGGAAGCTGTTCCGCGTGAGATGGTGACATTCTCCCGAATGCTGTTGTAGTCGCCTATTTCGCAGATAGTGTCTTCGCCCTTGAATTTCAGGTCTTGCGGTTTTGTACTGATGCTTGCTCCGGGCATGAACTCATTGTTGTTGCCGATGCGGGCACCATAGTTGATAGTGACGCTATTCTGCATGATGTTGTTATCGCCAATAACGGTATTCTTGTCAATATAGCAGAATGGGCCGATGGTGTTGTTATCTCCGAGCTTTGCTTCTGGATGAACAAAGGCTAATGGACTGATGTTATTCATTTATTTGTTTTTTACTATTTGTGCAGTGAAAGTTGCTTCGCTAACAATAGAATCCCCAACAAACATGTATCCTTTCATGGAAGAGACACCATGGCGTACTGGGGCTAACAGGTCTACCTTGAAGATTAGTGTGTCGCCCGGTACCACTTTCTGGCGGAACTTCACGTCAGTGATTTTCATAAAATAGGTGCTCCATCGTTCCGGTTCTTCTACGGTGTTCAGCACGAGTAGTCCTCCACATTGTGCCATGGCCTCAATCTGAAGAACACCGGGCATGACTGGCTCTTGTGGGAAATGGCCTTGGAAGAATGGTTCGTTGCTTGTGATATTCTTCAATCCTACGATGCTGGTCGGACCAATTGAAATCACTTTGTCCACCAATTGGAACGGGTAGCGGTGGGGGAGCAGTTCGCGAATTCTGTTCACGTCCATCACCGGTGCTTCGTTCGGATCGTAGAACGGCACTTGGACTTCGTGTTTGCGGATTTCTTTTCTCATCAAACGCGCAAACTTGTTGTTCACGGTGTGTCCTGGGCGCGTTGCAATGATGCGGCCCTTGATGGGTTTGCCGATGAGTGCCATGTCGCCGATAATGTCGAGTAGCTTGTGGCGTGTGCATTCGTTCTCCCACATCAAAGGCTTGTGCTGGATATATCCTATCTTCTTAGCATCCATGTGTGGCACTTTGAGCACGTCTGCCAGATGGTCGAGTTGCTCCTGTGTCACTTCGCGCTCATAGATGACGATGGCGTTGTCCAAGTCGCCTCCTTTGATGAGATTGGCGTCGAGCAGTGGAACGATGTCGCGCACGAAGACAAATGTGCGGGCTGGCGCTATGTCTTCGGCAAAACGCTCAATCTTGTCTAATGTGGCAAACTGGCTATTGATGAATTTTGACTCAAACGAGCACATGGCGGTGATGGAGAATTCCTCGTCGGGAAGAATGGTGATGCATGAACCGCTTTCCTCGTCGACAATCTCGTGCTTATGCCTGATGACATAGAAATCCTTGGGGGCGTTCTGCTCCTCAAGTCCTATTTCTTGGATTTTCTTCACATACATGGCCGCAGAGCCGTCCAGAATGGGGAATTCCGGTCCGTTCACCTGTATCAGGCAGTTGTCAATGCCCAGGGCGTACAATGCTGCCATTCCATGTTCAACGGTGGAGACTCGCATGTCGCCTTTGCCCAAAACGGTACCGCGGCGTGTATCGATAACATTTTCAGCTACAGCCTCGATGACGGGTGCTCCCTCCAAGTCGATACGCTGAATCTTGTAACCTGTATTCTCTGGTGCGGGATTGAAGGTCACGGTGAGGTTCAATCCTGTGTGCAGTCCTTTGCCGAAAAGCGAGAAACTGCCTTTGAGAGTTTTTTGCTTTAACATATATTTTTTATTGTTCTTTTCTGTTGTTGAGTTGATTTTTCAGTTGTTCCACTTCTTTCTGTAGTTCGTTAAGCTGAGCGTAGATTTGTGGAAATTTCCTGAAAAGCACGGACGATTTGAAGAAACCCTTTGGTTCCATGGCTGGTGTGCCTATTACGCTCTCGTGGCCTTTCAGACCGCTGTTCACTCCACATTGTGCGCCAACGAACGTCTTGTCGCCAATGGAGATGTGCCCGGCTGCTCCTGCCTGGCCTCCGAACATACACCACGCACCCACTTTGGTGCTTCCGGCTATTCCCACTTGGGCAGACATCACGGTGTTTTCGCCCACTTCCACATTGTGGGCAATCTGCACCAGATTGTCGAGTTTCACGCCCTTGCGCACGATTGTGGTGCCCATGGTTGAGCGGTCTACGCACGAGTTTGCCCCAATCTCCACATCGTCTTCTATGGTCACGATGCCTATCTGCGGAATCTTGTCGTATCCATTCTCGTTGGGGGCAAATCCGAATCCGTCGGCACCAATCACGGTACCGGAATGAATGGTGACATGGTTGCCCAGCACGCAATCGTGATAAATCGACACGTTGGGGTAGAGGAGGCAGTCGTTACCGATTTTCACTCCGTCTTCGATGACCACGTGAGGATAAATCTGGGCATTGTCGCCAATCACCACATTGTCGCCGATATAGGCGAAGGCTCCCACGTAGCAGTCCTTGCCTATTTTTGCCTTGGGTGAGATGAAGGCGAGCGGGTCGGTGCCTGTCTTCTTGGGCATCATGCTCTGATAGAGCTGAAGCAGCTTGGCAACGCACTCGTATGCGTTCTTCACTCTGATGAGCGTTGCCTTGACGGGCTTTTCCAGAACGACGTCTTCGTTTACCAAGACCACGCTCGATGATGTTTCGTAAATATAGTGAGTATATTTGGGATTCGAGAGGAAGGAGATGGCTCCTGGCTTGCCTTCTTCTATTTTTGCAAACGAATTGACAATGGCGTTTTCGTCGCCTTCAATTCTTCCTTCGATGAATCCTGCAATTTGTTTTGCCGTTATTTCCATTTTCAACTTAATTAATTGTGCAAAGTTACGTAAAAAAAATCAGATTCTATGATAACAAAGGTAATATTTGCGAATTTTTTTGGATAATAGGCCAATATTTAATATATCTGAAGATTCTGAGATGTCTTTTATTGTCCCGTCTTTGTAGAGAATGGCGATGCGGTCGTCGTTCACGTCGTACATGTCTTTTTGAATGGTGTTGATGCTCATCATATATTGGGCGTCTTCTTCCGAGATGTCGAGCGCCTTGGCTATTTCTTTTCTCACGGAATCCACTTTTTCCTCGTCGAAGGGCTTGTCGTTGATTTCCACTCGGAAGATATGTCTGTTGACAATGGCCTTGGCCAGTGTGGAGAGTATTTTGTCTTCGTGGTTCATCCACACTTTCACCGAGCACCAAATGTCGTTGTCGTCGAGGAGTCCGTAGTAGGTGAGCGCCTCTTCGTGTGCGTGGAAGAAAGCCGCGTCCACATTGTTCTCGAGGAAGTATCTGAGCGCGGGCGGTGCGAACAACTCCTTGCCGCAACTAGCCAGGTACTTGGCTCTGAGAAGGATGTTGACAAGCATTTTCTCGAAGGCCACAACCGTCTTGTGAAGATACACCTGCCAGTACATCAGCCGTCGCGAGGTGAGGTAGTTCTCTATGCTGTAAATGCCTTTGGAGTTGACCACGAGCTGGTCGTCTACCACATCGAGCATCTTGATGATGCGCGCGCTTCCGATGTTGCCCTCGTGAACGCCGGTGAAGAACGAGTCTCGTCGCAGATAGTCGAGCCTGTCCATGTCCAGTTGGCTGCTGATGAGTTGATGGAGGAATTTCTTGTTGTATTCGTCCTTGAAAATCATCAGTGCGAGGTTCAGCGCCCCGTTCAGGTCGTGGTTTATCTGCTCCATCATGAGCAACGAGATGTTCTCGTGCGAGATGTCGCTGATGAGTGTGTGCTCAAGCACATGCGAGAAGGGCCCGTGCCCGATGTCGTGCATCAGAATGGCCGATTCCACGGCCTCTGCCTCGATGTCGAAAATGAAAATGCCTTTTTGTGAGAGCGAGGTGATGGCTTCGCTCATCAGGTGGAACGCTCCGATGGAGTGTTGGAAACGTGTGTGTTGGGCTGCCGGGTACACCACCGAGGCCATTCCCAGTTGCTTGATGCGCGTGAGTCGTTGCATCAAGGGGTGTTGCACTATCTGGAGGAGTGGCCCGTGTGGAATCTTGATGAATCCGAAGACGGGGTCGTTGATAATCTTGCTATCGTTCATTTCTTGTGGTAGTCAACCCCACAGGGTTTTCCTTTTGTTATGTTTGCACACTCTGAACATATTATCTACAGGCGGCAAACGGTATGTTTGTGTCTTATAGATAATATGTGTGTGAAAAGATGAGTCGGGCAGTTCTCGTGCCTTGTTGCCGGATTAGAATCCAATCTTGTCGAGTTCGGCGCTCATTTCCTGCTGGAGTTCTCGAGCCTTGTTGCCGGCAATCTCGGCGAAGTGGTCGTCGTTGGAGGCGTAGATGATGCCTCTTGATGAGTTGACGAGCAGGCCGCAATCTTTGTTCATGCCGTATTTGCACACTTCCGCAAGGCTTCCGCCTTGTGCTCCTACGCCAGGCACGAGCAGGAAGTGGTTGGGTGCGAGGCGGCGTATGTCTTCAAACATTTTCCCTTGTGTTGCGCCTACCACGTACATCATGTTTTCCTCGTCGCCCCATTCGCGGCTCTTGCGAATCACCTTCTCGAAGAGGCGCTCTCCGTATTTGTCTTCCGTGAGTTGGAAGTCGTGCGAGCCGTTGTTGCTAGTGAGTGCGAGCAGAATCACCCATTTGCCTTTGTAGTCGAGGAAGGGCTTCACGCTGTCTTCTCCCATATAGGGCGCCACGGTGAGCGAGTCGATGTTGTATTCCTCGAAGAAGGTTCGTGCATACATGGCCGAAGTGTTTCCGATGTCTCCTCGTTTAGCGTCGGCGATGATGAAATGGTGTGGGTGCTCGGCCTTGATGTATTCTACGGTTTTCACGAATGCGCTCATTCCCTTGATGCCGTAAGCCTCATAGAAAGCGAGGTTTGGCTTATAGGCCACGCAATAGGGTGCGGTGGCGTCGATGATGGCCTTGTTGAACTCGAAGATGGGGTCGTAGAGGTCGAAGATGCATTGTGGCATTTTCTTCGGGTCGGTGTCTAGTCCCACGCATAGGAAGCTTTTCTTCTTCCTGATTTGTTCAATCAATTCTTGTCTTGTCATGGCTTTAGGGTTGATAGTTGTTATAGTTCTGTTTCTTTCATGCGCTCGGCGTTCTCGGCCACGGTGAGTGCGTCGATCATGTCTTGTATGTTGCCTCCGAGGAAACCGCTCAAATCGTGTGTGGTATAGCCTATTCGGTGGTCGGTGACTCGTCCTTGCGGGAAGTTGTAGGTGCGTATCTTGGCGCTTCTGTCTCCTGTGGAGACGAGGCTTTTCCTTCGTGAGGCGATGTCGTCGATGTATTTTTGGTGTTCCTTGTCGTAGATGAATGTGTATAGTCGGCTCAAAGCGCGCTCCTTGTTCTTGGGCTGGTCGCGCGTCTCGGTGCATTCTATGAGAATTTCCTCGGTCTCGCCCGTGTTGGGGTTCTTCCACATGTAGCGGAGCCGCACTCCCGATTCCACCTTGTTCACGTTTTGTCCTCCGGCGCCTGAAGAGCGGAAGGTGTCCCACTTTATTTCTCCTTCGTTGACGTGCACCTCGAACTTGTCGGCCTCAGGCAACACGGCCACGGTGGCGGCCGATGTGTGCATACGTCCTTGTGTCTCGGTGGCGGGCACACGTTGCACGCGATGAACGCCCGACTCGTATTTCAATGTTCCGTAGACATCTGCTCCGCTCACGGCGAAGTCAATCTCCTTGTATCCTCCCACGGCGCCTTCAGAGACGCTTGTGATGGAGAGTTGCCATCCCTTGGAGTCGCAGAAGCTCTTGTACATCTTGAACAAGTCGCCGGCGAACAAGCATGCTTCGTCTCCGCCTGTTCCTGCGCGAATTTCCATTTGCACGTTCTTGGCGTCTTCGGGGTCTTTGGGTATGAGGGCTATTTTTATTTCCTCTTCGAGTTTGGGTTGCAAGGCCTCGTTTTGTGCGAGTTCCTCTCGAGCCATTTCCTTCATCTCGGGGTCGTCCTCGTTGGCCAGAATGTCTTTGGCCTCCTTGATACCGTTGAGACAGGCAATGTATCTTTTGCGGGCGTCCATGATGTCGCCCAGGTCTTTGTATTCTTTGGTGAGTTTCACAAAACGTTGCTGGTCGGCAATCACGTCAGGGTCGGTGATGAGTGTAGACACCTCTTCGAATCGTGCCTCCAGTCCGTCGAGTTTCTGTAGAATGCTATTGGTGGTTTCTGCCATTATTATTGTTGTGTTTGTTCTGTATATTTCCCGGTTCCTTTGCAAGCGTCGCACTGGTAGAGTCCGTCGGGTGTTTTCCCCATGCCTAAGCATTGCGGGCATTTCCCTTCGGCTTTCATGCGTGCCTGCTCTTTGGCCTTTTGCTTTTCGTTGACAGGGTTGCCTTTTGCCGATTTGCTGCTTCCCGAATGGTTGACGGCGTCTGCCACGTGGTCTGACACTATCGGCGCAACGATTTCCTCCACGAAGAAGCCGCAGGAGGTCATTGTAAGAGTGAGCAGCATCACGCAGAGCGCGGCAATAGAATGTACTATCTTCGCCCTTTGAAGACGATGCTCTGAGGTTGTAGAATGTTCCATGTTCGCTCTTTGAAGACGATGCTCAGTGGTTGAATGCGCCTTCTTTGCTCTTGAGTGATAATGCTCTGATGTTGAGTGTGTTATCTTTGCCCTTTGAAGGCAAGGCTCAATAGTTGAATGTACCATATTCGCTCTTGATGGTAAGGCTCTTTGGTCCTTCCTCGATGTGTCCAACGACTTGTGCGTCGATGTTGAACTGCTTGCTGATGTCTATCACTTGTTGAGCCATTTCGGGCTTGACGTAGATTTCCATGCGGTGCCCCATGTTGAACACTTGGTACATTTCGTGCCATTCAGAGCCTGAGCTGTCGTGAATGGCCTTGAACAAAGGCGGTACGGGGAACATGTTGTCTTTCACCACGCGGCAATTGTCGTTGACGAAGTGGAGCACTTTGGTTTGTGCGCCTCCTGTGCAATGCACCATTCCGTGTATTTCCGGGCGTAGGTTGTCGAGGAGTTTCTTGATGACGGGTGCGTAGGTTCGGGTGGGTGAGAGCACCAGTTGTCCGGCGTCCAACGGCGAGCCTTCCACGTTGTCGGTGAGTTTGAATTTCCCGCTATACACCAGTTGTTCCGGCACTTGATGGTCGTAGCTCTCGGGGTATTTCTCGGCGAGGTATTTAGCGAACATGTCGTGCCTTGCCGAGGTGAGTCCGTTGCTTCCCATGCCCCCGTTGTATTTCTTCTCGTAGGTGGCTTGTCCGGTAGACGAGAGTCCCACGATGACGTCTCCCGGCTTGATGTTTGCGTTGTCAATGACGTCGGCTCGCTTCATGCGGCAGGTGACGGTAGAGTCAACGATGATGGTTCTCACCAAGTCGCCCACGTCGGCGGTTTCCCCTCCGGTGGGGTAGATGCCAATTCCCATCTCCCGTAGTTCTTTGAGGAGTTCGTCAGTTCCGTTGATGATGGCTGAGATGACCTCCCCTGGAATGAGCATTTTGTTTCGTCCGATGGTGGAAGACACCAAGATGTTGTCGACGGCTCCCACGCAGAGCAGGTCGTCTGTGTTCATCACGATGGCGTCTTGAGCAATGCCTTTCCACACCGACAAGTCACCCGTCTCTTTCCAGTACAAATATGCGAGGCTGCTTTTTGTTCCTGCTCCGTCGGCGTGCATGATGTTGCAATACTCGGGGTCGCCGCCGAGGATGTCTGGAATGATTTTGCAGAAGGCTTTTGGGAAGATGCCTTTGTCTATATTCCTGATGGCGTTGTGCACATCCTCTTTGGCGGCGCTCACACCTCGCATCATGTATTTATTGTCCATTTCTCGGTATTGTCGTTTTTTGTTTTAGTCGAACGATACTTTTGGTGCGCTTTGTGCTGCTGCTTCGGCCTCAAACTTGTTCATCTTGTCGAATCCGAACATTCCTGCGAAGAGGTTCTTTGGGAAGGAGCGAATGCTGGTGTTGTATGTTTGAACCACGGCATTGTACTTGTTTCTAGCCTCGTTGATGCGGTTCTCCGTACCTTCCAATTGCACTTGCAGGTCTTTGAAGTTCTCGTTGGCCTTGAGTTCGGGATAGTTCTCCTGCACGGCGATGAGTTTGCCGAGAGCCGAGCCGAGTTCGCCTTGAGCCTTCTGGAACTCTTGCAACTTCTCAGGTGTGAGGTTGGTTGGGTCGAGCGTTATCTGAGTAGCCTTGGCGCGCGCTTCCACGACGCTCTTGAATGTTTCCTCCTCGTGCTTGGCGTATCCCTTGACGGTTTCCACGAGGTTTGGAATGAGGTCGGCTCGGCGCTGATAGGCCGACTGTACGTTAGCCAGTGCGGTTGTTGCAGACTCTTGGTCGCTTACCATTCCGTTATAAGCACTAACTCCATAAATGACGGCAATTGCCACGATGGCAATGATTGCAATGGTACCTTTTTTCATAATGCTAATCTTTTTTGTTGTTTATACTTCATTTGTTTTCTTATCTTGTTTTCGAACGATGTCTTTGCTTTGCCCGCAAGGTAGGTTTACCATCCTCCGCCGGCACCTCCGCCACCGAAGCTTCCGCCTCCGTAGCCACCTCCGAAGCCACCACCTCCGAAGCCTCCGCCAAAGCCTCCGCCTCTGCCGAAGCCTCCCCACGAGTTGGAGCCGCCTCCCATGCGCGAACGTCCGTATCCGGTGTAGCCTGTTCCTCCGATGGTGGCAAGAGCGAGCCATTCGTATCGCTTGTTGAGAATGGCGTAGAGGCCGAACCATAGCGCGAGGAATCCGATGGCGAGAGAGAAGGGGTCGGTTTCCTCCTCTTGGTTTTTGGGTGCGAGTTGCTCGTCGGTGGGTCCTTCAAGCATTCGTTTTTCCACGGCCATTGCGTAGGTTGCGTTCACCAGGTATTTCAGTCCCTCGTCGGGGTTCTCGTTTTTGAGGAAGGGTGTGAGGTAGTTTCTTGCCAGTCGTGAGCACTCTGCGTCGGTGAACATGGCTTCGAGCCCACGTCCCGGTGCTATGAAATAGCGGTGGTCCATGTAGGCCACTACGATGACCAGTCCCTTGTCGGTTTCCTTTCTTCCCACACCGTATTTGTTTCCCACGTCTTGCGCCATGCGGAAGGCGTCTTGGTTTTCGATGTAGTTGACCACGATGACGGCCGACTCAATGCCCTCTTTCTCGTCGAGCATTCTGAGCACGGTGTTGAGCGAGTCCACGGTGGCTTGTGAGAGAATGGTGTCGGGGTTCGACACATATTGTCTTCCGTCGGTGAGATGGGGCAGAGGTATGTTGTCTGCATTCCAGACGGTGGCGTTTTTGGTTGTCTCCGGGTCGGGGTCCATGCTATATTCGCAGGAGATGATGGTGCATAGAATGACGGCCCAGAAGAGTGCTCCGAGGTATAGTTTCTCGAACTTGAACGACGGTTTGTTCTTCTTCGTGTCGGTTACCTTGTCCTTTTGCTTGTCGTTGTCGGGCTTGGTGAGTTTGTCCTCGAGTTGCTTCATCTCCATTTTCACTTCGTACTCGATGTCTTGCTCTTTGAGCGAAGGCTTGCGAAGCGTTTTCACATAGAGGAACCATGCGATGAATCCAACGGCCGTAATGCCGAACACGATGGCCGTCAGATGTGCGCCGCTCAGTTGTCCGCCGCTCATGTTGTATGCGAGCGATGGTAGGAAGAGCACGAGTGCGAGCACTCCCAACGAAACCAGATAGATGATGCAGCCGTTTTCTTTCATTGCTTCAATGTTTATTTGTCCTCGTGCCAAAAGTTCCAACTGGCGAACGCCTGTAGGAGAAGCATCTCAAGCCCGTTTTTCACCGAAGCCCCTTGTTTTCTTCCGTGATAGAGGAAGAGTGTCTCGTCGGGGTTGTAGATGAGGTCGTAGAGCAGGTTGTGGTCGTCGAGCGCCTCGTATGGCAGTTCGGGGCAGGTGTCGGTGTGTGGGTACATTCCGCACGGAGTGCAGTTCACGATGACGTTGTATTCTTTGACCACCTCAGGCGTGATGCGCTTGTATTGTATGGTTCCCGGCCGCTCGTATCGGCTCACAAACAATGTTTCGAGTCCGAGCGACTTCAGTCCGTAGTTGATGGCTTTCGCGGCGCCGCCCGTTCCCAGAATGAGCGCCTTTTTGTGGAATCGCTCGATCATGGGCTCAATGCTCTTGGTGAATCCGATGACGTCGCTATTGAACCCTTTGAGGTAGACGTTGTCGCCCTTGTTGGTCACCTTTATCACGTTCACCGAGCCGATGGCCCTTGCCTCCGGGCTGATGGAGTCGAGGAAGCTCATCACCTTCTGCTTGTAGGGGATGGTGACGTTGAGCCCCTTCAGTTCCGGGTTGGAGGCGAGCACCTCGGGAAGTGCGTCGATGGTAGGAATCTCGAAGTTGATGTACTCGGCGTCGATTCCTTCGCTGGCGAATTTCTCGTTGAAGTAGCTGACGGAGAAGGAGTGTCCCAGCGGGTAGCCTATGAGTCCGTATTTGTCCATGCTTTGATATTGTTTATTTATTTAGTTGCCATGTACCTTGTGCACACGATATCGTTTTTCTATTTGGTAGCCATATACATTGTGCACACGCCGAAGGTGAGTCTTTTGAACTTCACTTGGTTGAACCCCGCCCTTTTGAGTATTCCGGCCATTTCCTCGCCTTGCGGGAAGGCCTCGATGGTGGCGGTGAGGTATTTGTATGCGCTCTTGTCCTTTGAGATGATTTTGCCGTAGATGGGCAGCAGCGTGTGGCTATAGAGCCAGAAGAGCTGCTTGAAGGGGAAGGTCACGGGTTGCGACAATTCGAGTATGCTCAGGTGTCCTCCCTTCCTCAGCACGCGGCACATTTCGCTGAGCCCCTTGTCGAGGTCTTGGAAGTTGCGTATTCCGAAGGCGGCGGTCACCACGTCGAACGACTCGTCCTCGAAGCTGAGGTTCATGCAATCCTCCTTTTGGAAGTCCACGATGTGCTCCAGCCGCTCTTTTCTCACCTTCTCTCTTCCTATCTCCATCATCCCCTCCGAGATGTCCACTCCGAGCAGCCTTTCCGGGGAAAGCATCTTGGCGGCGAGAATGGCAAAGTCGCCCGTTCCGGTGGCAATGTCGAGCACCTCGCGGTGGGTGAAGGGCTCCACCTGCCTGATGGCCTTGCGCCTCCATCCCTTGTCAATCTCCCACGAGAGCCGGTGGTTGAGGGTGTCGTAGGTGGGTGCGATGTTGTCGAACATCTGCTCCACCTGCTTGCCTTTCTCCTTGCCGTCGTTGTAGGGTGTTATCTTCTCCTGCCTGTACATTTCCCTTTTTGTTTGGGCGTGTTATCTTGTGGCGAGATATTCGGCCACGTTTTTCTCTATGCGCTTGGCGATGTCGCCCTGCTCGGTGGCCTTGTCGAACCTCTCTCCCACGATGTGCTCGTAGAGTTCGATGTACCGTTCGCTCACGCTTTCGGCGTATTCGTCGGTTATTTCGGGCATCACTTGTCCGGGCTCGTTCATGAAGTTGTGGTCTATGAGCCATTGGCGCACGAACTCCTTGGAGAGTTGTCGCTGAGGCTCACCCTTCTCGAACTTCTCTTCGTATCCGTCGGCGTAGAAGTATCGGCTTGAGTCGGGCGTGTGTATTTCGTCGATGAGGTACACCTTGCCGTCTCTCTTTCCGAACTCGTATTTCGTGTCCACGAGAATGAGTCCCTGCTTGGCGGCAATCTCCTGTCCTCGTGCGAAGATTTTCCGTGTGTATTTCTCCATCAGTTCGTAGTCCTCCTTGCTCACGATGCCCTGCGCGATGATTTCCTCCTTCGAGATGTTCATGTCGTGGCCTTCGTCGGCTTTGGTGGTTGGTGTGATGATGGGTTCGGGGAATCGTTGGTTCTCGCGCATTCCGTCGGGCAATTTCACTCCGCAGAGTTCTCTGCAACCCTTCTTGTACTCTCTCCATGCCGAGCCGGTGAGAATGGAGCGTATGATCATCTCCACGCGGAATCCCTCGCACTTCAGTCCCACGGTGACCATCGGGTCGGGAGTGGCCAGTTTCCAGTTGGGGCAGATGTCGGTGGTGGTGTCTAGGAATTTGGCTGCAATCTGGTTGAGCACTTGTCCCTTGAAGGGTATTCCCTTGGGGAGCACCACGTCGAATGCCGATATGCGGTCTGTTGCCACCATCACCAGCAGGTCGTCGTTAATGTTGTACACATCACGCACTTTACCGTGATAAACGCTTTTCTGACCTTCGAACGCGAAGTCAGTTCTTGTCAATGCTTTCATTTGTTTGTTCCTTTATCTGTTTGTCGTAAGCCTCGTAGGCGTTGACGATACGTGTTACGAGTTTGTGTCTCACTATGTCTTTCTTGTTGAGTTCCACGAACGAGATGCCCTCAATGCCTTTCAGGATGGACATGGCCTCTCTGAGTCCGCTCCGTGTCTCGCGCGGCAGGTCTATCTGCGTCATGTCGCCCGTCACAATCATCTTGGTGTTCCATCCCATGCGCGTGAGGAACATCCTGATTTGTGCCGATGTGGTGTTCTGCGCCTCGTCGAGAATCACCACCGCGTCGCTCAGCGTCCTTCCTCTCATGTAGGCGAGGGGAGCAATCTGTATGACGTGCTTGTCCATCATGTCCTGGAGTTTGGCGGTGGGAATCATGTCCTCCAGCGCGTCGTAGAGCGGTTGCAGATAGGGGTCTATCTTGTCCTTGAGGTCGCCCGGCAGGAATCCCAGTTTCTCGCCCGCTTCCACGGCCGGTCGGCTGAGAATGATTTTCTTGGCGGTCTTCTCCTTGAGCGCCCTCACGGCCAGGGCGATGCTCAGGTAGGTCTTTCCCGTGCCGGCCGGTCCCACGGCGAAAATCATGTCGTCCTTGTCGAAGGCGTCGATGAGTTTCTGCTGGTTCTCGCTCCGGCTCTTGATGGGCCTCCCCGAGATGTTGTACACCACCACGCCCTTCACCGCCTCGTCCTTGGTGCTCCGTCCGTTGATGATGTCGAGGATGTCCTCCTCGCTAATACGGTTGTATTTCACCACGTGCTGGCGCATCTTCTCCACGCGGCGGGCGAACTCGTCGATGTGCTCTTCGTCGCCGAGCACACGCATCACATTGTCTCTTGCCACGATGCGCAACTTGGGGTGGAGAGCCTTCATCATCTGCAGATGCGCGTTGCCCACCCCGTAGAACACAACCGGGTCTATTTCCTCTAATACAATATGTCTGTCTGTCACGAATGTTTTAATTTTTGTGCAAATTTACAAAATCATTTCGATATTCGTATATTTTTTAATACCTTTGTGCCATAAAAACTGAAAAAAGTGGAATGAAAATATCAAAAAACCAATATTTGGGCACTTTTGCCACC